>NZ_JBQCUK010000005.1:0-197631 GCF_051963335.1 Neisseria sp. P0004.S004
ATCTCTTGCTTAATTTACAATTGGTTATCTGCATTTTCGTAGCCTAGCATAACTGCTAATCTACGTCAGCCCCAAAACAAAAGGCCGTCTGAAAATTATTTCAGACGGCCTTTAATATTAAACATTGATTATTTAAAGTTTGGAAACTAAGAATATCCCAGCTTGGTTACCCGATTTGCGCCAACTGTTGGCGCATTTCATCGATAACGGCTTTGTAATCCGGTTTGCCAAAAATCGCCGAACCTGCGACAAATGTATCCGCACCTGCCGCCGCAATTTCAGCAATATTGTCTGTCTTCACGCCGCCATCGACTTCCAATGCGATACGGCGGCCGCTTTGCCGTTCATACTCGTCCATCATCTCGCGCACTTTGCGGATTTTCACCAGCGTATTCGGGATAAAGCTTTGTCCACCAAAGCCTGGATTGACCGACATCAACAAAACCATATCCAGTTTGTCCAAAACGTTTTCCAGAATATTGACCGGCGTAGCAGGATTCAATACCAAGCCTGCCTGACAGCCGTATTCTTTAATCAAACCCAAGCTGCGGTCGATGTGGCGACTGGCTTCTGGATGAAAAGTAATGATATTGGCACCGGCTTTGGCAAACGCATGAATCAAATCGTCCACCGGCTCAACCATCAAATGCACATCGACCGGCACGGTTGCATACGGTTTCAAAGCCGCGCAAACCATAGGGCCGAAAGTCAGATTCGGCACGTAATGATTGTCCATCACATCAAAATGAATCAAATCCGCACCGGCGCGGATAACTTCGGCAACCTCTTCGCCCAGGCGGGCAAAATCGGCAGACAAAATACTGGGGGCGATACGGTAGTCGGTCATGTTTGTTCTCCTAAAGTGTGTTCCTTTGTCATTATCGCATTTTTGCCCCTATGTTGTATGCTGCCGACAACGTCTCTACCGTCATTTTTATGAATTTACATTTCACATACATTAATGAAACTTAGAATCAAATTGTAAGGCTTTGAAAATAAATTATTTGAATACATACATGTGCAGAAAAATCTAATATCATTAACAAAAGTTAACTGCTTTGATACTGCCTTTCACACGCTAATCGGTTATATTTCCAAACCTGATGAAATATTAGGAAAACACCGTGTCTGTCGCACTTTCCCGCTATCCGACTTTTACTTTCTTAGCACTCGCCCTACTCTGTTCCAGCCTGCCTGCCCATGCCGGTCCGTTTCTGGCCACTTTGGACGACTTCCACCCCAATTGCGATATCCGACAGCTTAATCTATCCGCCGACCAACACGCCGCCCTGCGCCGCCTGCGTACCGACTTCAAACAAATCAACGATAAAGCCTACCGCAAAACCGTACGCTCCGACCGCAACCGCCGTCAAACCATCATCAAAATCCTCTCCGGCGACTCATTCGATTCAAACGCCGCCCGCGATTATGTTGAAAACCGCTACCTCTCCAGCATGGACTATGCAGTGGATGAAATGGAAATCCAATACCGCCTCTATCATCTGCTCAATCCGCGCCAACGCCAGCAGTGGTTGTCTTCATGCTTGCGCTGATGGATAAATAAAAATACAAAAGGCCGTCTGAAACCATATTCAGACGGCCTTTGCTTTTTTCAGCCTTAATCCAACACTCTTTCTTCCGGCAAGCGTCCTGCCCAGTCGCAGGCAAACTGCCACGCCGAACGGCCTGAACGGCTGCCGCGCATTTGCACCCATTGCAACGCGGCTTTGCGCGCGGTATCGTCAAAAGACACATTGAAATCGTCCAACCAGTTGGCTACGGCGGTCAAATAATCGTTTTGGTCGAAAGGATAAAAACTCAGCCATAAGCCGAAGCGGTCGGAAAGGGAAATTTTTTCCTCGACGGCCTCTTTCTGATGGATTTCGCCGCGAGTGCCCGTAGTACCGCCGTTTTCATCCATGTATTCTGGAATCAGGTGGCGGCGATTGGAAGTGGCATAAACCAAAACATTGGTGCAACGTTGCGACAGTCCGCCATCCAAAGCGGTTTTCAAGGCTTTATAGGTTTCATCGCCGGTTTCAAACGACAAATCATCGCAGAAGACGATAAATTTCTCAGGACGGCCGGATAACAGCGTCAACAAAGCCGGCAAGCTGACCAAATCGCTTTTATCCACTTCAATCAGTCGCAGGCCGCGCTCGGCATATTCGTGCAACAACGCTTTAACCAAGGAAGATTTACCCGTACCGCGTGCGCCGGTCATCAAGACATTATTGGCCGGACGGCCTGCCAAAAATTGCTCGGTATTGCGTTTCAGCCTGTCGGTTTGCGAACCGACTGCCGCCAATCGGCTCAAAGGAAACGTATGCGGACGCGGCAGGCTTTCTAAAATGCCTTTTTTGCCCACGCTGTGCCAACGGTAGGCAAGTGACTGCCAATCGGTTTTTCCCGGCTCGTCAGGCAGGATTAAATCCAAACGGTTTAAAACGGAATAGGCTTTTTTTAAAAATTCGGATAATTTCATTTTTACTTTCTTCTTTCAGACGGCCTTTTGCGCCAACACACGCATCACAGTATCGACAACGGCTTGGGTTTGCGGATCGATTTCAATATTGATGAGGTCGCCTTCTTTGCGGCTGCCAAACAGGGTACGCTCCAAAGTCTCCGGAATCAGGTGTACGCAAAATTCGCTGTCGCTAACTTCGCCTATGGTCAGGCTGCAACCGTCCAAACCGACAAAGCCTTTGGTCAGGATGTAGGGCTTGAGGTTTTCCGGCAGCTCAAACCAAACTGTACAGTTGAACTCGCTGGATTCGATACGGGAAATTCGGGTAACCGCCATCACATGGCCGCTCATCACATGGCCGCCGATTTCGTCGCCAAAGCGCGCCGCGCGTTCCAAATTGACACTGTCGCCGACTTTCAAGCTGCCGAGATTGGTTTTGCGTAAGGTTTCGTCCATCAAATCAAAGCTGACTTTGTTGCCGTCGATTCGAGTAATGGTCAGGCAGCAGCCGTTGTTGGCGACAGAGGCGCCGGTTTGCAGATTGTCGGCGATTTCGGGGGGCAGCTCGACAGTGTGGGTACGAAAGTCGGGCGAAGGTTGGGCGATGTCTGTAATTTTGCCCATGCCTTGTACGATGCCTGTAAACATGATGTCTTCTTTCCGATGGTACGATAAGGCGGATATTGTAGCATTTTCCAGGCACAAAGACCGTCTGAAAGCGGTGATAGCGATGGTTTGGGGTATAATCGTTTTTTTGTTTCCGCAGCCCGATCATGCTCAGCTACCGCCACGCCTTCCATGCCGGCAACCATGCCGATATGCTCAAGCACTTTACCCTCTTCCTCGTCCTCGAATATTTCAACCGCAAAGACAAGCCCTATTGGTATATCGATACGCATAGCGGTGCCGGTTTGTATGATTTGAGCGGCGATGAAGCGCAAAAAGTCGGCGAATACAAACAAGGCATTGCGCTCTTGGAACAAGCTGACAAGCTGCCTGCCGAATTGGCCGAATTTGTGGGCCGTCTGAAACAAATACTGCCGCAAGACAACCTTTACTGCGGCTCGCCTTGGCTGGCACAGGCGCTCACGCGCGACAGCGACAAAATGCGCCTCTTTGAGTTGCATCCTGCCGATTTTGTCCATTTGCAAAACAATATGCGCGAAGCCCGTCCTGCGCGTAAAGTACAGGTCAGCCAAGCGGACGGTTATCAAGGTTTGATTTCACTTCTGCCTCCTCCGCCCCGCCGAGCCGCCGTCTTGATTGATCCGCCCTACGAAGAAAAACAAGACTACCGCCGTGTCGTCCAAGTTTTGAAAGATGCTTTGAAACGCTTTGAAACCGGCTGCTACATGGTTTGGTATCCCTGCCTGAGCCGCGAAGAAAGCTGCAAACTGCCAGACGAACTCAAAAAAATCGCTCCCGACAATCATCTGCACGCCGAGCTTCATGTCCATACGCCGAGCAGCAACGGCTTCGGTATGCACGGCAGCGGTATGTTCATCATCAACCCGCCCTATATGCTTGCCGAACAGTTGCAAAACAATCTGCCCGAACTTGCCAAAATTTTGGCGCAAGATGCCGGCGCGCATTATGTATTGGAAAGCAAAACGAAATAAACGCTGCCGTCTGAACGCATACCCAAGCGCTTCGATTTTGCCGCCATACCTGTTCAGACGGCCTTAACCCTTTATACTTAAGCCTTTTTCCACTACAATTCACAACATAACAATTAACAGCCGTCCACTCATGAATATACGCACACCCCTAGCCTGTACGCTCCTGCTTTGCGCGTGCAGCGAATCAGCAAAAAACGAATTTAAAGAAGAATTTACCCAAAGTTTCCGCACCGAATTTGTCCGCTCGGCAACCGAAGCCTGCGTAGAAAAAGCCGCAGGAAAAAGCCCGTTTGATTCCGCGACCACTGAAAAAATCTGCCGCTGTATCGGCGAAAAAACAGTCGACCAAATCAATCCTGAAGAAGCGACCTCACTTTTGGGCGGCAGCGACTCCATGAGCGACGAGCTGAAAAAACGCATCAAAGACACCAGCATCGCCTGCACTAAAGAAGTTTTAGGCATGGCTGACAGCAAAACCAAATGAACACACCGTTTTCAGACGGCCTGAAATTGAAAAATATTCGATTCAAACTTAGGAAAAGAGTGAAACCATGAATACATTGAACCAATTCTTAGCCCAACACCTGCCCGAACACAAACTGCCGCAAGAGCTGGCCAGCGTATTGGAATCCGTGGCCGCCGCCTGTTTGGACATCAACGCCAAAGTCCGCCTCGGCGCGCTTTCCGGCGTTTTGGGCATGGCTGGTACCGGCAACATCCAAGGCGAAGACCAAAAGAAACTTGACGTTATCGCCAACAACATCATGATTGATGTTTTAAAAGCCAATGCCAACATCGCAGGCCTTGCCAGCGAAGAAGAAGACACCTATGTCGCCACACACGAAAACGGCGGCTATTTGGTATTGTTTGACCCGTTGGACGGCTCTTCCAATATCGACGTCAACATCTCCGTCGGCACCATCTTCTCCATCTTGGCGAAACCTGAAGGCGCATTGACTACCGAATCCTTCCTGCAAAAAGGCCGCGACCAAGTGGCCGCAGGTTATGTTTTATACGGTCCGCAAACCCAACTGGTACTGACTGTCGGTCACGGCGTGTTCGTCTTCACTCTTGACGATGCCAACCAATTCCTGTTGACCAAAGAAAATCCGCGCGTTCCCGAATCCACTAAAGAATTCGCCATCAATATGTCCAACCAAAGACATTGGTTCGCCCCTGTTCAACAATACATTGACGAATTGCTGGCAGGCGAAACCGGCGTACGCGGCAAAAACTACAATATGCGCTGGGTTGCCAGCATGGTTGCCGAAATCCACCGCATCCTGATGCGTGGCGGCGTATTCATGTATCCGCAAGACAAACGCGACCCATCCAAACCGGGCAAACTGCGCCTGATGTACGAAGCCAACCCGATGAGCCTGATTATGGAACAAGCCGGCGGCGCATCAAATAACGCCATCGAAGCCATGCTCGATATCCAACCTACCGGCCTGCACCAACGTGTTGCCGTATTCATGGGCAGCCGCGAAGAAGTCGAATACGTTTACAATCTGCATCAAAAATAATCAGATGTATTGATTTCAAACCAAAGGCCGTCTGAAATATGATTTTCAGACGGCCTTTCGTTAAAAAATAAAAGAAACAAAAATCAAAAAGGCAGACTCAAATCTGCCCTTTGCTGCTTCCCATCTAATCTTTATTGGATTACGCCGAACGAGCCAGCTCTTCCGCCGCTTTTTGCACTATATCCGGCGTCAGTTTGTTCAAACAATCCGTATGCCCCAACGGACATTCGCGTTTGAAACAAGGCGAGCAATCCAAATTCAAGCTGACGATTTTTGCCTTTTGGCTTAGAGGCGGCGTATGGTCAGGGCTGGATGAGCCGTAAACCGCAACCAATTTCCGATCAAGCGCGGCCGCAAGGTGCATCAGACCGCTGTCGTTGCACACGACCGTATCGGCGCAAGACAACAAATCAATCGCTTCCGGAAGATTGGTTTTACCGCAAAGATTGGTACACAGGCCATCTGAAAGTCGGTTGATTTCATCTGCAATATCGAAATCTTTTTGCGAACCAAACAGCCAAACCTGCCAACCTTCAGCCAAATAGCGGCGGCCAAGTTCGGCAAAATGACGCGCAGGCCAACGCTTGGCCGGGCCATATTCCGCACCGGGACAAAATGCCAAAATCGGTTTATCCGTCGTCAAACCATGTTTTGCCAAAGCGGCTTGACGGCTTGCGGGATCAATCGTGAAACAGGGATTATCAGAATGCCCGTTAAAATCCGCTTGGGTCGGATACGCCAGCGCAGTATAGCGGTCAACCATCAGAGGCAACGCGGCCTTATCCAACTTACGGATATCGTTCAGCAAAAAATAGCGCGACTCGCCGACGTAGCCCGTACGCTGCTTGATGCCCGTAGCCAAGGCGATGATGGCGGATTTGAGCGAACCGGGCAAAACAATCACTTGATCATAGCCTTCTTTTCCCAATTCACGCCCGATACGCCAGCGTTTTTTCAATTCCAACGCACCATGTCCAAACGGATTTTCCATCACACGGTTGATTTCAGGCATACGCTCAAATACGGCCATCGACCATTTGGGTGCAAAAGCATCAATGGTGCAGCCGGGATGCAGCTCATGCAAACGGCGATAAAGCGGTTGGGTCATGACGCAGTCGCCAATCCAGCTTGGGGTAATAATCAGGATTTTTTTGGACATAATGGAATGTGTTTTTAATTTTGGCTTATTGTAATACGATTTTTAAAAGGCCGTCTGAAACTCGGTTTAATCGCTCAGTTCGAAATGTACTAGTTGATACATATTATTTCCACAGATGCACTCTGGTTTGAGCGCGTGAAGCGTTTGTCTTCCCAATTTATCCGGTAAGTTCTGCAAATACGCAACCTGAAACACCATTCCAAACGGCGGCAAACAATATTCTCTTCATTTTTAAAACCTTATAAAAACAGAAAGGCCGTCTGAAATATTTTCAGACGACCTTTTTATAGTGGTTTAACGATGGTAGTTAGGCGCTTCTTTAGTGATTTGTACGTCGTGAACGTGAGATTCGCTCATACCGGCAGAAGTGATTTCTACAAATTCTGCTTTCTCGTGCATTTCAGCAATATTGGCGCAACCCAAATAACCCATACTGGAGCGCAGACCGCCGGTCAGCTGGTGGATGATGTTCACAATCGGGCCTTTGTAAGGAACGCGGCCTTCGATGCCTTCAGGAACATATTTGTCTGTACTGTCGGTTTTGTCTTGGAAGTAGCGGTCGGCAGAACCTTGGCTCATCGCACCCAACGAACCCATGCCGCGGTAAGACTTGTAAGAGCGGCCTTGGTAGAGTTCGATTTCGCCCGGTGCTTCTTCCGTACCGGCAAACATACCGCCGAGCATGACGCTGTATGCACCTGCTGCCAGAGCTTTGGCAATATCGCCGGAGAAGCGGATACCGCCGTCGGCAATCAGGGGAACGCCTGTACCTTTCAGGGCTTCGGAAACATTGTGAATCGCAGTCAGTTGAGGCACGCCCACGCCTGCCACGATACGGGTCGTACAAATCGAACCCGGGCCGATACCGACTTTAACGGCATCCGCACCGGCAGCCACCAAATCCAAAGCGGCTTTAGCAGTAGCAATGTTGCCGCCGATGACTTGGATGTGCGGATAGGTTTCTTTTACCCAGCGCACGCGATCGATAACGCCTTGGCTATGACCGTGGGCGGTATCGACCACAATTACGTCCACGCCTGCTTCCACCAATGCTTTGACACGCTCTTCGGTATCGCCGCCGGTACCCACCGCGGCACCGACGCGCAGACGGCCTTCGGCATCTTTGTTGGCATTAGGGAACTCGGTTGTTTTCAGAATATCTTTAACTGTAATCAGACCTTTGAGTTCGTCTTGGTCGTTCAACACCAAAACGCGCTCAACTTTGTGCGCATGCATGATTTCGCGGGCTTCATCGATGCTGGTACCTTCTGGAACGGTAACCAAACGGTCGCGAGGGGTCATGATGGCAGAAACCGGCAGATCGACACGGTTTTCAAAACGCAGATCGCGGTTGGTCACGATACCAACCACTTTGCCGTTTTCAACAACAGGCAGACCGGACATTTTGCGTTTGCGTTGTGCGCGCATTTCCAATACATCGCGGATCAATGCGGTTGGTGCAACGGTAACGGGATCTTTCACCACACCGCTCTCATGGCGCTTCACTTTGGAAACGGCACGCGCTTGCAACTCCGGCGTCATGTTTTTATGGATAATGCCGATGCCGCCTTCTTGAGCCATAGAGATGGCCAGACGCGCTTCGGTAACGGTATCCATTGCAGCAGAAAGTAGAGGAAGGTTGAGCGTGATATCGCGGGTGAGTTTGGTTTGAAGTTTGACATCTCGAGGCAGCACGTTTGAGTGCGCTGGAACCAACAAAACGTCGTCGAAAGTATAGGCTTTTTCTACAATACGCATGATGCTCGGTCTTTCAGTTTGTGCAAGATGCACGGCATTATATCACACCGGCTTGATGCTAACATTGGCAATACACGTTTTAACGTTATTTTTTTACATGATTTGATTTGGCGTACAAAAATATGCCAACGCATTGCAGTTTCAAGTAAAATAAGCCGCATGAGAACATCATTTACATAAGGGAAACCCATGAAATCTTCCGTACTCAAAACCTGTCTGATAGCAGCCCTTCTCTCTTCCGCCGCTCTGACCGGCGCGGCCGAGGTGTACACTTGGAAAGGCGCGTCGGGCAACAGCTATTCCGATACGCCAAACCGCCTGCAACCGAAGCGTTCCGGCGTGGTCAACATCCGCACGCACAACGTCAAACCTGCCGTTGCGCCTGCTGTTGCAGCATCTGAACCGGTTGCCGAGCAGCCCAACGAACAAGTCGCGGAACAAAACAAACAAATCGAAGAACGCAATAAAAAAATCGAAGAGCAAAACCGCCAAAACAAGCTGGAAAACTGCAAAATCGCCAAAATCAACCGCCAAGTCGCCGAAAGCGCACGCTTGGCCAATCGCGACAGCCTGATTAAACAATACCAAAACGACGTCAATAAATACTGCAATTAAGTTCTCGAATATCAATATCAAAAAGGCCGTCTGAAATTTAATTTCAGACGGCCTTCATTTTTCAGTCCATCAATAATACAGTTGAACCAACAACAAACCGAAAACCAGACTAAATGCCATACTCAACAAGCCCGGAATCATGAAGCTGTGGTTGAAGATGAATTTGCCGATTTTGGTTGAACCGGTTACGTCAAAGTCGATGGAAGCGATAATCGGACCATAGTTCGGAATGAAGAAATAGCCGTTTACCGCAACAAACGTGCCGATGATGATGGGCGCAGGAATACCCAGTTTGATGGCGATTGGGAACAGTGTCGCCACTGTCGCGCCTTGGCTGTTGACCAATACCGACAAGATAAACAAGGCAAAGGCAAAGGTCCATGGTGCAGATTCAACCAAATGGCTGACGGTCGATTCCACTTCTGCCAAGTGGCCGTTCATCAAGGTATCGCCCAACCAAGCCACGCCAAACACTGCAATCACAGCACGCATACCGGCATGGAATACCGAACCTCGGGTAATCGCATCGCCATTGGGTTTACACGCCAAAATAATCAGCGCAGAAGCAGACAGCATCACGATTTCAATCGTATGCGCCATGCCCATAGGCTTGATCGCGCCATCGTGTTCAAAAGCCGGACGCAACTCAGGCAGCGCACCCATCACAACCACCAGCAATGCCGCAGTCAAGAAAATACCGACCGACAATTTGGCTTTCGGCGAAATGACGACATCGGTTTTTTGCTCCTCCACATCGATGTATTCTTTCACATAGTTCGGGTCTTTCAACAAAGCCTGATAATGCGGATCGTCTTTCAACTCTTTACCCAGTTTGTTTACGAACACGCAAGCCAAACCGATACCCAAAATCGTGGACGGAACGGTCACTTTCAACACGTCCGCCATCGTGATGTGCTGCGGCTCAAGCATGGAGACGCAGGCAACAACCGCGGCGGCAATCGGGCTGGCGACAATCGCGAATTGGGAAGCGATAACCGCCATTGTCAACGGACGGGAAGGACGGATGCCATTGCGGCGGCTGACTTCGGCAATCACGGGCAAGACCGAGTAAGCCACATGGCCCGTACCTGCCAACACGGTAAAAGTGTATGTTACCGCCGGCGCGATAAAAGTAATGTATTTCGGATTACGGTGCAACACGCGCGTAGCAATTTTAATCATATAGTCCAAACCGCCACTGGCCTGCATGGCCGCCGCGGCAGACACTACCGCCATAATCATCAGCATCACATCAATCGGCGGGCTGGTCGGCTGAAGATGGAAACCAAAAGACAATACGGCCAAGCCGATACCGCCGAGCACGCCCAAACCAATACCGCCAACCTGCGCACCAATCAGGATACACAGCAGCACAACGGCAAACTGGATAAAAAACATAGTTGACATCACAACTCCCAAAATCCGGCCTTCGCCGAAATAAAATTACAAACGGTTGGATTATAGAGTAAACCCTTTTCCCTAACCATACTTTACCTAATTATACATACTGATCTACATCAAATAAATAATATTCTCATTTAACCAATAGACTCATCAAAAGCATAAAAAAGGCCGTCTGAAGATTTTCAGACGGCCTCTATGATTCAGATGAAATGATAAGGCTATTTTCCGGCTACTTCTTCATCTTTTATAAAATCCGATACGCCATGAACACAGCGGATTTTGCGTTCCGACAAGGTTGCCTCCAACAAAGCATCGTTTTGCGGCAAGGAATCGCGTTCTGCCTCATTGTGCCAGAGGTGGTACGCAATGCCGGCAAATTTCAAATTATGGCGTTTCATCCCATTATGATAGCAACGGGCGACAAATTCGCTGTCTTCCCTGCCCCAACCGACAAAGCTATTGTCAAACCCGTTAACGGCCAGCGCATCGCTGCGGAAAAAGCCCATATTGCAGGTTTTGATGCCTTTGTGTTTGTGGTTGCCTTTTCGGCCTGCCAGTTTGGCCAAACAACGACAGCGCAGGGCGGAAAGCCGTTTTTCTATTCCCGAGCTGAACATGGACAAAGCAGGCAAATCGCCTTCGTCTAAAATATCCTGCGTTTTATCCTCAGTCAAAATCACGCGGGAACCCTGTATCAGACGGCCTTTGCGGGCAATCTTCAAATGATCGGCGATAAAAGACGGATCCAAGATCATATCGCCGTCAATCAACACAATATAATCGCTTTTCGCCTGCGCCAGCGCACGGTTGCGCGATTCGGCGGCACGAAAGCCTCTATCCGGCTGCCATGAATGTTTGACCGGAATGCTTGTTCTGCGGCGGATAAAATCGACCACTTCAGCGGTTTCCTGCCTTGAGCCGTCATCCGCGACAATAATCTCATCCGGCAGACGGGTTTGCGATAAAGCCGATTTCAACACCAGCTCCAAAGCATCGGGACGATTGTAGGTAGTGATGATGAGGGAGACGGTTATCGTGCGGTTGCGCTCGTAAAGTTTGACATATTTGTAATACGAACCTTGCGCGTTGGACACCGAAATCGTCAGCCCGTCCGCCCCATAGGCAAAACCGCGCTTGAGCAGGTAATTTTTCACAAACGATACGCCGCCATGCAGCAAAGCCTTAAACGGCGAACTGTCTTTCTTAAAGCGGTTTTCTTCCGCATACAGCGAGCTGTACTGCTGCATTTTTTGAATTAGCCCTTCGGCGTTTTCAAAAGAATAATGTTTCAGACGGCCATCGAGTTGTTTAACCTTGGCTTCCTGCGGCAACACCAAAGACTCGTGCACCTGACGGTCGGAAAAACGGGTAAATCTGCGATGATAAAGGCGCGGAATAATATCCGGATACCAGCCGCAGCCTTTAATCAAGCGGCCGTGGTAATGGTTCAGACGGGAAAGTGAAAAGATGTGCTCCTTCTCATTTTCCAAAACGGCCGCACGAATGGCTTCGATTAAAGCCTCATCCGCCACTTCATCGCTGTCTATGCTGAAAATCCAATCGTTTTGCGCCAGTCTGGCCGCCAGATTTTTCATCGGGCCAAACCCGATAAAGTCATGCTTGTAATAGCTGACATTGGGAAAGCCCTTGACAATTTCAAAAGTACGGTCGGTCGAGCCGTTGTCCAACAATAGGACTTCGTCAAAGTCTTTCAGCGCACTCAAAACTTCTGAAAGATAACGTTCTGAATTTTTTACCAACATGGCGGCGGTTGCCGGAATTGTGTGCATCATAAAAAGGCCGTCTGAAAAAGGAAGCTGTATTTTAACCGATATACCGCTACAATATGTCCTCCTTTTTTCAGACGGCCTGACCCATGCAGCTTATTCTTGCCCCCATGCAGGGGCTGGTGGACGATGTGATGCGCGACCTGTTGACGCGCATCGGCGGATTTGACGAATGCGTCAGCGAATTTGTCCGCATTACGCACACGGTTCACTCACGCGCCACTTGGCTTAAATATGTTCCCGAAATCGCCCATGCCAACCGCACGCCGGCCGGCACGCCCTGTACTGTCCAGCTTTTGGGCAGCGATGCGGAAAACATGGCCGTCAATGCTTTAGAAGCCGTGCGTTTCGGTGCGGACAAAATCGACCTCAACTTCGGCTGCCCTGCGCCGACGGTCAACAAACACAAAGGCGGCGCGGTCTTGCTCAAAGAGCCGGACTTGATTTACCACATCGTCCGCACTCTGCGCCAACGCCTGCCGCAACACATTCCGCTGACTGCCAAGATGCGGCTCGGTTATGAAGACAAAAGCCTGGCATTGGAATGCGCTTCCGCGATTGAAAACGGCGGCGCATGCGCGTTGACCGTCCACGCGCGCACCAAAGTCGAGGGCTACGAACCGCCGGCTCATTGGGAATGGGTGCGCAAAATCCGCGATGCAGTCAGTATTCCCATTACCGCCAACGGCGATGTGTTTAGCCTTCAAGACTATCTTGACATTAAAACCGTCAGCGGCTGCGACAGCGTGATGCTCGGGCGCGGCGCGGTTATCCGTCCCGACTTGGCGCGGCAAATCAAGCAATATGAAAACGGCGAAACAGTGAAAGACACCGACTTTGCCGAAGTCTCCTCATGGATAGTCCAGTTCTTCGACTTATGCCTTGCCAAAGAGGCCAACAACAAATATCCGGTTGCCCGTTTGAAACAATGGCTGGGCATGATGAAAAAAGAGTTTGAACAGGCGCAGATATTGTTTGACCGTATCCGTGCCGTCAAAGAAGCGGATGAAGTAAAACAGATTCTGCTGTCGTTTGAACAAGAGATGCATTCATGATTCAAAAGGCCGTCTGAAATTCAGACGGCCTTTAATATGATTACTGACAGATATAATCAGCCAACAGTCTGCCTTTTTCCGCACTGGCTGCATTGGCCATATTCACATGCCTACTCTCAGGGCCATTCTTGGATTTCAGGGCTTCGCCATATTTTTTGGCAAACTCTTTATTGGCACTGGTCACTCTTGACTCAGTGGCATCCAATATAAACCCGTCTTGCTCATATTTACCTTGCGCAGTGATAATCAAGATATTTTCAGGCGAAGGATAATCCGGGAAATTAACATAGTTGGTAACCAGCTTGTAGGAAACGCCTTTGCCGTGTTTCATATCCTGACAGATGCCGTTAGGCGCGGTAAAGACTGCGTGGCCGATACGACCGTGGCCGAAATCGTAAAAATCGATTCTCTTCGCAGAAGCCAACTGTTTTTTATCGTTGGCGTCATTTACATTTAATGACTTGCCGTTTACCAGAAACAGGGTTGGCAACAAGGGGCTGCCATGAGAGGCTTCCAAATTATATGCTTCGCCCAACAGCTTGCCCTGACGATACACCGTCAAGACAGGCTTTTTCAAACCATTTTCCGGATTGCCGGTTTTCTTAAAAGAAATCTTCTGAACCACATTGCCAAATTCATAATAAGGTCGCGACTGCACACCTGTTTTCGTATCCTGTAGGGCGCTCCAGCTACCGTCCGTCGTTTGGGCGCATGCAGTCACGGCAGCAAACAGAATACCCGATAGTAAAACTTTAGAATGTTTCATTCATAAACTCCTTCTCAAGTAAACAAAAAAACGGATGTGTGCCTTTACTGCTTATTTTTGTTTCTTTCTTTATTAAAATTTTAGAACTATTGTACTAACTTAGCAAGGGATTAAAGAACAGGCCGTCTGAACATTCAGACGGCCTTGATTAACATCAATTCTTAAGAAGCCAAAACGCGGGGGAACAAAATCTCATTTTCCAAATGGATGTGGTCTTTCAAATCGTCCACCATCTCTTTAGCCAATGCGTACAAACGAGTCCAGCTGCCGCAAGCGCCTTCGGGAAGCTCAAAATTATTGGTCAATTCTTCCAAACGCGCGATGGCCTGATCGTGGTCTTCGTGTTCATGCATCATCACGCTGATGGGCATGGCCGCGCCGCGACCCACACCCTGATTAATCATCGGGAACAACATGCGCTCCTCTTTCATCATGTGCATCAACAGCTCGTTTTGCATATAGGCCAACAAATCAGGCACTTCGGCAGGGAAAGTATCGGCATGAACCTGCGCCACTTTTTGCGCCAGCGGAACCAACTCTTCAAACTGGGCGCGGTGGACATTGTGGTAACGCTGCAGGATATGGTCGATGGTGGAATTGAAAGGTGCGGTTTCCCAAACGGTAAAGTCGGTCATGGCTGTGTTCCTTTAAAGATTGATATTGGATGAATGTTAGGCGTAAGGATACACGCTGCTTGCGGCTTTGTATAGTTTTTTAATTGCTTAATTAATTGATAATAAAAGTTATTTTCAAAATTAAAATACCAAACAGGCCGTCTGAAACATAAAGTTAAAGTTTCAGACGACCTGCCCTTTTCTTAAATAATCCAACGATATAAGGCAATCATTACCGGCATGGTTACCACACAAAGCAAGGTCGTCAACCCATAAATCGCACTGGCTTTTTGGGCATTTTTGCCGTAAACAACCGCCATTTGGGTAACTGTCGAAGCGGCAGGCGAAGTCGTTGCCAAAAAGCTGATTAACACAACCGTATCCGCATGCGCATCATGATGGGCAAAACCGCAGGCTTTAACGGCAAAAAGCAATAATACCGGAATCAAAATCAGCCTTAAAAAAGCAACGAGATAAAGCCTCGGCGTCCACACAATCGAACGCAACGGCAAAGAGGCCAAAAGCATGCCCGCCACCAACATGGCAACCGGACCGATCATACTGCCCACCGTTGCCAAAGTATTATCGACAATGTGCGGCAGCTTGATTTGAAAGGCAAACATCAGCAGCCCGACCAACATGGATAAGATGTTGATATTGGTGAAAATGGTTTTCCAAGCAACATTGCCGCGACCGCAAATCAACAGGCGCAGATGCGTCCAAAACAAAAACGTCTGCACCAAGATAAAACCGGTGGTGTAAATCACCCATTCCGGCCCAAATACCGACATTACCAAAGGAATAATCAGGTTGCCCGAATTGCTGTACACCGTCGCCGCGTGTTCGAGCGCATCGAGTTTGAATACGCGCTTAAACACCCTGCCTAAAACAATCAGCACTATATGAAAAAACACCGCCAGCATAACGGAAAGCTTCAGCCCTTCGATAATCTGCGGTGCATTGTCCATCTGAAAAGCATGAATCATGACGGACGGGCTGATCAAATAAAGCGCGATGACGGAGAGCGTGTAGCTGTTTTCCGATTTCAACAGCCCGGCCTTCACCAAAGTCACGCCCATCAAAACAATCAACGTCAGCTCGGTAATTTTTCCGGCAAGCAGAAAAGAGGTTTCCATAACAAAAAAAAGCGGCAAAAACATTGATTTTACGCTTCTACCGCTTGGCATGCCAAATTCAGACGGCCTGAAGCCTTTTTCCAACAACCCGACATAATTTGCCCTACCGCAAAGCAAACCAATATAAATCTGTCCGTATATCCGCTATAATCAGCCATTTTCTTCAAACAGGAAACATCATGTCCCCCAGCCGTTTCAATCAAACGGGCCCCAAAATCGGCCTGAGCGTACGCCTTGCAGAAACCCAAGCTGAAATCGAAGCCGCCCAAAGATTGCGCTATCAGGTTTTTGCCCAAGAATTGGGTGCGGAAATCGAAAGCAATGACGGCCGCGATGTCGATCCTTATGATGAGCATTGCCACCACCTGCTCGCGTTTGACGATGCAACCGGAGAAGTTATCGGCTGCTACCGCCTGATTACCGAAGAAACCGCAAAAAAAGTCGGCGGCTGGTACAGCGAGCATGAATTCGACCTTGAGCCTTTGAAAGACATCCTGCCGCAAACTGTCGAACTCGGCCGCGCCTGCACCCACCCGGACTACCGCAACGGCGGCTTGGTTATGCTGTTGTGGACCGGCTTGGTCAAATTCATGAAAGACGAAAACCTGCGCTTTATGATTGGTTGCGGCAGTATCGAAATGCGCGACGGCGGCAGCGATGCGGCCGGCCTGTATCATGCCTTGAAAGGCAAATACCTCGCTCCGGAACAATGGCGTGTCAAACCGCTCAATCCGCTCAAATGGGACAGCATCACGCCGTCTGAAAACCCGCCTGTACCCGCACTGATCAAAGGCTATCTCAAAGCAGGCGCGTGGTTTTGCGGCGAGCCTTGCGTCGATGAAGCGTTCAACTGCGCGGATGTGCTGATCATGATGGACATCAGCCATCTTTCCGACCGCTACTTGCAACGTTTTGCCCCTAAAACCGATTCATAATAAAAGGCCGTCTGAAACTTCAGACGGCCTGCCTCATCTTTTATAAAAACACACACAATGACCGCCAAAATCCGTTTTATCTTCCGCCTCCTTTGCATTGCCGGCTGCCTTTTGTACGGCATGGCCGAAATGTTTTTTCTGTTTCCCTTTTACAGCAGCAAACGCAAACTGCGCGCGATCCAATTATGGTCGCTGCGCGTGCTCGCTTCCTGCGGCATGAAACTGCAAACTTTCGGCACGCCGCCGCAAGAAGGCCGCGGCCAGATGCTTATCAGCAACCATATTTCATGGTTGGACATTATGGCGGTCAACGGCGCATTTCCCGGCCGTTTTGTGGCTAAAGACGATGTAGCCAAATGGCCGGTGGTCGGTTACCTCGCCACGCAAGCGCAAACGGTTTACGTCTCGCGCAACCGCGGCATCAAAGGCAATTCCGCCAAAATTGCAGGCGTGACCGAAGCACTGAAAAACGGCGATACCGTCACCATTTTCCCCGAAGGCACCAGTACCGAAGGCCGTGAAATCCTGCCGTTCAAACCCAGCTTTTTTCAGACGGCCTATGATGCAGGCGTACCGATTATTCCGGCACTCTGCCGCTATCCGAATCCGGACGGCAGCAGCCCCAATCCGCACACTGCCTACTACGGCGACATCAGCCTCTGGCAATCTATCTGCATGGTCATCAGCCAACCTTCCAGCACGGTCGAGCTGCATTTCCTCGATCCGATTGAAGCGGGAGAAGACCGCTACGCTACCGCGCTTCACGTACACGCCCTGTTGAGCGAAAAGCAAAAACAGTTGGGCTGATCAAAAAAAGGCCGTCTGAATGTTCAGACGGCCTTTTCCATTATCTTATGTCTTAAGATGAATATTGCACCGAATCGCTACCGCTTTTCTTTTGAATAAATTCAATTTTGTAGCCGTCCGGATCTTCGACAAACGCAATCACGGTCGTACCGTGTTTCATCGGGCCGGCTTCGCGTACCACTTTACCGCCCATCTCTTTAACACGTTCGCACGCCGCGTAAGCATCATCAACTTCAATCGCGATATGGCCGTAAGCCTCGCCCAAGTCGTAAGCCTCGGTATCCCAGTTGTGGGTCAGTTCCAAAACAGTATGGTCCGCCTCATCGCCATAACCGACAAAAGCCAAAGTAAAACGGCCTTCAGGATAATCGCGGCGGCGCAGCAGTTGCATGTTCAATACGTTTTGATAGAAATCCAAAGAGCGTTCGAGATTGCCGACACGCAGCATAGTATGAAGCAAGCGCATGATTTTGTTCCTTTCTGAATTATGTTTGGTCATGGATTATAACACATTGGGCATTTACCCTCCTCAACTTAGAAAATGCCGATACTTAACCCGTGTAAAAATGAAGCATATCCCTATCGCCAGTTGAATTTAATTTATTAACAAGCACACCGACTGACTAAATTGCTATAATCGCCACACTTACAACACAACACTTCAAACCGTCATGAAAACCTTTGTTCTTCCAGATACCCGCCCTTATCCGCAGAGCCCTATCAAAAACCACCTTCTGCTCAATGCCTATCAGCTGGCGCACAACTCCTCCTCCGCATCACGCAAACTTTCGGCCGGCCAATTGCAAACCGAAATCCGCACCATGCTCAGCCAAAACCATTACATCAATCTTTCATTGGCGATGACCATGGCGCCCGATGTCGGCACTTACACCAGCCTGATTCAAAGCGTGGGCGAAGTCTTGAAGGCAGAAAACGATAACGAAGCCCAATGGTTTGCCCTGCCTGTCGTTTTGGTCGCCGGTTGCAAAAAAGAACAAACCCTGCCGCTCACATTACCTACCGAAGCCCTCTTCGCCTGCCTGCAAAACTACCCTAATCTGCGCACCCTCACGCAAAACACGCAATGGCTGCCTTACCTCGTCCAATCTACCGACTTGAGCAGCGTTACCCCGGGCGAGTGGTTCCAAGCCAAGCAAAACGATGAAGCGGCAGGCGCATTCCTGCAAAAATTCGAATACAAACCATTGACGCTGCCCGAAGGTCAATCCGTCCATGTTGTTTACGCGCTGGGCTACGGCAATAAAGACATTCAGACGGCCTTGGGCCTCAACCTGCAACAGGCAGGCCTGCCATTGATGCAGGTTTGGCAAGAGCATCTCGCCCTCGACGGCGTTACCCTCTTTACCAACCCGCTCTCGCCCAATACGCCGCTTGACGCGCTTACCGACGGCAGCCACACCCGCCAACGCATGGCCATGGACGTTTTTGCTACCAACGCCATCCGCGCCATCCGCATGCAAAGCCCGCGCGTCGGCGTTGTTGCCGCAGCCAAGGCGGACGGCAAGCTCCAGTTCAGCTTCAACGCGACCGACAGCGCGTTTGAAATCGTTCCGCAGACCTTCACTTGGGAGCTGGCTTCAACCGACAATATCGCCATCGTTCAGCAAAACTTCCTCGACCTGATGGCCGAATGCCGCATCGAGCACCTCTACCTGCTGCACAACCCATTGGGCGAAAACGAAAACATCCCGACTTATGCCCAAGCGTTGAAACTGGAAGGCCATAATCCTTTCTTCAGCAATGTAAACTAAATTGAAAATGCAACACGCAAGGCCGTCTGAAAACGGTTCAGCGTGTTGCATGGATTTTCAAACCTTACCGCTCATTTTCACAAACATGAAAACCCACAAAATCCTTTTCGTCTGCCTCGGCAACATCTGCCGCTCCCCCATGGCCGAATACGTCCTGCGCCACCGCGCCCGCGAAGCAGGCATGGGCAATGCCGTCATCACAGCCAGCGCAGGCACGTCAGGCTGGCACGACGGAGAAAACATGCACGAAGGCACGCGCCGCGTGCTCAAACAACACGGCATCGACCCGTCAGGCTTTACCAGCAGCAAAATCAAACCCAGCGATGCCGATCATTTCGACTACATCATCGTGATGGACGACAACAACCTCAGAGAAACCGAAAAACAGCTCGGTTTTCACCCCGGCAAAATCTTCAAACTGACCGACCTTATCCCCGACTCAGGATACAACCACGTTCCCGATCCGTGGTACACAGGCGACTTTGATGAAACCTACCGCCTGGTCGATGCCGGCAGTTTGGCCTTGTTGGAAAAATTGAAACAGGCTTAAACCGGCTTGAACAATAAAAGGCCGTCTGAACAGGTATCCGCAAAAGCTATGCTTTCGTGATGACATGTTCAGACGGCCTTTATTAATCACCGCATCAACCCACGCGGTAAAACGCCAGGCTGCCTAATAAGTTCGGCAGATGTTTGACCTGTCGGTTACCCGTCATGACCGCACGCTCAAGCACGCGGATTTTGTTTTTGGCACACAGCAAATCAAAGTCTTTGAGGGTACACCAATGGATATTGGGCGTATCGTACCAATGATACGGCATGCGCTCGGAAACCGGCATATGGCCGCCGACGGCGATTTGAAAACGGTTGCGCCAGTAACCAAAGTTAGGGAAGCTAACGATGGCCTGTTTGGCCACGCGCATCAGGCAGCGCAGGATTTTTTCCGTGTTCTGCATGGCTTGAATGGTTTGGCTCAAGACAATCACATCAAAGCTTTGATCGCCAAATGCCGCCAAGCCCTCTTCCAAGTCGGCCTGAATAACATTTACACCGCGGGTCATGGCGGCAATCACGCTGTCGGTATCGATTTCAATGCCGTAACCGGCGCAGTTTTTATGCGCTACCAACGCGGCCAGCAGCTCGCCGTCGCCGCAACCTAAATCGAGTACGCGGCTGCCTTCGGGTATCCAATCGTAAATGAGTTGCAAATCGTCGCGCAGATTCATTGTTGGCAGTCCTTGTAAACGTTGTTCATATAAGCGGTAACCGCGCGGATATAGGCTTCGTCTTCCATCAAGAAAGCATCATGGCCGTGATTGGATTTGACTTCAATGTACTGCACGGATTTTTGCGCGGCGATTAATGCCTTGACCAATTCATGCGAACGTTGCGGCGAGAAGCGCCAGTCTGTGCTAAAGCTGGCAACAAAAAATTTGGCCTGCACATTCTCCACGGCGCGCGTGAGGTTGTGGCCGTAATCGGCGGCCGGGTCGAAGTAGTCAAGCGCCTTGGTCATCAGCAGATAAGTATTGGCATCAAAACGGCCGACAAACTTGTCGCCTTGATAGCGCAGATAAGATTCCACTTCAAATTCAACGCCGTAGCCATACTGATAGCCATCTGATTTTAAAATGCGGCCGAATTTTTTACCCAAACCGTCTTCGGCAAGATAGGTAATGTGCCCCATCATGCGCGCGATACGCAAACCGCGTGAAGGAACGGTATGATGGCTGCGGTAATTACCTTCGTGGAAATCGGGATCGGTCAAAATCGCCTGGCGGGCAACATCGTTAAACGCGATGTTTTGGGTGGAAAGTTTAGGCGCGGAAGCGATAACGAGCGCGTGGGCAACGCGTTCGGGCAAAGAAATCGTCCATTGCAATGCCTGCATGCCGCCCAAGCTGCCGCCGACAACGGCCGCCCATTTTTGGATGCCGAGATAATCAGCAAGCATGGCTTGGGACTTCACCCAGTCTTTGACGGTTACAACCGGAAAATCCGCACCATATTCGCGGCCGGTTTCAGGATTCTCGGACAAAGGGCCGGTGCTGCCGTCGCAACCGCCCAAGTTGTTCAAACCGACCACAAAAAAGCGTTCGGTATCGATGGGTTTGCCGGGGCCGACCATATTGTCCCACCAACCGGCGTATTTATCCTCCGCACTGTGCTTGCCGGCAACATGATGATTGCCTGATAAGGCGTGGCAGATAAGGACGGCATTGCTTTTGTCGGCATTGAGCGTGCCGTAGGTTTCAATCATCAGGTCGAAACGGGGTAAGGTTTTGCCGTTTTCCAGAGCAAGCGGTGTGTCAAACGGAATTTTCCGGGGCGTTACAATGCCCACTGAGGCATTTGTTGTCATTTGTAATTTCCAAGTGATGCGGCAAAAGGGGTATTATAACGTTTCGTTTTTGTTTTGTGCATGAGGCTTCAGACGGCCTGCCCTAATTTAGAGGCAATATTTTTGGGAGGATGTGGAATGATAGGCAGGCTTTTGCGATTTTTTTTCTTTTGCGCCATCGCGGCATTGATTGTGAACCGTCTGTTCAGCCGCCAACAAAAGCGCACCATTCGGGAAATCGCCAAAATCAGCGCGTGGGTATTGCTGGGCGCGGCAGTCGCGACGCTGTTTTGGTATCTAATGATGCTGTTTTTCAAGCATATTCCCAATTCTTATTGAAATAAAATATAAAAGGCCGTCTGAAAACCTTAATCCAGCGTTTTCAGACGGCCTTTTGATGTTCAAACTTAAAACAATTCTTCCGGAATCTTGCAAACCGGAATCGGATTGACTTTGTGCTGCATGGCTTTGTGCAATCGGGTATAGATTGCCAAAACTTCGCGCTGCCTACCCTCAAAATCTTCAGGCTTGTGGCTGCCGTACACGCTCATCGCCCATTCGAGTTCGGGATAAGATGCGCCCATTTGCTCTTCATCGGTACGCTCGGTATCCCAAAGGCCGTCTGTCGGCACGGCTTTTTGAATGTCTTCCGATACGTCCAGCTCGGCTGCCAGCGCGTACACTTGAGTCTTGGTCAAATCGGCAATCGGGCTGATGTCCACGCCGCCGTCGCCGTATTTGGTGAAGAAACCGACGCCGAAATCTTCAATTTTGTTGCCCGTCCCCGCCACCAGCAAACCATGCAACTGACCGTAATAATAAAGCGTCGTCATGCGAAGGCGGCTGCGTGCATTGGCCAGTGCCAGCTGTTTGTTGGGAAATTCGGTTTCACTGACGTCAACGGTATCGGCAAACGTATCGAACGCCGGGGTCAAATCAACGCTTTGCGCTTTTACATTGGGATAACGCTGTTTCAGACGGCCCATGTGTTCTTGCGCGCGGTTGACTTGGTCGGATTTCTGACGAATCGGCATTTCCAACAACAAAACCGACAAACCGGTTTGCGCGGCAAGTGTAGAAACCACGGCAGAATCGATGCCACCGGATACACCGACGACAAAACCTTTGGCATGCGCCTGCTCGGCGTAATCTTTGAGCCATTGAACGATATGGCGGATGATGGCTTGGGTTTGCATAGGGATAAATGTTCGCTTCAAATAAACCGAATGATAGCCTGATTTGCACTTGTCTGAAAGGCGACAGGGTATAATGTTTCTTTTATTTCTTGCACACACACCATGTCCAAACCCATTCTTTTGCGCTGGCTCGCCGTCTGCCTGATTCCGCTTGCCACCCTTTTATGTTTTGCCCTCAACCCGCCCGAAGACAAAACGCAACACCTCATCAACGGCATTATCCTTGCCTGCGAGGCCACGTTCCTATTCAAATTCGTCCTCTTTGACGTCATCAAACACCACCTCAAACAAGAGCCCGAATTGAAACGGCAAAGCATTTGGATGTTTATCCCGATTGTTTTGCTGATTGTTTATTTATTCCACTATTTCGGCGCATTCTGATGTTTTCAGACGGCCTTGGGCATATTTTTCCATGAACACCACCCTACCTTATACCTGCTGGATTTTCTGCAACGTCATCGACAACTTCGGCGACATCGGCGTTTCATGGCGGCTGGCGCGTATTTTGCAACGCGAACTCGGCTGGCAAGTACATTTGTGGACAGACGATTTCCCGTCCCTTCAGGCACTCTGCCCTGATTTAGCCTCAATTCCCAATATCCATCAAGGCATCGGCATTCACGCTTGGCAAGCCGACCATGCCGAAGATACCGATACAGCCCCTACCCCCGACATCGTCATCGAAACCTTCGCCTGCGAACTGCCCGACAATGTTCAAACCATCATCCTCCAATACCGACCGCTTTGGCTCAACTGGGAATACCTCAGCGCAGAAGACAGCAACGAGAGGCTGCACTTAATGCCCTCGCTACAGGCCGGCGGCATACAGAAATATTTTTGGTTTATGGGTTTCAGCGAAAAAAGCGGCGGCCTGCTGCGCGAACGCGATTACGCCGAATCTGCCCGCTTTGATACGGAAACCTTACGCCGACAACTCAAACTTCCCGCAAAAAACGCGCCCGAATGGCTGCTTTTCAGCTATCAAAGTGATATTTGGGCAAAATGGCTGACCATGTGGCAACAGGCCGGCCAACCCATTACCTTGCTGCTTGCAGGTACGCAAATCATCGCCAGCCTGAAAAACAGCGGCCTAGTGCCGCAAAACGCCCTCCTTGAAGACGGCGATGTGTATCAGAGCGAACACGTTACCCTGATCAAAATCCCTTTCGTTGCCCAACAAGATTTCGACAAACTACTCAACCTTGCCGACGGCGCCGTCATACGCGGCGAAGACAGCTTTATTCGCGCCCAGCTCGCCGGCAAACCCTTCTTTTGGCACATCTACCCGCAAGAAGAAAATATCCATCTCGACAAGCTGCACGCGTTTTGGGACAAAGCGCATCAGGTTTATCCGGATGTTGTCGCCACGGCACACCGCCTCCTTTCCGACGAACTCAACAACGGCGAAGCACTCAGCGACAGCCAACGCCTGCAGGCATGGCAAACCCTGACGGCACACCAAAACGAATGGCGCCAAAGCGCGGCAAAATGGCGGGACGGACTTTTTACTCAAAAAAGTGCCGTTGAAAAACTTACCGCCTTTATTTCAAAGCACAAAAAAATACGCTAAAATAGCGCGTTTTATTACAACCGATTTGATTGGAAAACTACAATGAAAACAGCACAAGAACTGCGCGCCGGCAACGTATTCATGGTCGGCAACGATCCTATGGTCGTTCAAAAAACCGAATACATCAAAGGCGGCCGCTCTTCCGCCAAAGTCAGCATGAAACTGAAAAACCTGCTGACCGGTGCCGCTACTGAAACCATTTACAAAGCCGACGACAAATTCGACGTCGTTATCCTGTCCCGCAAAAACTGTACTTACAGCTACTTTGCCGACCCAATGTACGTCTTCATGGACGAAGAGTTCAACCAATACGAAATCGAAGCCGACAACATAGGCGATGCGTTGAAATTCATTGTTGACGGCATGGAAGACCAATGCGAAGTCACTTTCTACGAAGGCAACCCAATCTCCGTAGAATTGCCTACCATCATCGTTCGCGAAGTCGAATACACCGAGCCTGCCGTTAAAGGCGATACTTCCGGCAAAGTGATGAAAACCGCACGTCTGGTCGGCGGCACTGAAATTCAAGTGATGTCTTACATCGAAAACGGCGACAAAATCGAAATCGATACCCGTACCGGCGAATTCCGCAAACGCGCCTAATCAGCCCGTAACACAAAAAGGCCGTCTGAATATTCAGACGGCCTTTTTCTCAATCTGCCTTATTGTTTCTTCAAGCCCTTGGCTTCGACAGTGGCAATCGTACCGTCAATGCCTTTGCTCTTAATCAGCTCGCCAAATTGGTTGCGGTATACCGTTACCAAGCTGGTGCCGTCCACGCGGATGTTGTAAATCTTATACACACCGCCGCTTTGGTAAAGTTGGTAAGCCACTTCATACTTCGTACCTTTTTTGGTTTGAATTTCCGAGAAAACGTCAAACTTATTACCGTTTGCCGTCATCTTCGGCAACAGGCGAACATTTGCATCCGCCGCGCCAATTAACGCGGAATGCGAGTACATAGCAATGACCATGTCTTTGAATGCACGGATAAAATCGGTTTTCTGTTTGGCAGAAAATTCACGCCATGGCGCACCGACCGCTAAAGCCGAAATACGCTCATAATCCAGATAACGGTTAGCATACTGCTCAACCTGTTTCACACGTTGCGCTTCTGTCAAAGAAGTATTGCGTGCAATTTTCAACACGGCATCAATGTTCTGCTGCATCTGCTTTTGTGCCGGATGCGTTTCCGCCGCCACATAAGGCGCGGCAATCACCATCGGAGCGGCTACAATCAAAGTTTGGAGAAAACGGTTCATGATGATATCCATCCAAAATAAAACCGCATTGTAAAAACAATCCATTCCAAAAAACTTAATTCTTTGTAAAAGCAGGCATGAGCAATGAAAAATCCTGCAATTAAATTTCAGACGGCCTGATAAAAATAAGATAACATATAAACATTATTTTCAAAGGAGGAAGCCATGCCCTACGTCAACATTAAAGTAACCGGCGGCAGCGAAGCCCCGAGCGCAGAACAAAAAGCCGAATTAATCCGCGGCGTCACCGAATTACTCTCACGCGTTCTCAACAAAAATCCTGAGACGACCGTCGTCGTCATCGACGAAATCGATATGGACAACTGGGGCATAGGCGGTAAAAGCGTGACGGTTCGCCGTGCCGAAGCGCGCAATAAGTAAGCCTTGGCCGTCTGAAACCCTTTTAATTTACCCGCAAAAAGAGTACATTTATCCCATTGTTAACAATTTTACGGAACACACATCATGGAGAAATTTCCCAAATCATCCAAACTGGATCACGTTTGCTACGACATCCGCGGCCCGGTTCACAAAAAAGCCCTGCAACTGGAAGAAGAAGGCAACAAAATCCTCAAGCTCAATATCGGCAATCCGGCTCCGTTCGGCTTTGAAGCGCCTGATGAAATTTTGGTTGACGTCATCCGCAACCTGCCCACTTCTCAAGGCTATTGCGACTCCAAAGGCCTTTACTCCGCACGCAAAGCCATCGTCCACTACTACCAAACCAAAGGACTGCTCGACGTTACCGTCAACGACGTTTACATCGGCAACGGCGTCTCCGAACTGATTACCATGTCCATGCAGGCGCTGCTCAACGACGGCGACGAAATCCTGATTCCCGCACCGGACTATCCTTTGTGGACCGCCGCCGCAACACTGGCAGGCGGTACCGTCCGCCATTATCTATGCGACGAAGAAAACAACTGGTTCCCCAACCTGGCCGACATGGAAGCCAAAATTACGCCTAAAACCAAAGCCATCGTCGTCATCAACCCCAACAACCCGACAGGCGCGGTGTACAGCAAAGAAATCCTGCTCGAAATCGCCGAATTGGCACGCAAACACGGCCTGATTATTTTTGCCGACGAAATTTACGACAAAATCCTCTACGACGACGCCGTACACCACCATATCGCCGCGCTCGCCCCCGACCTCCTGACCGTGACATTCAACGGCCTCTCAAAAGCCTACCGCGTTGCCGGATTCCGTCAAGGCTGGATGATACTTAACGGCCCGAAACATCATGCAAAAGGCTATATCGAAGGCTTGGACATGCTCTCGTCTATGCGCCTTTGTGCCACCACACCCATGCAACACGCCATTCAGACGGCCTTAGGCGGATACCAAAGCATCAACGAATTCCTCCTCCCCGGCGGCCGCCTGCTCGAGCAACGCAACAAAGCATGGGAACTGGTCAACCAGATTCCGGGCATATCCTGCGTCAAACCCATGGGCGCATTGTATATGTTCCCCAAAATCGATACCGAAATGTACAGTATCCACGACGACATGAAATTCATCTACGACTTACTCGTACGTGAAAAAGTCCTGTTCGTCCAAGGTACAGGCTTCAACTGGATACGCCCCGACCACTTCCGTATCGTTACCCTGCCGCCCGTTCATCAAATTGAAGAGGCCATGGGCAAACTCGAACGCTTCCTGCAAAACTACCGTCAATAAACCTAAACAAAGAGGCCGTCTGAAAAAGCAAACCGCTGTTCAGACGGCCTTTTTCATCAAACAGCAACTTGGCAAAGCCTGCCGACATGCGTATAATCAACCCTTCCTATCTGGGGGCGATCTTGGTTTCGACGGGGGTTGCAAAGCAGATGCGGGCATACCGGGGTCTCAGATTTCCCGTTAAACACTGAATCAAAATAGTCGCAAACGACGAAACTTACGCACTGGCCGCTTAAGGCCTGCCGTTGCAGCAGTTGGTCAATGGGCTGTGTAGCGCAAGCTACCGCAACGTCATTCTACATTGACTGGTTTTCTGTCGGGTTACTTGGCAGGAAACGAGATTTAAGGTAACTGGTTCCCTGAAGGCCTGTTGGTCGGCATGATGGGGACGAGATTCTAAATAGACACAACTAAGTATGTAGAACGCTCTGTAGAGGACTTTCGGACGGGGGTTCGATTCCCCCCGCCTCCACCAGATTTAAAGCGCAAACTTTTGATATAAAAAGGTTTGCGCTTTTTTATAAACTTAAAACAGGCCGTCTGAAACGTTTCAGACGGCCTGTTTTTGTCTCAAATATCTAAGTAAAAAAACTTTTTAATACATTACCACCAATAGTGCTTTAAAAAAGATTTCAGTCTTACATTTTTCTATCTAATTTCATATCCATTTTACGATGCGGTCTAACTGTTACACTCAACGGCAGATGATCTGACAAATGCTGCCAGTCTTTACTGTTGTGGATTTCAGAATCGATAACATCAAGATTGCGCGTATAAATCCGGTCGAGGCTGAGGATAGGCAGGCGCGAGGGGAAGGTTTTGGGACGTTTGCCTGTATTATCAACAAATACTTCGTTCAAATCTAATGCCCTGCCCAGCTCACGCGCTGATTTTTGCCGCCAGTCATTAAAATCACCGGCAATAATCAAGGGGCTGTCAGGGTTGATGTGGCGGTCGACATAGTCGCTGATGGCGCGGTATTGTTTGAGGCGGTCAGGTTCGCGCAGATTGAGGTGGACGCACAGACACACCAGCGGGTCTTCCCAACCTTCGGGCACGACCTCGCAATGCAACAGGCCGCGCTGTTCGAGTTTGTTGACGCTGATGTCGAGGTTGTTTTCCGTTTTCAGCGGCAGGCGGCTGAGAATGGCGTTGCCGTGGTGTCGTTTAGGATAGACGGCATTTTTGCCGTAGCTGCGATGATAATCGAGGCTGTCGCCGATGATGTCGTAATGCGGCGCATCGGGAAAGTCGGTACGGCGGCTTCTGTTGAGATGTTGTCCTTGGACTTCTTGTAAAAACAAAACATCCGAACCCAATGCACCCAGCGCGTCAGCCATGCGGTTAACCTGCACTTTGCGGTTGAGCGCAGACATGCCTTTGTGCATATTGTAGGAAGTAATGGTAACTGGACGGGGAGACATGATGTGTGATGAAGCGGTTTATTTGTTTTAGTATAGCACCGGAGCGTGTGGTTTTACGGCAATTTTGGTTATACTTGTTTAAAGAATAAAACGGCGTTTTGAGAGGGAATTTCCCAATCAAAACGCCTTCTGTTTTCAAACGGCCTCGCGTCCGAATCAGTTGTTGATTACTTCAACATTGGTTTCAAAAGTAACGGTGTGTTGGTATTTAGATGCGGTTTTGCGTTTCGGATAAGGATATTTGGAAACGCTTTTCACTGCGCGTTCGTCCATTTCAGGATTGCCGCTGGATTGAATGATATTCACGCGGTCAACGTTGCCGGCAGGAGTTGTGAAAACATCCATCAAAACGGTTTTAACGCTGCCGTTTTGCGCTTTCATGGCTTCCAGAGTTTCGGTATCGGCTGCTTGCGCGGTACCGAATACAGCGGCAAACAACAGGGCTGAGGCGAGGAGTTTAGTCGTTTTCATGTTTTAGTCCTTATTAGGGTTGTGGTTAGGGTTAAATATTTCAGACGGCCTGATTGGTCGTTATTTAAAATTCAAAATCGGCCAACCTTTTGCTTTGGCTTCTTTTTCCAGCTCGGCATCCGGATTGACGGCGACAGGTTCGTCTACAATACGCAGCAACGGCAAATCGTTTTTGGAGTCACTGTAAAAATAGACCTTGCCGTAGCTTTCAAAGGTCTTGCCGCGCTCGGCAAGCCATTGGTTCAATCGGGTAATTTTGCCTTCTTTCAGGCTGGGCGTACCGACATAGTTGCCGGTATATCGGCCGTCTTCGCCGGTTTCAAGCTGTGTGCCGATAACGTTGTGAATACCGAAAAGATGGCAGATAGGGGTAATGATGAATTCGTTGGTCGAAGAAATAACCAACATTTCGTCGCCCGCCATTTGATGGCTTTGCACCAGCATACGCTGCATCGGGGAAATATACGGAACAATATATTCAGCCATAAACTCACGATGAAACTCAGCCAATTCTTCCTTGCTGAAACGGGCCAAAGGCGCGAGATGGAATTTAAGGAAGGCATCAATATCAAGACAACCGTTTTGATAGTCTTGGTAAAACTTTTCATTTTGCGCCTCGGTTTCAGCCGCATCGACTATGCCTTTTTTAATCAGGTATTGCGGCCAGGAGTGATCCGAATCGGTATTGATCAAGGTATTGTCGAGGTCGAAAATGGCAAGGTTTTTCATTGGGTTTCCTGTTGTTTTAAAAGCTGGCGCAAAAGCGGCAAAGTAATGCGCTTGCCCATCATAACAGCGTAGTTGTCGAGGGTATCGAGCATTTGCATCAGGCTGTCCATATCACGCCGCCAATGGTTCATCAGGTATTCGAAAATTTCCGGATCGATAGTTACCTGACGGGCAGCCGCCATGCTGACGAGCGCATCGATTTTTTCCCGGTCGGTCAACGGTTTGACTTCGTAAACCAAGCAATACGCCATGCGTGTGCGCAGGTCTTCGCGGATAACGAGCTGCTGCGGCGTATATTCGGAACTCAAAAGCAAAAAGCCTTTGCCGCTGTTGCGGAAGCGGTTGAAGATGGCAAACAGTAAAGCCTGTTCTTCATTATTAAGCTTTTCGATTTGGTCAATGGCAAGATATTCTGCATCCAGCGCAGCTTCTGTCAGCGGCGTGGCGGCGGCGTCAATATAGAGGGCATTTCGTCCGGCATCGAGTGCCTGGGCGACCCATGCCTGCAAGAGATGGCTTTTGCCTGCGCCCTCTTCGCCCCAAACATAGATAAATTGCCCATGTTTGTGCTGCAACACATACACCAGCTCGGCATTTTCTGTTCCCAGAAATTTGTCGAAGCCGGGATAATCATGGCTGGCAAAATCAAAGATGAGCTGGTTCACAAAGGCGCACCGGTTAGGTTGAAATCGGCTTTATTTTACGTTGTTTTGCCGTCCACCATCAAGGATAAAGGCCGTCTGAAGCCTATACCTGCAACATATCTGCACTTCTAAACAGCTTACGGCATTGGTTTTATTCCGCTTTGGTTTTACAATGTCGAACTTCTCGCCGAAACATTTGTCTGTTCTTTTTCAGACGGCCTTTTTATTTGGGAACCCTAGTGATTTCTACCATTATCGATTTCATCCTCCATATCGACCAACACCTTGTCCACCTCTCCACCCAATACGGCCCGTGGATTTACGCGATTTTGTTTGTTGTAATTTTCTGCGAAACCGGTTTGGTTGTAACGCCATTTTTGCCCGGCGACTCGCTGCTGTTTGCCGCCGGCGGTATTGCGGCCATCGGTGGCATGAACATCCACGTCATGGTATTGCTGCTCTTAGCGGCCGCCATTTTAGGCGATGCGGCCAATTTTATGATTGGCAAGTATTTTGGACAAAAACTGTTTGCCAATCCTTATTCCAAAATTTTCCGCCGTTCGTATTTGGAAAAAACCCATGCGTTCTATGAAAAACACGGCGGCAAAACCATTATCATTGCGCGCTTTGTGCCGATTGTGCGGACGTTTGCGCCATTTGTCGCCGGTATGGGCGATATGCACTACGGGACGTTTATCCGTTACAACATTATCGGCGCAGTGTTGTGGGTATTGTTGTTTTCCTATGCAGGCTACTTCTTCGCCAATATCCCCGTCGTCAAAAACAATCTGGGCTTAGTCATGGCGGCAATCATCGTGATTTCGATTTTACCCGCGGTAGTCGAAATTATCCGTGCCAAACTTAACGCCAAAAAATAACAATCAATCGAAAAGTTTGAAAGTTTAAACACATCAAGGAATTGTCATGCCGTTGCTGTCTATTGAATTTGCGGTATTCTTTATCGTATTTTTACCCTTGTACTGGGCATTTGCACGTTTGCCGCAAGTTCAAAACGTTTTACTTTTGGTTGCCGGGCTGGGCTGGCTTTACCGTATCGACCCCATTTTTGCCGCGCTGATTTTGGTTTACTCGTCTGTGGTTTACCTGATCAGCGTGCTGATGTTTTCTGAAAACGAGAATATCCGCAAATTTTGGCTGGGTTGCGGTATTTCGGCGGCATTGACTGTTTTGTGTTTCTTCAAATATTTCGACTTTTTCCGCCCGATTATTCAGCAATATACAGGGCAAAGCGCCGTCATCGACATTATTTTGCCTTTGGGCTTGTCTTATTACACTTTCCAATCGCTGGCTTACTTGGTGTATTGCTACCGCGAGCCTAAGGGAGAGCGTTTTGAATGGCACGAGCTCCTACTGCATCTGAGCTTCTTCCCCACCATCACATCCGGCCCGATTATCCGTGCGGCCGCTTTTAAAAGCATAGACGGCGAACAGGCGGGCGCATTGGCGCAAATCCGCACCAAACAGGCACGCCAGCTGATTTATCCGGCGTTGGCGGTCGGCCTGATTGTGTTGGGCATTGCTAAAAAATGGTGGCTTGCCGGCGTATTGGCGGAAGGCTGGGTATCGCCTGTTTTTGAAAATCCGGCCCAGTTCGACGGCTGGGGCGTGTTGTCTGCGATTTATGGCTACACCTTCCAACTCTTTTTCGACTTTTCCGGCTACTCGGATTTGGTCATCGGTTTGGCCATGCTGCTCGGCTTCCAGCTGCCGAAAAACTTTGCCGCGCCGCTTCGCGCCATCAACATCCGCGACTTCTGGGACAGATGGCACATCAGCCTGTCCACTTGGATTCGCGACTATATCTATATCCCTTTGGGCGGCAGCAAAAAAGGCTTCGGACGCACCCAGCTCAATCTGATGATTGCCATGTTGCTTTCCGGCATTTGGCATGGCTACGGCTGGAGCTTTTTGATTTGGGGCGCGCTGCACGGTGCGGCTTTGGTATTGCTTAACTGCGGCGATAAAATCGTCGGCCGCAACGCCTTAGGCCGTCTGAAAATCGGCAAACCGCTCGCCTGGCTGTTTACCTTCCATTTCGTTTGTTTCGCTTTTGTCGTGTTCAACAGCGCAACGCTTGCCGATACGGAAATGCTGTTCAGCGCATTATTTGCCAATGATAAAGGTTGGAACGCGCCTCTGCCGACCGACCTCATGTTGCTGGGTGCCTTTGCACTGATGCTTTTGCTGTACCCGTATTTGCTTCGCTTATTTGAAGCATCGGTAAAGGGCCTGGACAAACTGCCTGCATGGCTGTGGTTTATCCCCATCACGCTTATCCTCGCCCTGATTATCGTCTTCGCCCCGTCCGGCATTCCCGGCTTTATTTACGCCAACTTCTAAGGAGCAGAACATGAAACGCTTTATCTCCCTGTTTGTTTCGATTCTGCTCAGTGCGGTTGCGCTGACGTGGTTTGCCCAAAACTCCATCAATGCCTATTGGCAGCAGACCTATCATGAAAACAGTCCGCTTGAGCCTTTATCCGAATACGCTTGGTGGCGTATCGGTGCGGATTGGCAACAAAAAGCCTACGAATTTTCAGACGGCCTGAAAGCTTCGCTGGAAGCAGAAGACGCTTTAGCTTCGGAAGACTCTGGCATTGAAACAACAAGGCCGTCTGAAAATACGGAAGATATTGAAACATCGGACAATCAAAAAGAGACTGCCGCTTCTGATGCGGCTAACAATACGGATACCGCCGCCAGCGAGCCAAGCAATCAGGCTGATCGGTCGGCAACGCAGGTTGTATTGAAAAAAGGCAACAAAGTTTTCTTTGCCGGCGACTCGCTGATGCAGGGCGTTGCACCTTTCGTACAAAAACACCTCAAGCAAGAATATGGCGTACAATCGGTCAACCTCAGCAAACAAAGCACCGGCTTGTCCTACCCCAACTTCTTCGACTGGCCGAAAACCATCGAACAAACTTTGCAAAAAGAACCCGACATCCGCGTTTTGGTTGTATTCTTAGGCCCTAACGACCCATGGGATTTCCCGATGGGTAAAAAATACCTGAAGTTCGCCTCCCCCGAATGGGAAGCGGAATACCTCAGCCGCGTCCGCCGTATTCTTGATGCAGCCTCCACACATGATGTCCAAGTCATTTGGCTGGGCATTCCTTACATGAAAAAAGCCAAGCTCAACGAACAGATGCGCTACCTCGACAAAATCCTGTCGGGTACGGTGTCGCCTCAAGCCATCTGGCTGCCGACCGACAAACTGTTGAGCAACGGCGCAGAAGAATATGCCGACTCTGTCAAAGTCAACGGAAAAATCATCCGTTACCGCAGCAAGGACGGCATCCACTTTTCCGCAGAAGGCCAAAAACTATTGGCCGAAAAAATTATGGAAAAAATTAATTTTACACACGATACACAACCATGAAATTGAATAAAACCTTACTCCTCACGCTTCTTGCACTCCCTATGACCGCCTGCGCTGCCGATGCCGGCCTATTAAGCAACTACGGCTCCAACCGCCCTGCCTGGCTGAACAAACTGCAACAGCTCAACAATACTTCAGACGGCAAATTCCGCATTATCCAAGTCGGCGACTCACACACCGCCGGCGACTATTTCACCGACCGCCTGCGCCGCCGTTTGCAACAAAAATGGGGCAACGGCGGCATCGGTTGGGTTTACCCCAACACCGTCAAAGGCCAGCGCATGGCAACCGTCCGTTACAGCGGCAGCGGTTGGAACACCATCAGCAGCCGCAAATCACACAGCGACTTTTCTTTCGGCGGCATTGAAGCACGCGCCGACGGCGGCAGCGTTACCTTAAGCGCAGCCGACGGCAGCATGGACATGCAACAAATCTCCATCTTCGGCAAACCGGTTTGGTCCGAGCAAACCCTGATTGTCAACGGCCGCGAAATTCCGGCCAAACAAAACGGCTGGCAACTGTTGCATACCAATGCTTCCCTGCCGATGACGCTCAGCAGCAGCATGCCTTGGCAAATCGGTTTCATTAATATCGAACGCCCCGGACGCGGCGTCACTGTTTCCGCCATGGGCATCAACGGCGCGCAATTGTCCCAATGGTCAAAATGGCGGCCGGGCATGTGGGAAGATTTGGCACAAACCAAAGCCGATTTAATCATCCTTGCCTACGGTACCAACGAAGCCTTTTCCGGCAACCTCGATATTTCCTCTACCGAGCGGACATGGCGCAACTATATCCGTCAAATCAAAAACACCCTGCCCAATGCAGGCATTCTGATCCTCGGCGCTCCGGAATCTTTGAAAACCGCCTACGGCAGCTGCGGCAACCGCCCTGTCTTGCTCAGCGAAGTACAACAAATGCAGCAACGCATCGCCCGTGACGAAAAAATCATGTTCTGGTCTTGGCAAGATGCGATGGGCGGCGCATGCAGCATGAAAAACTGGATGGCGCAAGGCTTGGCAGCCAAAGACGGCGTTCACTTTTCTGCACAAGGCTATGAAACTGCAGCCGATAAGCTTGCCGACAGCCTGATCCGCTTTGCCCAATAAATTGGCAAAAGCCTAAGTATTTTTCTCATTCACAGCACAAAAAAGGCCGTCTGAAATTCATATTTCAGACGGCCTTTTGTTTATCGCTTATTCAGCAAACTGCTTATTTTTAAGCCAATATATTGCTACTCATTCGTTGCGTTTGGTTTTCCGTAAAACGAACCAAACTTGCCTGCTTGTCAAAGCCTAATGGCTTGGCGACAAGGCGGTTGGGCAATTTGTTTAAATGATGATTGTAGCTTCCGGCCCTGCGGTTGTAAGCGCGGCGTGCCGATGCGACTTCTGCTTCTGCAGCATCCAGCATTTCCATCAAACCGGCCAATTTCTCATCAGGATGTTGTTTCAAAAGGCTGTTGACGGCGGTTTGCAATTTTTTCAGCGCATGATTCAATGCTGTTTCGGTTTCGCACAGATGTTTGATTTTGGATTCGGAAAATGTTTTGGCAGTTTGCGCCAATGCGGTTTCAACTTCGGCACACATCTGCTGAACGTTTTGATCCGATGCAATGCCCTGCTCTTGCAGGTGTTTGCTGTATGCATCCAATACATGACGGACGGCATGATGTCGGCAGTCGAGCGCAATGCGCAAAGAGACAAAGGATTCGCGACAGTCTTTTTTGCGGTCTTTCAACTGTTGTTTGAAATACAATAAGACGGCGGCGATTGATACGAAGATAAGTGCAAGACTGATAATGCCCATAGTGAGTTCCCTAGTTATGATGCCACTCATATCGGTGGCTGATTTTATTAACATCGATTATAATCCAATTTCAATATTTTTCCCAATTTTCATAAAAAAGGCCGTCTGAAATTCAGACGGCCTGAAGTTTCTATTTCTATTTCAATGCTTTGACTTGATGTCAATTACCCACACTTCTGATTGCGAACCCAAACGAAGGGGAATGCCCCAGAAGCCGTAGCCCGAAGTGGTGAAGAAATGGCCGTTGCCGATTGCCTCGTAGCCGTAAGCAAGACGATAAAGCGTACGGACGATAAGGTTAGCAGGTGCGACTTGGCCGTTGTGGACATGGCCGGAGACCTGCACATCAATCGGCAGCCGGGCATGGGTTTCGATTGAAGTAGGACGGTGGTCCATCAGCAAAACCGGTAATTGGGTATTTTGACCTTCTAAAAGCTGCTCCGCACTGGGGCGTTTGTGATCCAAATCATCGCTCCGCCCCACCAGCAACACACCATTCACTTCCAAAACCTGATTGGCCAAAACCGTCAAACCTGCCGCTTCCAATTCATGTTTGATGCGTTTCTGATCGCGGAACCAATCATGATTGCCCAAAGTGGCGTAAACGCCCATCGGCGCAGTCAGCTTCTGTAAATGCGGTTTCATGTTTTCTTTCAGGTACGCATCAACGGTATCGTCCATTAAATCGCCCGGCAGCAACACCATATCGACTTGTTCCTGCTTCATAATGTCCGTCAGCTCGTCCAATTGACGCGCGCCGAACAAAATCCCCAAGTGCAAATCGCTGGCCACGCCGATACGTAGCGGCTTATCCATTTTCTTATTGATGAATACAGTCTGATGGCGGACCATGGGCGTATAGGCGTTATACATCCCTAAACCGAGCAAACCGATCACAAACAAAGGCGCAAACAGCCGCAGGCTTCGAGAAAGAGGTTGGCGTGCTACAAAACGGCGCAGCAAAAGATACAGGATAAATGTCGCCAGCGCGGCATACATCACAAACAGCAAGATAACCATCCAAAACGCCAACACGCGGAACATCATATGCCCCAATTCCAGCAGCAAGCCGACCAACAAGCCGTTTGTAATGAAATAGGAAATACCCATCAGCCAACGCCTGCCGACTTTGCCAATCCAAGGCGCAAACAGCCATTGCAGCGAACGCCCGAGCCCGAATGTAAACACTTGCAACAGAATGACGCTCACAAAAAACATCTTGCCAAACATGCCTTTCCGCCCTAAAAAATCAAAAGGCAGATTTTAGGCCGTCTGAAACTTTCAGTGTATAATCCCCCACGTAAAAACCCATAATATTTTGAAAGGAATCATCATGAGCCACCCTCAATCAGCTATTATTCCTGATCACGCACAAGCCGGTATTTTTATCGAAGCAGACATTTCAGACGGCCGCAACGAAGACATCAAATCTGCCTGCCGTCTTTCTTTGGAGGCTCTAGCCAAATTAAAAACCCGTTTTCCAAATGATATTTTGGGTTTGACCATTGCCTTCGGCAGCCGCGCATGGCAATCGTTCGGTCACACTGAAGAAGGCAGCGAAATCAAACCTTTCCCTGAATTGGGCAACGGCCTCGCCCCTTCCACCCAACACGACCTCTATATCCACATTCAAGCCACCGAGCAAAAAGCCGCCTATGCCTTGGCACAATCCGTATTAAACGCATTCGGAGACAGCATCCGCGTAGCCACTGAAGAACACGGCCTGCGCCTGTATGAAGACCGCGGCTTGGACGGTTTTGTCGATGGTACGGAAAATCCGCAGGGCGATGACAATGTGCGCAATGTCGCCATTATTCCCGAAGGCAAGCCCGATGCCGGCGGCAGCTATGTTTTACTGCAGAAATATCTACATGATTTGAAAAAATGGGATGCCGTTCCTACTGCCGAACAAGAAGCCAGCGTAGGCCGCAGCAAAGAAACCAATGACGAATTCAGCAAAGACGTGCGCCTGCCAGACTCCCATCTCGGCCGCGTCAACGTCAAAGAAAACGGCGTTGGCTTGAAAATTGTCCGCCGCAGCCTGCCCTTCGGCAAAATCAGCGGCGAACATGGTTTGATGTTCACTTCCTATTGCAACACGCTGCACAATATTGAAGTTCAACTGCTCAATATGTTCGGCGATGCAGACGGCAAAACCGACTTACTGCTGAAATATTTGTCTAAAGCCGTATCAGGTGCTTACTACTACGCACCTTCTGTCGAGCGTTTGCAAAATCTTTAACGGCTCTCAGGCCGTCTGAAAAAACCTGCCTTTTCAAAGGCAGGTTTTTGTTATTTAAATCCCATTAATATTTTTATGGTATTATCATAGAAATTTATCCCATTGTTGCTTAATAAACCCTGATTGCAGACAAGGATAAAAACCGATACACCCCAAGCAGCTATTTTCGATAAAATAAACCCAATTATTATCCCTATAAAATTACGACACCATGTATAAATCCCGCCTCCTTCCCCTGCCCGTATTGATTCTCTCCGCGCTGAACACCTATGCGGCCAATACACCGAATCCGCCTGATCAAATCGATAAAAACGTACCCAACCAATTCGACAAAGACTTCCGCGACAACCTCGACCAGATTCATTCGGTCGAAATCCAAAAACGCGAGCAGTCGGCATGGGATTTACAGAAAAAACAAGATAACGACGCAGTTGCACAAGAAGGGCCGTCTGAAAACAATACCGAATGCTTGGATTACACCGGTATCGAACTTTCCGGCATTACCCTTATCGATTCCAAAAAGATTGAAGCCAAACTCCCCAAATGCATCAATCAAAACAACATCAACCAACTGAACCGGGACATCGTTGCCGAGTATATCGCTCAAGGCTATCCGCACACGCAAATCAAATTTGAAACCACGCCCGAGCGTGTTTTGAAATTGGCCGTCATCGAAGGCAAAATCCGTGAGATTACCGGCGGCTCCCGTACAGTCAACGTCGACACCCTCTTCCCCAATCATCAAGGCAAACCGCTGAACATCCAATACCTCGACCAAGGTATCGAACAGGCAAACCATGTTGCCGGCAACAACGTCAGCATCGACGTTTATCCGCATGATGACGGCACCGCCTCCATCCAACTCAACAACGATGCCCAAAAACATTGGGGCGGCAGCATTACCATCGATAATAAAGGCAGCAAACCCAATACCACGACACTGCGCGGCAGCCTGAATATCGGCAGCCCGTTGGGATTGAGCGACTCCCTTTATCTAAACGGCTACACCAATCTAAACAACCACGACAGCCATTACAGTCGCGGCGGCAGCCTGTTCTACCAAGTTCCTTATGGCGCATGGACATTCAGCACTTACGCCGCCGCGTCGCAATCGCAAAGCATCCTAACACCCAGCGTTACGCGCTACGCCTACCGCTCCCAATCCAAAGCGGCAGGAATCAAAGCAGACCGCGTATTCTCACGCAGTCAAAAACACATTGCCTCCGCCTATGCCGGCATCGATTATGTGAAACAGACTGCAAAATTTGCCGACAGCAAACTGGAATTGCAAAGCCCGGAAATCTATTCGGCACAAGTCGGCCTGTCGCACACGGCCATCCTGCCAAACGGCATTTGGCTCAACAATATCGGTGTGGAACAAGGGTTTGCGAAAAATACCGAACATACGCCGTTTGACAAGCGCTATACCTCTGTATCCCTGCAAAGCAATTTGATTCAAAACCGCCCATTGGGCAAATGGATCGTGCGCAACCATCACCAAATCGATGCCCAATATAGCCCGCATGATTTGTTTGCCGCCAAAGAAATGGACATCGTCGGTTATCAAAATGTACGCGGTTTCCGTTCGACTTCTTTAAGCGCAAGCAGCGCAGTCCTGTTGAGCAATACCATTTATTTCCGCCGCAATACGCCCCACGGCATCTATATCGAACCTTATCTGGGCGCAGACATCGGCGTTGCCAAAAATCATCACGAAAGTTCGCAACGCGCCATGGGCTTAGTGGCAGGTTTGAATTTGGGCAAGGCGGACAAATGGCAGCTTTCTGCCGACTACGGCAAAGGTTTTGCGCGCATGCCCAACCAATCAAACAGCGAAACACAGGATCATGTAACCGTTTCTTTACGCATTCCATTTTAAAATTATGTAAATATATATCCTTTTATCCAATATATAAACCGCTCATCTTAACATTATTAATTTTCTATTAATATCAATAAGATGAGCGGCTTTTATTTGCATTTGAAATAGTGCACACAAGATCATACTGGTGGTATGATTGTAAAAATTTCCATACCAATGTTAATACATTCAAAAGTTTTCTCAACAGAAATCCGATACCCGATATGGGATTTCTGATTCACTCTCCATCACGATAAATAAGGATTAAAATCCATGAAAATCGACACTTTATATCAGCCTAAGCTCTCAGCTTCCGGCAAAGTGACTGTCGCCGTGTGCTTTGCATTCCTGGGAAATGCAGCGGTAGCCGCCAATATCGAAGCCATCGGCCAAACTTCGGTACAGCAGCAGAACAATGTCGACATCGTCAACATTGCCGCACCGACGGCCCAAGGTCTTTCTCACAACCAATACAACAAGTACAACGTTTCCCAACACGGCGCCGTTTTGAATAACGCCCTGTCCGCCGGTAAATCCCAACTGGCCGGAAACCTGTCTGCCAACAAAAACTTCCAAGGTCAGGCCGCATCTGTGATCTTGAACGAAGTAGTCAGCAAAAACCCTTCCCTGATTTTAGGTCAACAAGAGATCTTCGGTATTGCCGCAGACTATGTTTTGGCAAACCCTAACGGCATTACCCACAACGGCGGCAGCATCCTGAATGCCAACCGCGCATCCTTGGTTGTCGGTACGCCAACCGTTTCAGACGGCGCGTTGAAATCTTTCCATATCAGCGACAATGGCAAACAACTGCAAGTAAACGGCAATTTGAGCGGCAACCGCGTGGTTGACCTGCTCGCGCCACAAGTTGTGGTCGGCAAATCAGCCAACGTCAATGCCGCTGACGCCATCAACGTTTCTTCAGGCAAAAGCAACTTCGACTACAAAACCGCACAAATCGAAGCCTTGGACGCAGCTTCAAATGCGCCGGTTCTTGACGGCCATATCTTCGGCAGCATGCGCGCCGGTACCATCCGCATCCACGCGACTGACAAACGCGCCAAACAAAACATTCAAAACGCCGCCATTACCGGTACCCGCTACCTGAATATCGACAGCAAAGGCAACCTGAGCATCCAGTCCGCCAACCTGACCGGCGCGCAAATGGAATTGTTTGCCCGCGATACCGACATCAAAGGCACGGTTACCAGCCATTCCGCCAACAAATCTTCCAGCGGCAAAGAAGCGCAAAATGTTCAGCACTTCCGTTCAGACCGCAACAAAACGGAAACCTTTACCGCCAGCAACATCAATGCATCCGAGTCATTGACTTTGAACAACAGCGGCAGCCTCAACCTGAGCGCAGCCAACATCAATGCCGGCGCACTGACCGCCTCTGCCACAGGCAACATCAATTCTAACTCGGTAAAAACCACCAACCGTACAGAATCCGACCACACTCAAAGCAAAGGCCTTTGGTACAACAACAACCTGAGCTCCTCTACTGACGAAAGCCTGCATCAAACCAAAATCAATGCCGGCTCTGTCAATATTGCGACCACCGGCAAAGTCCAATTGGACGCAACCGAACTGAACTCGGCTGCTGATGCACGCATTGCCGCCCAACAAGGCATCGTATTGAGCAGCAACAGCGAAACCGACAGCAGCTCGACTTATGTCAGCTTCAAAAACGAAACTGCTGCCCTGAAAACCGGTATCGCTACAAAATCCTCCAAAAACTCTACCGCCCATGAAACCAAAATCTCCGCAGCCGGTGATATCGGTTTGATTTCCGAAGGCGATTTGAGCACTTACGGCGCAAGCATCGCGGCAAACGGCAATGTCGTTACCGATGTCAACAACATCAACTTGGGTACGCAAACCACCATCAATACCAGCAGCCTCGACGACCAGAAAAAATACTGGGGCGGCCTGTTCGGCGGTGAAAGCCAAGTTCAAAACAACCGTACCGAAAACCTGCACGGCAGCAGCATTACTGCCAACTCAAACGTAGTCTTGGGTGCAAAAAACGGCGTCAACGTTTACGGCAGTACCGTCGAAGGCCAAGCCGGTACATTCGTCAGCTCCAAAGCAGGCAATGTCGATATTAAAAACGCCACCAGCACCGACACTTCCGCACAAAGCGCGCGTAAAGGTACGATTTTCAATATCACGACCTCTAAAACCAGCAGCAACAGCAGCATTGAAAAAGTAACCGGTTCCACCCTGGTTTCCAATGCCGACCTGACCGTTGTTTCCAACAAAGACATCAATGTGATCGGCTCTGCATTGTTTGCGGCACAAAAACTGCAACTGGCTTCCGCAGGCGATTTGACCATCGATGCTGCCAAAGCGGTAGAAAACAAACAGGTCAACGAGTATTCCATCAAAGGCTACTCGGGTACCGAAACCAATAAAGAAAACGGCAGTGTGACTGCCAAAGCCGGTATCAAATTCACCGATACCCACACCGACACCCACTCTGTCGGCCTGAGCGGCAGCATTTTGACCGGTAAAAACACCCAGTTGTCTTCCAACTCAAACGTTACCGTCAGCGGCAGCCAAGTCAACGGCGAAGAATCCGTCAACATTTCCGCAGCTAATGACGTCAATGTTGTTGCCTCCAAAGGCAGCAGCACTGTAACCGAATCCGGCCGCGTAACCGATTTGGGCGTATCTGCCACCGCATACGGAAAAAATAACGCCGCAGGCGTCGGCGTATCTGTCGGCATTACCAGCACCAAAACGGATGCAACAACCGTAACGGACACATCCCATGTATCCAACATCAATACCGGCGGCAACACCACCATCACTGCCAACGGCAATATTAATCAAGAAGGTACCGTGATTAATGCGACCGGCAATGTGATTGAGTCTGCCAAAAACGTTACCCATGCGGCGGCACACAGCGGCGCGAAATCCGATGTGAAACAAAACGGCGGCGGTTTGGTCGTTTCTGCCGGCATCAGCACCAACAAAGGCATCGGCGGTGAAATCACTGCGCAAGGTCAAGGCAACTCTTCGACCCACAATGAATCCACTGCAACCGTCACCACCATCAACGCAGGCAATGCCATCGTTTTGGCAAATGACAAAGTGTCTGATGAAGGTACAAAATACGATGTAACCGGTGCGATCAACATTGACGCAGGTTCATACCACAATACTGCCGCTCACAACACCAGCAACAGCAGCAGCAAACAAGGCGGCGCTTCTTTGACTGTCGGCGCATACACTAAAGACGGTTCAAACGTTGATGTGAATGCCAACCTGAACGTCAACTACGCTGATGAAAACAAAAAAGAATCTACCGCCGTCAAAGGCGATATGAATGCGACCAATGTTGTCATCAACGCCAAAGACTCTGCTGAAATCGCATCCAACATTACTGCCAACAACAACGTCAACATTACCGCAGGCAACGGTGTAACCTTCACCGAGTCAGCCAATACTGCCTCCAACCAAGGTACAGCCGTTAATGTCGGTATCGGCGCTGGTGCGACAATCAATGTTGAAACCGGTGTGGCCGTTCCTCATGTCAACGGCTCTGTCGGCGTCAACAAAACCGATAACGCTTCTTCTACCGCCGCAGGCGCAAATGTAGCGGCCGGCAACGATATTAAAATCAATGCCAACAACGGCGACGTCAACCTGCACGGTACCAACTTGGTATCCAACAACTCCGTTGAATTAGAAGGCAACAAAGTCAATACTTCCGGCGCGATCAGCAGCGTTAACGAAAAAAATCTGACCGTCAATGTCAACGGCAGCTACGCTTCAGGCAAACCAAACGGCGGCATCAACGCCAAAGGTAAAAACGACGCCAACGTGACCAATACGGCAAACGTCATCCAAAGCGACAATGTCGTTATTACTACCGGCTCTCCAACCGGTTTGAGCGTCAACAATACGGCCATCAACGGTAATAATGTTGTGCACTACTATGACAACACTAAAGCTTCTGCGGCGAACCGTTATACCTATCGTCCCCGCCAACCAAGCTACGCCAAACGCCGTTTGCGTTACTAAGATGCGCTATTGAAGTCATTTGAATAGCCATTAAGACATGCCGTCTGAAAACAGTAAGTTTTCAGACGGCATTTTTATCATCGATGCAAAACCACACACTATCTCTGTTATGATAATGCCTCGCTAATACTATTCCGTTCCAACCATGTCTTCCGCCCTTCCTTTTGACGCGCTCACCCTTTCCATCGACGGCACCAACCTCATCGAAGCCTCCGCCGGTACGGGTAAAACCTACGGCATTGCCGCGCTCTTTACCCGACTGATTGTTTTAGAAAAAAAAGACATCGAGAAAATTCTGGTCGTTACCTTTACCAAAGCGGCGACGGCAGAACTGAAAACCCGTTTGCGCGCACGTTTGGACGAAGTGTTGCAGGTTTTGAACGAAATCCAAACCATGGGCGGCAAGCCGGAACATATTTCAGACGGCCTGAATAAATATTACGAAAAAGAGAAAAAATCCCCCGATGACTTTCTCAATCGCTTGATTCCTTTGGCTTTAGGTGAGCAAGACGAACAGGAAAGCTGCCATCGCCTGATTCTCCGCCTCAAAGCCGCGCTGAGCCAGTTTGACAACGCATCGATTTACACCATCCACGGCTTCTGTCAGCGCGTCTTGCGCGATTACGCGTTTTTGTGCGGCGCACCTTTGGATGTCGAGCTGTCGGACGACTCACGCGAGAGGCTGCTGATTCCAGCGCAGGACTTTTGGCGGCAGAAAGTGGCGACCGATACCACATTGGCACAATTGGTTTTTGACCGAAAATGCACGCCCGAAGAAATGCTTGCCGAAATCAAAAGCTATACCGGCCGCCCCTATCTGAAATTCAGACGGCCTGAAGGCGATTTGCAAGAAGCTCAAGCCAAGCTTCAAGAAACATGGCAAAAAATTTGCGTCCACTTGGAAGACTTGGAAAAAGCGTTTTGGGCAATTTTTTCCAAACTGAACGGCCAAACCTACAAACGAAAAACCTTTGAAAATGTTTTTACCGATTTAAAAACAAACGCCGAATCCAACCGTCTGCCCCGCCTGAGCAAACAAACGCTGGAAAAATTAAGCCTCTTCAGTATCGATACGCTCAACAGCAAACTGAAAAAAGAATATAAAGCTGATGCCGATGCGCCGGAAATTATTCAGCTGCAAGTCTTAGCCAATCTCGGTCGTGATTTGCAGGCAATGGAAAGCGCGGAAGAAGCAGTCTTCATCTGCCTGCAACTCGACCTCCTTTCCCACATCAATCAGTCCATTGCCGAACAAAAAAAATCACGCCGCGAGCGCGTGTTTGACGATTTGCTGCTGGACGTCCATCAGGCATTGACCACCAATGAACACAGCAACGCGTTGGCAAAAGCTGCGGCGGCAAACTGGGAAATCGCGCTGATTGACGAATTCCAAGATACCGACCCGCTGCAATACGAAATTTTCCGCCAAATTTTTATCGAACAAGGCTGCCCGCTGTTTCTTGTTGGCGACCCCAAACAGGCAATTTACAGCTTTCGCGGTGCGGACATTTACGCCTATCTGCAAGCCGCGCAAGATGCGGACAGGCATTACACCCTTGCCGTCAACTACCGCAGCCATGCCAAGCTGATTAACGGCATCAGCGCCTTGTTCAAACAAAAAAAACACCCCTTTGTATTGGAAAACATCGATTACAGCGATGTCTCCGCCAGCCGCGCCGAAAGCTGGCTGTCGCCACACCGCCCTGCCATCCAAGTGCGCTGGCTCAATACGGACGACCAAACTGGTAAAGATATTTTGCGTGGCCGTGCCGCCGAATATTGCGCCGATGAAATTGCCTTTGCGCTCAATGAAGCAGCCGAAGGCCGTCTGAACTTCAAAGGCCGCGCGTTAGAATCCGGCGATATTGCCGTCTTGGTGCGCACCAACAACGAAGCGGCGATGATTGCCGGAAAACTGAAACAGCGCCGTATCCAAAGCGTGTTGCTGTCGCGCCAGTCCGTTTTCGATTCCGCCGAGGCCGACTCGCTGTCTGCGCTGATCGGCTTTTGGCTCAACCCAAGGCAAACCGACTGGCTGCGCTTTGTCTTGACCGGCGTTTTGTTTGGCTATACTGCCAAAGAGATTTACGAACTCAACCACAACGAGCACCAACTGCTGAAATGGCTGGAGTCATCCGCCCAAGCCATGGAAAAATGGCGGAAAGGCGGCATTTTTGCCGCCGTGCAGCAGTTTTCCGCCCTACATGACATAGAAACCCGCCTGCTCAAAGGCGGCAACGAACGCAGCCTGACCAACTACTACCAAATTCTGGAGCTTTTGGCCGAAGAAGACAGCCAAAGCCGCAACCCTGCCGCCCTGCATAAATGGTTAAACGAACAAATCAGCCGTGCGCGCAGCGGCCATTTCCCGTCAGACGCACAAACTATCCGTCTTGAAAGCGACGAAAAATTGGTCAAAATCGTTACCATGCACGCGTCGAAAGGTTTGCAATATCCTTTGGTTTACTGCCCCTTTGCGTGGGATACCAAAGACAATTCCAAAGAAAACTGGAAAATCCTGCATACTGACAACCACGAAACCGAGCTGCTGGCAAAATCGCAAACCTCGGAAGCAGAACTAAGCCACCTTGCCGACGAAAAGACGGCAGAAGATTTGCGCCTGCTCTATGTCGCCCTTACCCGCGCTGAAGAACAGCTCAACATCTACGCCGCCGCCAACAAAAACTGTACGCCAAACAATCCTTTTGCCTATCTGCTCGAAGGTTTGCCGGATACCGGTCGCGAAAGCGTCAGCCAAAGCTATAAAAGCGCGACAGACGTTGTGGAAATGCTCAAAACCAACTGGCAACGCTTTATCACAAACACGCCTGAAAATACGGAGTTTGCCTTCACGGAAGAAGCCCCACCGGAAACCGTCTACCAATACAGCCGCCAGCAAGACCAAGCTTTTAGCGCACATAGCATTAAACGCCGCAATTTTGAATTTATCCGCCACACCAGCTTTACCGGTTTGAGCCGGCACACCAAGTCAAGCGACGAGCAACACGAGCCTTTGCAACCTGCCATCGACCCGGCAGAAAGCGCAGACCGTGCCATGCCGTCTGAAAACCTGCCGTCCCCGCTTTCAGACGGCCTCGATATCCACCATTTCCCCCGCGGCACCAATGCCGGCGTATGTTTGCATGAAATGCTGGAAAAACTCGACTTCGCCGCCTCTGCCGAGAGCCAATCCGAAATGATTGCCGAAGTTTTGCAACGCCACAGCTTTGAAGACAAATGGCTGCCGACGGTGAGCGCCATGCTCGACACCTGCCGCCTGACGCCTTTAATCAACAAAAGCCTGTCGCAGATTCCGCCGACCCGACGCCTGCCCGAAATGGGGTTCACCCTGTACATGGACGATTTCAAACTGGACGACTTGCGCCGTTGGTTTGCCTCAAGCGAAGCAAACCCGCCGCCCGAATGCGTCCAAGCCGCGCAACTGCTTGATTTCCATGATTTACAAGGTTATTTGAACGGCTTCATCGATATGGTTTGTCAAGATTCTGACGGCAATGTCGTTTTAATCGACTACAAATCCAACCATTTGGGCAATGATGCAAGCGCGTACACGCAACAGGCGATGAACGAAGCCGTGGCGCATCATCACTACTACCTGCAAGCCCTAATCTACGCCGTTGCCATCGCGCGCTACTATGCCCTGCGCGGCAAGCCGTTGCCCAAAATCGCCATCCGCTACCTCTTCCTGCGCGGCATGGACGGCTCGGATCAAGGCATCTGGAAATGGGACATCGATACCGCCCTGCTTTCCACTTTTGTTGAACGAAAAACAAATTCTTGATAAATCATTTTGTTAAACCGTTAAAAAGGCCGTCTGAAACGTTTTCAGACGGCCTTTGATTATTTGTGCAAACCGCATTCCTTACTGTCTTTGCTTTCCCACCACCATCGCCCGGCGCGGATATTCTCGCCCAGCTTGACCGGACGCGTGCAGGGTTCACACCCAATACTGGGATAGCCTTGATGATACAGCACATTGAGCGGAACTTGGTGCTCGTGCGCATATGCCCAAACGTCCTGCTCTTCCCAATCGAAAATAGGATTGAATTTGGCGATGTTGCGGCCCGTATCCAGCTCTTCAAAATTCAATTCGCTACGCGTTTCTGACTGGCTGCGGCGCTGTCCGGTTAGCCATGCGGGGGCGTTGTGCAAAGCGCGGTTGAGCGGTTCGATTTTGCGGATATGGCAGCAACGGCGGCGCAACTCGACGCTGTCGTACATCGCGGTTGTACCAAACTCCGCTTCAAATTCGGCGGCGGTTTGTCGGTTGGGATAAAACACTTCCAATTCGGTTTGATAACGCGCATTGGTTTCGGCAATCAGCGCGGCGGTTTCGGGATTGAGTTTACCCGTATTAAGCGTGATGATGCGGATGGGCAGTTTCAGACGGCACGCGGCATCGGTAATGACCATATCTTCAACCGCAAGGCTGGATGCGAACACGGCTTGCGGATAGCGTGCGGCAATGTCTTGCAAACGACGCTCCAAAGCGGCCGCCAACTCAGGCAGGTGGCGGCGTTCGTCATCGCTGATTTCGGGGATTTTCCAGAATTGGGGACGGAATAAAGACATGGCTGGTTGTTCCTAATAATTTTCAGACGGCCTGTTGAAACGGCTGTCGATATGGTTATGGAACGATATTGTCCTGCGCCCTATCTTCAAACGGAAAGAATGCTTTTCTATTTCTTTATAACCAAAGCGTCTGCTGCTGGTTTTTCGGCAGCAAATGACTCACGCCGATACCGATCAGGCGGAAGGCATCTTCGCGTTGCGGCGGTATGCGTTGCAGCAAAGTATGCGCCGCCTGAAGCAGAGAAGCGCTGTCGGGAAGGACGGAAGAATACGTCAGCGAACGCGTGATAATGCGGAAATCGTGGGTTTTGAGTTTGAGGGTAACGCCTTTGGCTTCGACGTTTTTGCGTTCGATTTGCCGCCAGAGGTCTTCGGCAAGGTGCGGCAAATGGCTTGAAGCTTGCTCCAGAGACAAATCTTCGGGCAAGGTGATTTCGGTTGAGATTTGCAGGCGTTCGCGTTCGGCTTTGACCGGCCGCTCGTCGATACCGCGTGCCAAATCGTAAAGGCGGTAGCCGTAGCGGCCGAAATGGTTTAAAAGTTCGCCGCGCTCAAAACGGCGCAAATCGCCGGCGGTTTGCATACCGAGGGCATTCATTTTTTTCAGCGTAACTTTGCCGACACCGGGAATCTTACCCAACGGCAAGCTCTCCAAAAACGCCATGATTTTGGGCGGCGGCAATACAAACTGTCCGTTTGGCTTGCGCCAGTCGGACGCGATTTTGGCCAAAAACTTATTGGGCGCGATGCCTGCGGAAGCAGTCAAACCGGTTTCTTCAAAAATTTCGGCGCGAATGCGTTTGGCCACCTCGCTGGCGTACGGGATATTTTTAAAATTTCGGGTAACATCCAAATAGGCTTCATCCAAAGACAAAGGCTCGATCAAATCGGTATAACGCCGAAACACGGCATGAATCTGCGCCGACACTTGGCGGTACAAATCGAAATGCGGCGGCACAAACACCGCCTGCGGACACAGCCTTTTTGCCGTCGCCACCGACATGGCCGAGTGCAAACCGAATTTGCGCGCTTCATAAGACGCGGCACAAATGACCGAGCGAGTGCCGTCCCACGCCACAACAACGGGCAGCCCTTTCAGGTGTGGCTGCTCGCGCAGTTCTACCGAAGCGTAGAATGCGTCCATATCGATATGGATGATTTTGCGTTGAGACATGGGAAAAGATGGATAAGAAAAAGGCTTATTGTAACAAAAGGCCGTCTGAAGTTTCAGACGGCCTCTATGTTTAAGCCTTATTTTTTACTGGAAAGCTGGTCAAACAATCCGCCGTCGGCAAAGAATTTTTTCATGATTTCTTCCCATGAGCCAAATTTCTCATTCGGATTAAACGTCTCAATCTCAGGGAAATCGGCTTTGTGTTTCGCCAATACTTCGGCATTGCGCGGACGCAGGTAAAGATTAGCGGCCAACTCTTGGGCCGGTTCGCTCCAGAGGTTTTGCAGATAGGCTTCGGCAGCGGCGCGTGTGCCTTTTTTGTCGACTACGCTGTCCACGACGGCAACCGGCGCTTCGGAAAGAATGGTGTAGCTTGGATAGACGATTTCAAACTGGTCTTGGGTCAGCTTTTTGCTGACGTAGTTGGCCTCATTTTCAAAGGTAACCAAAACATCACCGATATGGCGTTGGCTGAAGGTCGTCGTTGCCGCGCGGCCGCCGTTTTCAAACACAGGCGTGTTTTTCAGCAATGCGGCCACAAAATCTTTGGTTTTGCCTTCATCGCCGTTATTCACTTTCAAACCATAACCGTACGCACCCAAAAAGGCGTAGCGGCCGTTGCCGGTGGTTTTCGGGTTGGCCAAAACGATTTGCACGCCGTCTTTGGCCAAATCGCCCCAGTCTTGGATGTGTTTCGGATTACCTTTGCGTACCAAGAAAACAACGTTGCTGGTATAAGGCACGGCATTATCCGGCAGGCGCGTGTTCCAATCTGCTTTGACCAAACCTTTTTTCACCAAAAGCTCGATATCGGAAGTCTGGTTCATGGTCACCACATCGGCAGCCAAACCGTTGGCGACAGCCAAAGCCTGCTTGCTGGAGCCGCCGTGCGACTGTTGGATTTCAACCGTTGCGCCGCCGTTTTTAGCAGCATATTCTTTGACAAACAAAGGATTGTATTCTTTATAAAAATCTCGTGCGACATCATAAGAGACGTTCAACAGCTTCACATTACCGCCCTTGCCTGCGGAAGCGGCATTGTCGGCAGACTGTTCGTTTTTGGGAGAGCAGGCACTCAACGCCAGCGCGGCGGTCAATGCGGCAAAAGAAAGGGTACGGATATTCATGGTCGGCTCCTATTAAAAGTATGGCGATACTTTATCGGGTTCGGAGGCAAACGGGAAATAATGTTTGCTTTTGGGTTTATCAGTTTTGGTTATATAAACCAAGGCCGTCTGAAATCAAAAAATAATTATTTATAACTATAAAATCTAAACCATATTATTTACAAAGTAAATAAAAAAGAGTACCGTTCGTATTCGCCGAATCATTAGGCGTTTTGTTCAATAATAGAAAGATGGAGTGTAGAAACGATGAAACAGTGGATGCTTTTAGGATTGCTGGGATTGGGCGCAGCGGCACAGGCGCACGATGTTTGGGTGGCCGCTCCGGCACATCAGCCTGCCGGCAAAATCCTGCATGCGGATTTGGGTTACAGCCACGACTTCCCCAATGTCGAAAAAATCGCCGACGACCGCGTGCATATTTTCAAACCGCTGCAATTGACCGACAGCTCAAAGAAAACCGTTGATTTGGTGAATAAGGGCGAAAACTATCAATACGTTTCCAAAGCCGCCCTGCCCGCAGGCTCCTACTGGGTCAGCGCGACCTACCAACCGACTTTCTGGTCGAAAAACCAAGACGGCTGGAAACAGCAAACCTTGAAACAGCTGGCCGGTGCCACCTATTGCGAACAATCGCAAATGTTCGGCAAGAGTTTCGTCCACGTGGGCAACGGCGCAGTCGATGAAGCGGTATTGACCCGCCCTATCGGCCAAGAGCTGGAACTGGTTCCGCTGAAAAATCCGAACGCAGTCAAAGCCGGCGGCATTTTGCCGGTCAGAGTCCTGTACAAAGGCGAACCTTTGGTTAAAGCCACCGTTACCGCCAGCTCCGACACTTTGGCCGAAATGGACTTGGAATCAACCCATGACCACCGCGAGCCTCAAGGCTTCTCCGGCAAAACCGATAAAAACGGCGTGGTCAATGTGATTACGCTGATTGACGGTTTGTGGAAAATCAAAGTGGTGAACGAGACCGATTACGGCGATAAAAGCGTATGTCAGAAAGACAATACTTACGCAACGCTGATTGTGCCTGTCGGTACCAAACGCGCAGCCGCACGCCATGCCCACCATCATCAACATTAACAACCATTAAAAAAGGCCGTCTGAACTTTCAGACGGCCTTTTTTTATTCTAATTCATAACCCAAATTTCTAAAAAAACGGGATAATGTTTCCAACTCATCACCATTTAATTGGGCAAAACGGACACGGTTGCAGCCGGTCAAGACCACACTGCCCATCCAGTGCGCCCCAAAGACGTGTTCTAAAGGGACATTCCTCATTCGATTGATAAACGGTACTTCTGAAGAAAATTGTGTCGCAATATTCGGAGGCGCGAATTTCAGACCCAAGTCCTGCAATCTATAACGGTGTTGCGCCGTCAAAAACATATCCTCGTGGTGCAGCCGTATCAGCCATTCCATATCGGCAATTTTTTCGTCTTTCGGCGGCAAAGGCGGTCGGATTTCTACATTTAAGCCCAGTTGTCGCGGCATGGCTAAAAGCCGTCTGCTGCGCAGGCTGAAACCGCCGTTCTGCGGCTCGTCCAAATTCGGAGAAGTCTGAATCAGATGTTGTTTGGCCAAATATTGGTCTGTTCCCTTCAGGAAAAACTGCCCGTCTGCTTCGGTTTCCAACAAAATCGGCAAAGGTGCGCCGATATAGTCATATTCCCGATAGGCATCCTGCCAGTTTTGACCGTTCAGCACCCATCCGTCATTTTGAACAATCAAACAATAATCCGTATCAATGTAATACATCAGTTGGTACAAAACAAACAGATTGTATTCCAGATAACCGAATTTCCGGCAAAGCTGATGTCGGATATTTTCCGGCAAACCTTGAGGACAGCTCGGGCTGATCAGCAATCCACGGCTTCCAGGCAATTCGGCACAGCTGCGGATAATGGCATACATCGTGCCCTCGGTATAAGAATCTGCGCCGGTAATACCAACCACGGTAATATCAGTAAAACTCATTATATATTTCCCCTGTTTCAGACGGCCTTTAAGTTATTTACGACGCCTTGTTGCAGATATCTTTCAAACGATACAAGGCATCCAAGGCTTCGCGCGGCGTGAGGTTGTCGGGCTGAATTTGCGCCAACGCTTCAGTCAATTCATTGGTCTGCAAATTATCAACAGGCTCAACTTCTTGTTCTTTCCCTTCCTCATCCTCCCCATTTTCAGACGGCATGGCGCTGAAAATATCCAACTGCGGACGGTTGGCGGCAGCTTGGTTTTCCAAATCGTTTAAATGCTTTTGAGCCGATTTCAAAGCGCGGTTGGGCAGACCTGCGAGTTTGGCGACGGCGATACCGTAGCTTTTGCTGGCAGGACCTGGCTCGATGTGGTGGAGGAAGACGATGTCTTGTCCTTGCTCGAGCGCCGAAAGGTGCATATTGACTGCGGTTGCATGGGCTTCAGGCAGTTTGGTCAGCTCGAAATAGTGGGTGGCGAAGAGGCTGAAGGATTTGTTTTTTTGCAGCAAATGTTCGGCAATGGCTTGGGCAAGGGCGAGGCCGTCAAAAGTCGAAGTGCCGCGACCGACTTCGTCCATGAGGACGAGGGATTGGTCGGTGGCGTGGTGGAGTATGTAGGCGGTTTCGCTCATTTCGACCATAAAGGTGGAGCGGTTGGAGGCTAAATCGTCCGATGCGCCGATGCGGGTGAAGATTTGGTCGATGGGGCCGATTTGGGCTGAATCGGCAGGCACGAAGCTGCCGGTGTGCGCCATGAGGACGATGTGGGCGACTTGGCGCATGTAAGTGGATTTACCGCCCATGTTGGGGCCGGTCAGGAGCATGAGGCGGTGTTTGTGGTCGAGGCGGGTGTGGTTGGCGGTAAAGTGGCGCACTTGTTGCTCGACGACAGGATGGCGGCCGTTTTCGATATGGATGACGGGGTAGTCGGCGAACTCAGGACAAACGAAGCCGCGTTCGGCGGCAATGGCGGCAAACGTAGAAAGTACGTCGAGGGCAGCCGCGGCTTTGGCTGCTTTCTGAAGCTGCGGCAAGGCCGTCTGAACTTCTTTCAACAGGGCTTCAAACAGGTGTTTTTCCAATGCCAATGCTTGCTCTTGCGCTGTCAGAACTTTGTCTTCGAAGGTTTTTAGTTCGGGGGTGATGAAGCGTTCGGCGTTTTTCAGGGTCTGGCGGCGTTGATAGTCGGCGGGGGCTTGTTCGGCTTGAACTTTGGATAGCTCGATGTAGAAGCCGTGGACGCGGTTGAACTCGACTTTGAGGGTGGAGAGGCCGGTGCGTTCGCGTTCGCGCGCTTCGAGGTCGAGCAGGAATTCGTCGCCGTGGTTTTGGATGTGGCGCAACTCGTCGAGTTCTGCGCAATAGCCTTGGTTGATGACGCCGCCGTCTTTGAGCCAGACGGCAGGTTCGGGCATCACGGCAGCTTTGAGGGTTTCGGCGACGGGCAGGGTTTCGGGGAAAACGGCTTTGAGGGTTTCTAAGAGACTGCTGCCCTCGGCGGACAATTCGATTTCGGACAGGGCAAACAGGCTGTCGCGCAGGGCGGCGAGGTCGCGCGGACGGGCGTTGCCGACGGCGATGCGAGCGGCGATGCGTTCGATGTCCGCAATATTTTTCAGACGGCCTTGCAAGGTTTCGTATTGCGAACCCAACGCGGCAACGGCTTCTTGGCGAGCGCGGATGTGGGCGCGGCTGCGCAGGGGGTGGTGCAGCCAGAGTGCCAAGAGGCGGCTGCCCATGTGGGTGGCGCAACCGTCAAGTATGGAAAACAGGGTCGGAGATTTCTTACCGGAGAGGGTTTGCGTGATTTCGAGATTGCGGCGCGTGGCGGCGTCCATGCCGATATATTGGCTGTCGGTTTCGAGCGAAATGCCGTCGAGATGTTGCGGCATCAGGTTTTGCGTCAGGCGGATGTAGTTCAACAGCGCGCCCGCCGCGCCGACGGCGGCTTCGTGTTCTTTGCCGTCCAAACCGAAGCCGTGCAGGTCTTGGCAGCCGAAATATTCGGTCAACAATTTCGCGCCCGCGTCGGCGGCAAACTGCCACGAGTTCAGGCGCGTGATGTTGGAGGAGGTTGCCTGAAAACCGTCAGGAAGGCTTTTGCCTTCGGGCAACAGGATTTCCGCCGCCTGCAAACGCGCCAGCTCGTCGGCAAGTTTGTCCGCCGTCGTCAGCTTGGTTTTGAATTCGCCGCTTTGCAAAGAAGCCCATGCGATGGCAACGTTTTTCTTGTCTGCGTTCACCGCTACAATGCGGTTGGTTTCCTTGTCTTCCAAAAACGCCGCGTCAGTCAGCGTGCCGGGCGTTACGATGCGCACGACTTTGCGCTCTACCGGCCCTTTACCCGCGCCAACTTCGCCCACCTGCTCGCACACCGCCACGCTTTTGCCCATCTTAACCAGTCGCGCAAGATACTGCTCCGCCGCATGAAACGGCACACCCGCCATCTTAATCGGCACGCCGTCCATCTGCCCGCGCGTGGTCAGGGTAATGTCCAACAGCTTTGCCGCCTCCACTGCGTCATCCAAAAACAACTCATAAAAATCGCCCATGCGGTAAAACACCAGCTTGTCGGCGTGTTGCGATTTGATGGCGAGATACTGCTGCATCATCGGGGAAACGGTGGGTTTGGACATGGAAAAACCTTAGAAACGCAAAAGCGTTATTGTAACAAAAGGCCGTCTGAAAAACAGGTTTCAGACGGCCTTTAATAGCAGCTTGGTTTTAAGCCAAAGCCACTTCCAAATTATCAATCAGGCGCGTGGTACCCAAACGGGCGGCGGCAAGCACCACCAATTCTTTATCGCCAACATGAGCCACTGCCAAGCTGTGTGCATGGCGGATTTCAACGTAATCAACCACCCAGCCGGCATCGGTCAAACGGCGGATACATTCGGCCTCAAGCTGGGCGTAATCCAGATTGCCGTTTTTCAGGGTGGCGGCAATGTTTTGCAACTCTTGATAGAGGCGTGGCGCTTCTGCGCGCTCTGCTTCGCTCAAATATTGGTTGCGGCTGGAAAGTGCCAGGCCGTCTGAAGCGCGGCCGGTATCGACCGGGACGATTTCGATATTGAAATTCAAGTCTTCGACAAAGCCTTTGATAATCGCCAGCTGCTGATAGTCTTTTTTGCCGAAACAGGCGGTATCGGGTTGAACGATGTTGAACAATTTGGTTACAACGGTCGCAACACCGCGGAAATGGCCCGGGCGGAATTTGCCGCACAATTCGTTTTGCAGGTGTGGAGGCTCAACATTAAAACGCTGTTCCACATTCGGATACAGCTCTTTTTCATCAGGCGCAAACACGACGGCAACGCCCTCGCCTGCCAATTTGTCGGCATCTTGCTGCAAAGTGCGCGGATATTTGTCGAAATCTTCGCCTTGTCCGAATTGCAGGCGGTTGACAAAAATACTGACCACAACGTTATCGGCACGTTTTTTCGCTTCGCGCACCAGCGCAAGATGGCCTTCGTGCAGATTGCCCATGGTCGGCACAAATGCCACTTTTCCGGCAGTTTTGCGCCACTCGCGCAATTCTTTAATCGTATGAATGATTTGCATGGTTTGAAAAATCCTTTATCTTTTCCGCCGTTTCATCAACGGAAATCACGCGCCGATTATACGCTTTTATTCATTAAAAAGGCCGTCTGAAATCTGTTTCAGACGGCCTGGAGTTTATTTTATCCGGCAAACGTATGTTCGACAGAAGGGAACGTTTTTGCTTTGACTTCGTCTACATAGGCTTTGACCGCAGCTTGAACGCTGTCTTTACCCTGCATAAAGTTCTTCACGAATTTGGCTGTTTTGCCGGGGAAAATGCCGAGCATATCGTGCATCACCAAAACCTGACCGTCGCAATCCACGCCTGCGCCAATACCGATGGTCGGGCAAGAAACTGTCTCGGTCACTTTTTTCGCCAATTCTGCAGGAACGCATTCCATCAATACGATTGCCGCACCTGCCGCATCATGCGCTTTGGCGTCGTTGAGCAACGCTTCCGCCTTGTCGCCGCGGCCTTGAACTTTATAGCCGCCGAATGCAAACACGGATTGCGGGGTCAGGCCGATGTGCGCGCAAACAGGAATGCCGCGCATTTGCAGAAATTCAGTGGTCTCCGCCATCCAGACGCCGCCTTCGAGTTTGACCATATGCGCGCCGGCCGCCATCAATTCGGCCGCCGCCGCAAATGCCTGCTCTTTGCTCTGCTGATACGCGCCAAACGGCAAGTCGCTGACAATCATGGCATTTTGAGTGCCGCGAGCCACGCATTCAGTGTGGTAGCACATATCCTGCAAGCTCACCGGCAAAGTGGACTGACGACCTTGCACCGCCATACCCAAAGAATCGCCGACCAGCAATACATCTACGCCGGCATTGTCCATCAGCGCGGCAAAGCTGGATTCATAAGCGGTCAGCATGGCGATTTTCTCGCCCTCTGCTTTCATTTTTTGCAAAGTGTTTACGGTAATCATGGTGTTGTGTGTTCTGCCCGGTGGGCAGCCCTTTGTTATAAATGGAAACGCGGTATTATAAGGTCTGCTTTTAAAATATTAAAGCATAAGCAAAAAGCCCGACTGCTTTCACAATCGGGCTTTTAATTGGTGCCGGCACCAAGAGTCGAACTCGGGACCCCCTGATTACAAGTCAGGTGCTCTACCAACTGAGCTATACCGGCTTACTGAAATGCCTTGCAGCACCATCAGTCTTTAACTGGTGCCGGCACCAAGAGTCGAACTCGGGACCCCCTGATTACAAGTCAGGTGCTCTACCAACTGAGCTATACCGGCAAGGAAGTCGGCATTATGCCGATAAGTTCCCATCTTGGCAAGCATTTTCACACAAAGTTACTCACGAAATTATAAAAACCAATGATTTTAAAGAAAATTAAATACATGCCTTATCTTCCAATCCAACACACTCAAAGGCCGTCTGAAAACCGCTCCAGCGCAAAACATCATGGTTTCTGTTAAAATAACGCCTTCTACATCTTTCCGTCTTTGCCCATGCCACCCCGCCATCCTTACCGCCGCCTGCGCCCTGCCAAATCCCATCTGCCCGAAGTCGGCATTTCCGAAGAAGGCAATATCCGTTCCCTGCACTTGGGCAGCGACACCATTCAAAGCTCCATGAATGTTGATCATCCGTCCGAGCTGGTGTTGTCGTACAGCCGCGCCATGATGGGTTGGCTGCTGTTTGCAGAAAACCCGCCCAAACACATCACCCAAATCGGCTTGGGCGGCGGCTCGTTTGCCCGTTGGATAGACAGCTACCTGCCCGATACCAAGCAAACCGCCATTGACATCAATCCGCAAGTCATCGCCGTGGCGCGCAGCCTGTTTGAATTGCCGCACGAAGGCGAACATTTTGAAATTATCGAGGCGGATGGCGCGGAATATATTAAAGTGTTCCGCCACAATACCGATGTAATTTTGATAGATGGTTTTGACGGCGAACAGATTATCGATGCTTTGGTGGAAGAACCCTTCTTCCAAGACTGCCGCAATGCCCTTTCCCCCGACGGCGTATTTGTGACCAACTGGTGGAGCGGTGACCAGCGTTATCAACGTTTTGTCGAACGCCTGCTCAACGTCTTTGACGGCCGCGTACTCGAGCTGCCGGCCGAGAGCCACGGCAACGTAGCGGTTATGGCGTTCCAAAGCAGCCCCAAAGAACAAAATCTCGACAACCTGAAAAAACGCGCCGAAAAATTAAGCGAAAAATACGGCTTGGACTTCAAACGGATGCTTGCTGATTTGAAAGCCAACAATCAAAACAACGGCAAGAATTTTTATCTGTAAACCGTTTCAGGCCGTCTGAAAAAACAAACAAGGACACACTCATGCTCAAACCCGACATCATTCAAATCCCCGGCCCGGCAGGTTTGCTGGAAACCATCTACCTGCCAAGCACACAAGAATCCGCCCGCGGCGTCTCCGTCATCAACCACCCCAATCCCCTACAAGGCGGCACCAACACCAACAAAGTCATCCAAACCGCCGCCAAAGCCCTCAGCCAACTCGGCTTCCATTGCTACCTGCCCAATTTGCGCGGCGTAGGCAACAGCGAAGGCGAACACGACTACGGTCGCGGCGAAACGCAAGACTGCATTGCCGTTATCGACTACGCCCGCGCGCAACATCCAGACGCACCGCAATTCGCCCTGGCCGGCTTCTCATTCGGCGGCTACGTTTCCACCTTTGCCGCCCAAGAACGCACGCCTGATTTGCTGTTGCTGATGGGCGCAGCCGTCCATCACTACAAAGACCGCCCGGAACCATCCGACGTTCCCGATGTCACCAAAACATTGATGATCCATGGTGCGGAAGACGAAGTCGTCGAAATCAACAAAGCCCTGACATGGGCAGAACCCCAAGGCCTGCCTGTTGTGACCATTGCCGGTTCGTCCCACTTCTTCCACGGCAAACTCATCGTTTTACGCGATACGATCACACGGTTCGCACCAGCCTTATTAGGTTAAAATCCGGCTACAAAATAAAACAAGGCCGTCTGAAAGCTTTTTCAGACGGCCTTGTTTGTCTCTTAACATATCAATTCTGAGTCAACCAATACTGCAAACCAATCAAAGTCTTACCATCTTTGATTTCATCGTTTGCCAATGCAGCGCGCACCTCTTCCTTGCTCATCAGGACGGTTTCTGTAATTTCATCCTCATCATTGCTCAACTCGCTGCCCAAACGCACGCCTTGCGCTTGGTAGAGATACATTTTCTCATCACAAAAACCGACTGCCGTGTAAAAGCTGTACAACAATTTAACACTGTCGGCAACGTATGGCGTTTCTTCCGCCAACTCACGCAAAGCGCATTCGGCAGGATCTTCGCCTGCAATATCCAATTTACCCGCCGGCAATTCCAAAGTCGCCTGATCGGCGGCATAACGCCATTGGCGAACCAAAACAACTTTGCCGTCTTCCGTTTCCGCCAACACACACGCAGCACCCGGATGGCGGATCACAACCCGCTGGCTTTCGTTGCCGTTGGGCAGGCGCACCCGATCGCGGCTGATGGTAACAAAAGAACCTTCGTAGATTGGCTCGCTGCTTAATTTAGTTTCTTTCAAATCCATTTTTTTACCTCATTTCCAATTTATTGAATATTAAAGGCCGTCTGAAATCCTTTTTCAGACGGCATAGATAAGCCTTACTCCCGAACACGTTCAATCTCAATACCAACCTGCGCCACATCAGGCAAGATGCCCGGTTTCACAATACGGACGCGCACTTTGGCCGCACCAAAATCATTTAAAATCAATTGGGCGATATGTTCCGCCAACGTTTCCAGCAGTAAAAAATCCTGTTCGGCAAGGTTGCGGCGTACGACTTCACATACTTCGCCATAATGGATGGTGTCGCCGATATCGTCGCTCGTGCCCGTACGCTCGGGAACACTAATCTCCAAATCCAAAATCAAAGTCTGTTTACGCTCGCGTTCCCAATCATATACGCCGATTAAAGTATCGGCCTTCATGCCGTACAAAAAGATTTTATCCATTTGCCTGTCCGTTTTTTTGATAGAATAACCGTTCCCATTTTAAGTAAAGCACCCAAAATGTTCAATGTACTCGCCATTATTGCCGCCTATCTTATCGGCTCCCTGTCTTTTGCCGTCATAGTATCAAAATATTACGGCATGGACGATCCGCGCACTTACGGCTCCGGCAATCCCGGTGCCACCAACGTCTTGCGCAGCGGTAAGAAAAAAGCAGCCGCACTGACTCTGCTCGGCGATGCAGTAAAAGGCTTGGTTGCCGTCATCTTGGCGCGCTGTCTGCAAAATGCTTTAGATTTGTCGGATGTAACAATAGCCCTGGTCGCCATTGCCGCATTGGTCGGCCATATGTGGCCAATATTTTTCAATTTTAAAGGCGGCAAAGGCGTAGCCACCGCATTGGGCGTCTTGCTCGCCCTCTCCCCCGCAACCGCCCTGCTCTGCGCCTTGATTTGGCTGGTCATGGCGTTCGGTTTCAAAGTTTCCTCCCTCGCCGCACTGGTCGCCACCGTCTGCGCACCCATCTTCGCCTTCTTCATGATGCCGCACGCCTCTTGGGCATGGGCAACCGTATTCATTGCCGCATTGGTGTTATACCGCCATAAAAGCAATATTCAAAACCTGATTCAAGGCAAAGAAAGCAAAATCGGGGATAAAGCCGGTAAATCTTAAAAGCGTAGATACATTCAAATAAAAGGCCGTCTGAAGTCTATTTTTCAGACGGCCTTTTATAGTTTCATTCGCATTATTCACACATAATCATTCAATCTTAATATACTCCACCGACAAAATCTCTATAACCTCCTGTCCTTCCGGCGTATTCAAGACAACTTCGTCGCCTTCGCGCGCTTTAATCAGGCTGCGTGCCAAAGGGGAAATCCATGAGATTTTGTTTTTAGCGGTATCGATTTCATCTACGCCGACGATTTTGACGGTTTGTTCCCGACCGTCTCCGCGCAGTAAGCCAACGGTTGCGCCGAAGAAAATCTGGTCCGTGGCTTCGCGCGCTTCTGGATCGACGACGACGGCAGCTTCCAAGCGTTTGGTTAGGAAGCGGATACGGCGGTCGATTTCGCGCATGCGGCGTTTGCCGTAAAGATAGTCGCCGTTTTCGCTGCGGTCGCCATTGCTTGCCGCCCAGTTAACGATTTGGACGATTTCCGGGCGTTCTTTGTTGACCAGATGATAAAGTTCGTCTTTCAATGCCTGCCAGCCGGTAGGCGTGATGTAATTTTTGGTTTCGGTACTCATGATGTGTTTAAAACATAATTAAAGGCCGTCTGAACGTTAATTTTCAGACGGCCTTTATTGTAAGTCAATTTACTTTATTCTTCATCATCGCTATCGCTGATACTGATACTGTGTTCCATTTTGCTTGGATGTACTTTCAAGCCGCCGCAACCTGATTTTTCGGCGGAGAGGCGGTTTAGGTATGCTTCGTCGATATCGCCGGTTTGATAAACACCGTTGAAGCATGAAGAATCAAAGGATTCGATTTTCGGATTGAGCGCTTTGACTACTGCTTCCAAGTCTTCTAAATTTTGGAAGACGATACCGTCCGCGCCAATTTCGGCTGCGATTTCTGCCGCGCTGCGGCCGTTTGCAATCAGTTCTTCACGGGTCGGCATATCGATGCCGTACACATTCGGATAGCGTACTTCAGGAGCGGCAGAAGCGATATAGACTTTGCGTGCACCTGCCGCACGTACCATTTCGACGATTTCACGGCTGGTCGTACCGCGTACGATGGAATCATCCACCAATAAAACGCTCTTGCCGTTAAACTCGGTTTCCATAGGGCTGAGTTTTTGGCGTACTGATTTTTTGCGTGTTGCTTGGCCGGGCATAATAAAGGTACGGCCGATGTAGCGGTTTTTAATCAGACCTTCGCGGTAAGGTTTTTCGAGATGGACGGCAAGCTCCATCGCGCTGGGTCGGCTGGTATCGGGAATAGGCATAACAACATCGATATCGTCGACCGGCAGCTCGCGTTTGATTTTTTCTGCCAAAGATACACCCATATCCATACGGGACTGATAAACGGAAACGCCATCGATGACGGAGTCCGGGCGGGCAAAATAAACATATTCGAAAAGACAAGGACTTAATTTGGCTTTATCGCTGCATTGACGGGAAATAATCGTACCGTCAAAACCAATAAATACGGCTTCGCCCGGATGGATATCGCGTTCCAAATCATAGGCAAGCGCATTGAAGGCAACGGATTCGGAGGCAACGGCATAAGATTTTTTGCCGGATTCGTCAATTTGCGAACCCAAAACCAACGGACGGATACCGAAAGGATCCCGGAAAGCCAGCATGCCGTATCCTGCAATCATGGCTACTACGCCGTATGCGCCGCGCACCAAACGGTGCACTTCGGAAACGGCGTTAAAAATATTGTCGATGGTGAGTTGGTAAGGAACTGTATTTTTAGAGACTTCGCGGCGCAATTCATGCGCGAATACATTGAGTAATACTTCGGAATCTGAGCTGGTATTAACATGGCGCAGGTGTTTGTTGCATACATTCTCATACAGCTCTTCGGTATTGGTTAGATTACCATTATGTGCCAAAACGATACCAAACGGAGAGCTGACATAGAAAGGCTGGGCCTCTGCGCTGCTGCCTGCATTACCGGCAGTCGGATAGCGGACATGTGCAATGCCGGCATTACCTACCAAGTCGCGCATGTTTCGGGTACGGAACACTTCACGCACCATGCCTTTGCCTTTGTGCATATGAAACGTGCTGCCCTCTGCAGTCACAATGCCTGCCGCATCCTGACCACGATGCTGCAGCATCTGCAGACCGTCATACAGCAGCTGATTGACCGGCTCATGACTGACCAAACCTAATACACCACACATATCGAGACTCTCCGAGTTTTAGGGTTAAATGGGTAAGGCGTCATTATAAAATAATTTAGAGGAGTTTGCCCAAATTGTTGACAATATAATGCTACCTTCAGACAAATAAAAAACGGTTTCAAACGACCTTCAGGCCGTCTGAAACCGTTAACATCAATCATCCGCTTCCTCATGCGTATCTTCTTTTCCCGGCAGATACGGCATTGCGGCATCGGCAAGTGATTCAAAATACGGAATCGTATGGGAACTTTGCCACTCTTCCGTCTTCGGTAAATCGGTATGCGAAAAAACCATCACAGCCAGTGTTACCAAAATCACACCTTTTACTGCACCGAATACGCCGCCAAGCAAACGGTTGATGCTTCCCAGACCAACGGCAGACACCAAACTGCTTAACAGCGACCGTGCTAGTTTTTGCAACAGCCACGCCAGAAAAAACACAGCGGCAAAACCCATGGCAACCGCCAAAGCATGCGGCTCAACCGATTTAAAGACCACATCGGCAAACGGCACGGCAAGCGTTCTGGCAGCAATAAACGACACGACCCACGCCACCATCGCCCCTGCTTCGGCAATAATCCCCCGCGTCAGCGAGATAATGATGCAGATGACGATGACGGCGGCAGCCAACAAATCGGCAACAGGCAAATTACTCACTGGTTACCTGACCGGCAATGCCATGTACACGCAATTTGTTCAAATCACGCTCGGCATCGCGTGCATTTTTATAACTGGCTGATTTCACGCGATACACCTTACCTTTATCGGTCATCACTTCAGTAATGGTCGAATCGATACCTGCGGCTTTCATTTTACGTTGCAGGCTTTGTGCGCGTTCTTTTTCAGCATAACCTGCCTGAATAGCGGCCTTTTTCGCAGGCTTGGCTTCTGCTGTTTCTTTTTCAGCTTTAGGCTTGGCTTTTTCAGACGGCTTCTCGGCAGTTTTTACCTTATCGGCTTTTTCAGCTTTGGCAGTTTCCGGTTTAGCCTTTTCATTTTTTGTTTTTTCAACTTTGGCTTCTGCTTTCTTAGCAGGTTCGGCCTTGTCTTTTACGCTGTCTTTGCTGTTTTTGGAAGATTTACGCTCGGCAATGGCTTTCTCTGCCTTTTCCAATTGAGCTAATTTATTGCGCTCGGCAGCGGCTTCACGCTCTGCTTTTTCAGCACGCGCTTGAAGTGCGCGTTTTTTAGCGGCCAATGCGTTTTCTTTTTCATCCGCTTCCTGTTGGGCTTGTGCCTTGCGTGCCGCAGCTCGTTGTTCTGCCTGACGTTGGCGGCGTTCTTCGGCTCGGCGTTCGGCAGCTTCGCGTTTGGCGGCCTCGGCGCGTTGAATACGCTCGGACTCTTCCAAACCTTTAATATTGCCGTCATCCAAAGTATCGTTAATCAAAACCAACGGCTCGCCGACATCTTCGGGAGCGGATTCACGGCTCGGCTTCAGCACTTCGACCGGCGCATTGTCTTCTTCATCACCGGCATTTTGAGGTTTGCTTTGCGCTTCGGCATCCGCATGGCGGGCTGCTTCTTCAGCCATCGCAACATCCTCTTTATTCGGCTCTAGGACAACAGCCTTGCTGGGCTCATCAGCCGTTTTGACTTGAGTCTGACCGACAGGGGCTTCCTTAAACGGTGAATTTTTATCGTCACCCGATGTCAGCGCCAGACCGAACAGCATACCTGAAGCCACCACCAAGCCGGAGGCCAAAACCAAGCGGCGGCGGTTGCGGCGTTTGAGTTGTTCGTAACCGTCTAAATCGTATCCGTTTGGAGTTTCTTTTTGTTTATTGTCGGACATGATAATTTCCTCGTTAGTGTTCTTTCAAAACAGCCATTACATCGGCAACAGTATGGAATGAGCCGAAAACAACGATTCTATCATTTTCGGTTGCTTTCGCCAAAGCAGCGCGGTAGGCTGCGGCGACAGTTTCAAAAACATTTACATTGTCGATGCCGTGTTCTGCCAATTTGGCCTGCAAAGCCTCCACAGTCATGCCGCGCGGCACATCTAAAGGCGCGATATTCCACTCGTCAAACTGGTCTTTAACGATTTCCAGCACGCCGTCAATATCTTTGTCGGACAACATACTGAATACGGCAGTCCGTTTTTGGGCAAAGGCAAGGTTAATCAGGCTGCGACGCAAGGCACGGGCTGCGTGCGGATTGTGGCCGACATCCAAAACCACCAGCGGACGGCCGGGTAAAACTTGGAAACGTCCAGGATTCTCAACCAACAGCAAACCGCGTTTAATCGCGCCGATGTCAACGGGCAGCTGATTGTTCAGACACTCTAAAACAGTCAGTGCGCACGCGGCATTGGACAACTGATACGCGCCGCGCAAAGCAGGAAACGGCAAGGAATTGCGGTTGCGGTTTTGGCCGTCTGAAGATTGCGGATGGAAGCGGTAGTTCCACTGCACGCTTTCCATTGACGCAAAATCAAAATCTCGCTGGACCATCAACAGTTTTGCACCAATTTCTTCTGCGTGTTTGACCAATGATTCAGGCGCAGGATTCTGGCCGCACACGGCTGGTTTGCCGCTACGGAACACACCAGCTTTTTCAAAACCGACCTGCTCGACGGTATCGCCCAAAAATGCCTGATGGTCCAAATCCACGCTGGTAACGACCGAACAGTCGCCGTCGAATACATTCACGGCATCCAATCGTCCGCCCAAACCGACTTCCAAAATCATTACGTCCACATTTTCACACATGAAAATATCGACGGCGGCCAAAGCATTAAACTCAAAATACGTCAGCGAAATTTCACCACGTGCCGCTTCGATACGCTCAAATGAGGAAACAATCAGGTCGTCTGAAACCGGCTGAGTGTTGATGGCGATTCGTTCGTTGTAACGCAGAAGGTGCGGACTGGTCAGCGTACCGACTTTGAAACCGGCTTCTTTATAAATATGCGACAAATAAGCGCATACGGAGCCTTTGCCATTGGTACCCGCCACCACGATGACAGGACACTGCGGCACCAAATTCATGCGTTTTTTCACTTCTCCCACGCGTTCCAAACCCATATCGATCAGGCCGGAACTATGGGCAGTCTCCAAATGAGAAAGCCAGTCTTGTAATGTTTTCATTGTATTGATCGCTTCAAAAGGCCGTCTGACACAGCCGTTTAATCCATATCTGCCGCAAGTTCTGCTTTGTCTTCTTTTTCCCGACACCAGCACGCCCATACTTTCAGACGGCGGTAGGCATCGCGGTCGGCCATATCGGGCAAGATGCAGTGTTTGACCATTTTCCCGTCAACATTCCATTGCAAAAACAAAGCGTAAACCGTCAACATACTGCTGTCTTGCAAAACCGCGCTTCTTCCCTCTTCCTCGCCATTCAAGTAAACCGTCGCACGGTATCGGCGGTCGATGATGATTTTTCTGACCGCATTTCGAGTCTGAAAATTAACGCTGTGCCAAGCATAGGTAAAACTACCGACCAACGCCGCCAAACCCAGCCACATCATCCAGCCGTAAAACTCGGCAAGGCATACGGCCAACGCCGAAAGGTGTAAGAAGACAATCAGAATTTTCAAAGAACGCGAGGGCTTTAAGGCCGTCTGAAAAGTTCGCACGGCTTTACATCATATTGTCGAAAACAGGCGTAATGTTCAATTCCGCCTCTTCCATATCCAAAACCATATCGTGGATTTCGGTATCGAAAAATTCCCAAAAAGCCTTCAGGCTCATGTCTTGCGGCCATTTGCTTTTATCGATGTCCCAGCCTGCCAATTCGGCTTCAAAAATCTGCTGGTAGCGTTCGTCAAAATAGGAAATGACGGATTCAGGTTCGTCAAATTGCGGCACCAGGAATACGGAACAGTTGGTGCGCAGTTGCTCGATGGTCAAATCGGGCATATTCTCATCGGATGACTTCAACCATTCTAAAAAACGGGCGGTCGGCTTCAGCACGACAGCAGTACGGTCAACAAAATACATAATGTTCAACTTTCAAAATCATTCAAACCGATCATGCCGTCTGAAATTTCAGACGGCCTAAGTTTAATGTGTCATCACCTGTTGCAGGAATTGTTTGGCACGCTCGTGTTTCGGATTGGTAAAAAACTCTTCCGGCGTTTCATCTTCCAGAATCTGGCCTTTATCGACAAAAATCACACGGTCGGCGACTTCGCGCGCAAAACCCATTTCATGGGTTACGCACATCATGGTCATACCGCTTTCCGCCAAGTCTTTCATCACTTTTAATACTTCGCCGACCATTTCAGGGTCAAGCGCAGAAGTCGGCTCGTCAAACAACATCACGCGCGGCTCCATCGCCAAACCGCGTGCAATCGCCACACGCTGCTGCTGACCGCCGGAAAGCTGGCCGGGCAGCGCGTCTTTTTTATGCGCCAAGCCGACGCGTTCCAAAAGCTCCATCGCTTTCTTTTCCGCCTCTTCACGGCTTTGGTTTTTCACTTTCATCGGAGAAAGAATAATATTTTCCAAGACAGTCAAATGCGGATACAGATTGAACCCTTGGAACACAAAGCCCACTTCTTCGCGCACTTTGTTCAAATCGGTTTTCGGATCGGCAACATTGATGCCGTCCACCCAAATCTCGCCGCTTTCAATGCGCTCGAGTTGGTTTACCGTACGAATCAGCGTAGATTTGCCACTGCCCGAAGGGCCGCATACAACGACCACTTCGCCTTGTTTGACTTCCAGATTCACGCCGTTGATAACGTGCAAATCTTTAAAATGTTTGTGTACATTTTTGAATTTAATCATTATTTATTCCCAAACTGTCAAAATTTTCGGGGCTTAAGTTGCGCTTGCCGCTGCCAAAGCAAAGGAATAGCCGTTTCAAGCCAAAAGCGGCAACTGACTATGCCGCCTGAGATTTCGCCTTTATTGTACCGATTGACTTTAAATTGCTCTTCCCTATCGAGACGATGTTCGGTCAATACCCAAACTGCGCCGATAATTGCCGCTTCAAAACGGTGCCGCTCAGGCGACATATCCTTACTGGAAAAATACTGCACCAACTCGCACCACAAATATGAATCACCCAGAAACCCACATTGAATAGGAGGTTGCTCAAAAATTGCCATCACTGTTTCAGACAGCCTTTTGAACCAGATAATTGCTCAATTCCACATATTTCTCAGCGGCAATGTGTTCTGCCCTGTCCTGCGGATTGATACCGACTGCCTGCAAATCATCATCGCCGGCAAGTTCCTTCAAATTATTGCGTATGGTTTTGCGGCGTTGATGGAAAGCCAGTTTTACCAGTTTGGCAAAATGTTCAAAATCTTCCGCTTTACCGATGCGGTGTTTCACCGGAATCATGCGCACGACGGCCGAATCCACCTTCGGCGCAGGATCAAAGGACTCGGGCGGTACTTCAATCAACATTTCCATATCGAAGAAATATTGCAGCATGACGCCCAGCCGGCCATAGTCGTTGGTTTTCGGCTGCGCCACCATGCGTTCGACCACTTCTTTTTGCAGCATAAAGTGCATATCGATCACGTCGTCTGCCACTTCGCTCAATCGGAACAAAAGCGGCGTGGAAATATTGTACGGCAGGTTGCCGACAATTTTTTTCTTGCCTTCAATGCTGTTGAAATCAAACTGCAATACATCGCCTTCGTGTATCACCAATTTATCTGCAAACGGCAAGGTTTTCAGACGGCGTACGATGTCGCGGTCGATTTCGCAAACATGCAGGCGGTTGAGTTTTTTCGCCAAAGGCTCGGTAATGGCGGCCAAGCCCGGGCCGATTTCAATCACGATATCATCGGGCTGCGGTCTGACCGCGTTGACAATATCGCTAATAATCCGCGTATCCTGCAAAAAATTCTGCCCGAAGCGTTTCCGGGCCTTATGTTCTTTCATATCTTTCTTCAAGCAAGCTGTTTAAGGCAGTATTGTAACTGAAACAGGCGTTTTTGTCGGCACGCTTTCAGACAGCATTTGCCTAATTTTAAGCAAACGGCGGCGCTTCCAAACCCAAAGATTTCAGTAGTTGCGCGGTCTCATAAACCGGCAAACCCATCACGCCCGTAAAACTGCCCTGCAAATGCTCGACAAATACGCCGCCCAAGCCCTGAATCCCATACGCACCGGCTTTATCCATCGGCTCGCCGCTGGCAACATAGGCTGCAATCTCCTCAGCCGTCAACGTTTTAAAGCGCACTTCGCTCGTTTGCACCACATCATGACGAACGCCTTGCCAGTAAACACATACAGCCGTCAGCACTTGATGCGTCCGCCCGGACAAGCGTTCCAGCATATCGACCGCATCCGCCTCGGATTCCGGCTTGCCCAAAATAGCCGCACCATCCGCCACTGTCGTATCCGCCGTCAATACAGCAAACTCAGGCTCTTCGTCATGAGCTGCAAACCATTGCGCCACCGCCGCCTGATTTTTCTCGCAGGCCATACGGCGCACATACTCTAGCGCGGCTTCGCCTTCTTTGGGGGTCTCATCAATATCCGCTGGAAGACGGTGTACCGTGAAACCCAAATTCTCCAAAATCTCACGACGGCGCGGACTGCCCGAAGCCAGATAAATTGCGTTCATTGTATTGAATTTCCTTATTTTGAAATTTTATGCTGGCCGGACAGGCGGACATAATGCGCAGAGGAATACGTCAAAAATGCCTTTTCCTCATCCGTCAGCGGACGCACTTGTCTCACAGGCGAGCCGACATATAAAAAACCGCTTTCCAAACGCTTGCGCGGCGGCACCAAACTGCCCGCGCCTATCATCACATCATCTTCGACAACCGTATCGTCCAAAATAATCGAGCCCATGCCCACCAACACACGATTCCCAATTCGGCAGCCATGCAGCATGACCTTATGCCCAATCGTCACATCATCGCCGATAATCAAAGGCGAACCGTCAGGCTTCGCCGCATTCTTATGCGACACGTGCAAAACGCTGCCGTCCTGCACATTGCTGCGCTTGCCGATAGAAATGCTGTTCACATCACCGCGCAACACGGCATAAGGCCAAACGGATACATCTTCCGCCAGCGACACTTCGCCAATCACAACCGAAGTCTCATCTATAAAACAAGACTCATCAACCGACGGCACATAATCCAGAAACGCACGAATAGGGTTTGCCATTTCCAATATCCTTTTCTCAAAACCAAAACTGATCAGGCCGTCTGAAAACACGGCGTAAAACGATTTTATACTACAACCATACTAAATCAAGCCAGAAAATCATCAAAAGGCCGTCTGAAACAGCTTTCAGACGGCCTTTCATCATAACTCCTTTATCTTGGCTCACCACTATTTATCATTAGCGCCTCATCTATCTTTTATGGAATAATCGTCTTCATTTGATTGATGGAGAAGCCGATGGAGACACGTTCGGGAAATTATGCAGCGCCCTTATTGGTCGTCGGCTGTGTCGTCTTCGGCTTAGGCAGCTTGATCGTCAAATTTGTCGATGTCGGCTCTTACGCCATCGCATTCTGGCGTTTGCTGATTGCCGCCCCTATATTCTTCTTGCTCGGGCGTTTTTTCAGACAAAAAATGCCCACGAAAAGAAAAACGATTGGCTACGCACTCTTATCCGGTGTTTTCCTCGCATTCGACCTCGCCCTTTGGCACGAAAGCATTCACGCCGTAGGCCCCGGCATTTCCACCTTGCTCAACAGCCTGCAGATTTTCTTTTTAGCCGCCATCGGCTTCTTCTTTTATTCGGAACGCCTAAGTACCTTACAAATTTTAAGTTTGATATTGGCCACCATAGGCGTAGCCTTGATCGGCAGCCCGGAGTTCGGTCATAACGACAACGCCGCATGGGGATTTGTCAGCGGCGTAGTGTCCGGTGCCATGCTGGCCCTGTCTATGGTTTTCGTACGCAAAACCCATGAGCAGGAAAAAGTCGGTTTGTTTCCGCTGATGATGATTTTAAGCTTCGGCGGTGCAATAGCTTTGGTTATCCCATCTCTGCTATTCGATACCGCCCATCTATATCCTAAGACTTTAAACGATGTGATTCTAGTCTCCATCTACGGCATCGTTATGCAATGCTTCGCTTGGGCATTGATTGCTTACGCCATCCCGCTTTTATCCTTGTCACTAACCGGCCTCCTACTGCTCTCCGAACCAGTCGCTGCCATGTTGATCGATTATTTCTGGTTGGATAAACCGATTAATACCGTCCAATGGAGCGGTGCCACTTTGACTTTATTGGCAATTTATTTAGGTTCATTAAAAGACAAAAAATAGATACAAAAAAGGCCGTCTGAAAAATTTCAGACAGCCTTTTAATCTGTTTATTGCTTATTGGATGCTGGTACCGATACGGCTAAGTTCGCCAAAGTTCATCCAAACAAAGAAGGCTTTACCGACGATCAGTTTGTCATCGACAAATCCCCAGTAACGAGAATCGGCACTATTGTCGCGGTTGTCACCCATCGCGAAATAACGGCCTTCTGGAACTTTACAGATAAAGCCATTGCCGTCTTCTGCGTATTCGCAATTTTCCAAACCGCTTGTTTCAAGCGAGTAATTGCTTTCAGGCATCACTTCGGAGGTGTATTTGTTCAATACGGCAATGGATACGGAAGGTTGACCGGCTTCTTTGACCACATCAAAGTTTTTGCCGTTCAAGGCCGTCTGAAAACGCTCAAGCGTATGAATCATAGACGGATCCGTATCATCTGCGTATTGATAATTACCGTTTGGTTTTTCGGGAATAATTTCACCGTTAACAGTCAAAACCTTATCACGATATTCCACAACGTCGCCTGGAATACCGACGATACGTTTGATGTAATTCATCTCTGGCTGAAGCGGATAATTGAACACCACGACATCGCCTCGGGCAATGTTACCGACAGGGATAATGACCTTATTCAAAATCGGCAGGCGGATACCGTAAGAGAATTTGTTCACCAAGATAAAATCGCCTTTGACCAAGCCAGGACGCATGGAGCTGGACGGAATTTGGAACGGCTCGGCAATAAAGCTGCGCAATACAAAGATAACCAAGATGATGGGGAAAAATCCGCCCATATAGTCGGTAAAATGCGCATTGTCTTCGCCGGTCTCACTTTTTTTCAGACGGCCTTTATGGATTGCCCAAACAATGCCGGTAAACACGACAAACACCAGCAATACGGCGGTAAAGCTCATAAATTCAGACAAAATGCCGAATACGCCGACCATGCACAGGAGGTAACTCCATTGCAGGCCGGAGCTCCATTCGCCGTTTTCCTGACGCTCTTTGCTGCTTTTGAAGTTGAGAACCAAGCCGGCCAGCAGCACAACGATTGCGCCTAAAGTCAGATTTATACTCATTATTTATCACTCACTTGCAGAATCGCCAAGAATGCGCTTTGCGGGATTTCCACGTTGCCCACTTGTTTCATGCGGCGCTTACCTGCTTTTTGTTTTTCGAGAAGTTTTTTCTTACGCGTAATATCACCGCCGTAACATTTCGCCAAAACGTTTTTACGCAGGGCTTTGACGTTTTCACGGGCGATAATCTGACTGCCGATGGCAGCCTGTACGGCAATATCAAACATCTGGCGCGGAATCAGTTCGCGCATTTTTGATGCCAGCTCACGACCGCGGTGAACGGCGCTTTGACGGTGAACAATCAGGCTCAAGGCATCAACCTTTTCGCCATTGACCATAATGTCAAGCTTAATCAAATCAGACGGTTGGAACTCTTTGAAATGGTAGTCCAACGAAGCATAGCCGCGCGAAGTGGATTTGAGTTTATCGAAAAAGTCCATCACGACTTCGTTCATCGGCAAATCGTAAGTCAGCATGACTTGACGACCCATATATTGCATATTGACTTGCACGCCGCGCTTTTGGTTACACAAAGTCATGACGTTGCCGACATACTCCTGCGGCACAAGAATGGTCGCAGTAATAATCGGCTCAAGAATGGTTTCGATGCTGCCGATGTCGGGCAGTTTGGACGGATTTTCGACTTCGATTTTTTCGCCGCTTTTCAACACGACTTCGTAAACCACCGTCGGCGCGGTGGTAATCAAATCCATGTCAAACTCGCGCTCCAAGCGTTCCTGCACGATTTCCAAGTGCAGCAGACCCAAGAAACCGCAGCGGAAGCCGAAGCCCAATGCCTGAGAAACTTCAGGTTCGAATTTCAGTGAAGCATCGTTCAGCTGCAATTTTTCCAAAGCGTCGCGCAAGGCTTCGTAGTCGTGGCTTTCCACCGGATAAAGGCCTGCAAATACTTGGCTTTGCACTTCTTGGAAGCCGGGCAGCGGCTCAGAAGCGGGGTTGGCAACCAAAGTAACCGTATCGCCGACTTTTGCCTGTCCCAATTCTTTCACACCGGTAATCAGAAAGCCCACTTCGCCGGCTTTGAGTTCTTGTTTTTGAACCGATTTCGGCGTGAATACACCCAACTGCTCAACCTGCGTTTCTGCCTTAGTGCTCATAAAGCGCACTTTGTCTTTCAGCTTGATGGTGCCGTTTTTCACACGAATCAGCATAACTACGCCGACGTAGTTGTCAAACCACGAATCGACGATAACTGCTTGCAACGGCGCGTTTTCATCGCCGGTCGGCGCAGGAATTTTGGCAACGATTTCTTCCAAAACGTCTTCCACGCCGATGCCGCTTTTGGCAGAACATTGCACCGCGCCGACCGCATCAATGCCGATAATGTCTTCGATTTCCTGTTCCACGCGTTCGGGGTCGGCGGCGGGCAGGTCGATTTTGTTCAAAACAGGCACGACTTCCACGCCCAAATCAATCGCGGTATAGCAGTTCGCCACAGTTTGCGCTTCCACGCCTTGAGACGCGTCCACGACCAAAAGCGCACCTTCACAAGCCGACAGCGAACGGGAGACTTCGTAAGAAAAGTCGACGTGTCCCGGAGTATCAATCAGGTTAAGCTGATACACCTGCCCGTCGCGTGCTTTATAGTTGAGCGCGGCGGTTTGCGCTTTAATGGTGATGCCGCGCTCTTTTTCGATGTCCATGGAGTCGAGCACCTGCGTACTCATTTCGCGCAAATCCAAACCGCCGCAGTATTGGATAAAACGGTCGGCAAGCGTCGATTTACCGTGGTCGATGTGGGCAATAATGGAGAAATTCCGTATGTTTTTCATATTGTTATTAAGATAAATACAATTAAAGGCTGAAAGGCCGTCTGAAAAAACAGGGATTCGGTTTTCAGACGGCCTTAGAATAAGGTTGAATCGTTCCGTATTCTAACGGAAATTCAACGTTTCTGCATGATTTTATAGCGATTTGACAATCTCAGTTACCATCTTCGCCGAGCTGACGGCCGCCGTTTTCAAAAACTCTTCAAAGCTGATGTCCGCTTTCTCATCTGCCGAATCGGATACCGCGCGAATAATCACAAAAGGCACTTCCAACTGATGGCAGGTCTGCGCAATTGCCGCAGCTTCCATTTCCACTGCTTTGACTTCTGGGAAATGACTGCGGATTTCCGCAACACCTTCGCTGCTGTGTACAAAACGGTCGCCACTAACGACCAAGCCTTGCGTTACGGCCGCACCTTCAAACACTTGTGCTGCCTTTTCTGCTTGGCGAATCAAGTTTGAATCCGATGCGAACACGGCAGGAAGTTGCGGCACTTGCCCCCAAACATAACCAAAAGCCGTTACGTCAACATCATGATGCGCCACAGTTTCGCCGATGACCACATCGCCAACCTTCAGCCCTTTGCCCAAACCGCCTGCGCTGCCGGTATTGATGACGCAATCCGGTGCAAACTGATGAATGACCCAAGAAGTCGAAACCGCCGCATTGACCTTACCGATACCGCTCAAAACCAAAACCATGCGTTTTCCGGCCAATTCGCCTTCATAAGCCGAAAATTTACCGAAGGACACATGCTTGACATCGTCCATGCTTTCACGCAAAAGCTCGATTTCCTGTTCCATTGCGCCGACCACGGCAATTGTTTGTACTGACATCTTGTTACCTTTCCGTTCACTAATCGGGCAACATTATAACAGCAGAATTTAAAATCACAGGGATGCTGAAAAATCTGCTATATTCCCAGCACGACACTCAATTTAAAACAGATAGCTGCTCTAGCGGCAAAACAGCAAATAATGATTGCTTCTGTTATAATTATTTTCAATAAAATAACTTAACATTAACTATCTGAATTCTTATGTTTGACGAAAATACTCCGGGCACAAAAGAAGAATTGTTCACTTGGCTACGCCACATGAACAAATACAAAGGCTCCGACCTTTTCATTACCACTAATTTCCCGCCTGCCATGAAAGTGGACGGCAAAATCATGCGGCTGACCGATGAGCCGTTAAGCGCTGAAAAATGTATGGAAATCGCTTTTTCGATTATGTCTTCCAAACAAATCGAAGAATTTTCTACCACCAACGAATGCAACTTCGCCATCAGCCTGCCCGATACCAGCCGCTTCCGTGTCAATGCCATGGTTCAACGCGGCGCAACTGCTTTGGTGTTCCGCTCCATTACCAGCAATATCCCTAAATTTGAAACGCTCAATCTGCCGCCGATTCTGAAAGACATCGCCCTCAGAAAACGCGGTCTGGTTATTTTTGTCGGCGGTACAGGTTCGGGCAAGTCCACTTCCCTCGCCTCCCTTATCGACTATCGAAACGAAAACAGCTTCGACCACATTATCACCATCGAAGACCCGATTGAATTTATCCACCAACATAAAAACTGCATTATCACCCAACGCGAAATCGGCGTAGATACCGAAAATTGGCCGATTGCATTGAAAAATACCCTGCGCCAAGCGCCGGATGTTATCCTGATTGGCGAAATCCGCGACCGCGAGACCATGGACTACGCCATTTCCTTCGCGGAAACCGGCCATTTGTGTATGGCAACACTGCACGCCAACAGTACCAACCAAGCGCTCGACCGCATCATCAACTTCTTCCCCGAAGAGCGCCGTAACCAATTGCTAACCGATTTATCGCTCAACCTGCAAGCCTTTATTTCACAACGCCTGATTCCCCGCGAAGGCGGACGGGGACGCGTAGCGGCTGTCGAGGTTTTGCTCAATTCGCCCATTATTGCCGACTTGATTCGAAAAGGCGAAGTCCACAACATCAAAGAAATGATGAAAAAATCAACCGGCATGGGCATGATTACTTTTGACCAGGCTTTGTATGATTTGTATGAAAACGGCGATATCAGCTATCAAGACGCTATTAAAAATGCCGACTCCGCACACGATTTACGCCTAGACATTCAATTACGAAGCCGTCGTGCACAAAATGCCGGCCCGGATTTAGAATTGATTTAAAAGTAAAAGCTTCAAGGCATAAAAAAAGGCCGTCTGAAACCTCATTACGGGTTTCAGACGGCCTTTATTTCATCAAATAATCAAGCCTGTTTCAGTTTTGCATCGGCATCACGCAATGCAGTGCGCAAACCTTCCTCGATCACCGGATGGTAGAACGGCATATCCAACATTTGCGGAATCGTCATTTTCATTTGATGCGCCCAAGCCATCAAGTGTGCCAAATGTTCGGCAGCAGGGCCGACAACTTCCGCACCAATGAAACGGCCGGTTGCTTTTTCGGCATACAAACGCATATGGCCTTTGTTTACCAACATAACGCGACTGCGGCCTTGGTTTCGGAAGGAAACTTCGCCGATTACAAACTCGTCAGGTTGATATTTCGCCGCAACTTGTGCATATTTCAAGCCGACAGAGGCAATTTGCGGATTGGTGAACACCACGCCGATTACACTGCGACGCAAACCACCGCCGATATTCGGATAGCGGCCCGCATTGTCGCCGGCAATTTTACCTTGGTCGGCAGCTTCATGCAGCAGAGGCAATTGATTGGACGCATCGCCTGCGATAAAGATATGCGGAATGCTGGTTTGCATGGTCAGCGGATCGGAAACGGGCACGCCGCGCGTGTCTTTTTCGATATTGATGTTTTCCAAACCAATATTGTCCACGTTCGGACGGCGGCCTACGGCTGCCAACATATATTCGGCAACGAACACACCTTTTTCGCCGTCTTGTTCCCAATGAACTTCAACATTGCCTTCCGCATCCAGTTTAACTTCGGTTTTAGCATCCAGATGCAAAGCCAACTCTTCGCCAAACACAGCTTTGGCTTCTTCAGCGACAACAGGGTCAGAAATGCCGCCGATGGCTCCGCCTACGCCGAAAATCTCAACTTTCACGCCCAAACGGTGCAAAGCCTGACCCAACTCTAAACCGATAACGCCTGGGCCGAACACGGCCACGCTTTTAGGCAAAGTATCCCAAGAGAAAACATCATCGTTTACAACCAAGCGATCGCCCAAAGCTTCCCACTGAGGGAAAATCACAGGACGCGAACCGGTGGCAATCACAAAACTTTTTGCAGTAATTTGAGTGTGATCATCGATTTGGACGGTATGTTCGTCAACAAATTTTGCCGTACCCATAATACGCTTGTCGGCAGGCCACTCTTCTACATCGCTGACCACAAAACCGACAAAACGGTCGCGTTCGGATTTAACGCGTTGCATGACTTCTTCGCCATTGACGACGATGCTGTCTTTGTCCAAATGTACGCCAAACGGATCGGTATGCAAAGCATGATGGCGCGCTTCTGCGGCGGCAATCAAGAGTTTAGAGGGCATACAGCCCACGCGCGCACAAGTTGTTCCGAATACATTGTTTTCAATCAGGTAAACATTGTCTGTATGAAGGCGAGCATTGCGAAATGCGCCCATACCGGCTGTACCGCCGCCCAGTACCACCACATCTGCTTGAATCTTTTTCATATTTTATCCTTACTGTCTATATCCAAACCGATATTACCATCAGGTTATCTGTTTTCAGACGGCAGAATTTTTATAAACTATCAAAGAATGAATATTAATAGCAAATTCTTAAATATCGATTTAAAACAATAATCTCAAATTCTACTTGCGAATATAGAGTTATTCAGAACGCCGAATTGTAAACGCCGTCTGAATAACTCTATATTTTATCTTTCAGACGGCCTTTTCAAACCGTCTCAAGCATACAGGCAATTAGTTTTTAGCCAAGTAAGCTTCCAAGTCTTCGCTGCCGCCGATGTATTTGCCGCCGATGAATACTTGAGGAGCAGTCATCTTGCCGGTAATAGCGCGAACGGAAGTAACAGTTGCATCTTTGCCCAATACGATTTCTTCGTAAGACAAGCCTTTGTCTTGCAGCGCTTTTTTAGCTTTAGCACAGAATTGGCAGCCAGGTTTGGTGAAGATGGCAACAGACTCTTGAGCTTTCCAGTCAGGAGCAATGTATTTCAACATAGTGTCAGCGTCAGACACTTTGAAAGGATCGCCTGGTTCTTCAGGTTCGATAAACATTTTTTCAACCACGCCGTCGTTAACCAGCATGGAGTAACGCCAAGAGCGTTTGCCGAAGCCCAAGTCTTCTTTGCCAACCAACATGCCCATGCCTTCAGTGAATTCACCGTTGCCATCAGGGATCATGTAGATATTGTCGGCTTCTTCTTCAGCAGCCCAAGCGTTCATAACGAAAGTGTCGTTTACAGATACGCAGTAGATAGCGTCAACACCGTTTTCTTTGAACGCGCCAAACAATTCGTTGTAGCGTGGCAGGTGGGAAGAAGAACAAGTCGGAGTAAATGCGCCAGGCAGAGAGAACACGACTACTTTTTTGCCTTTGAACAAATCATCAGTAGAAACATCTTTCCAAGTGTCGCCGACACGAGTGCGGAATACTACGGAAGGTACTTTTTGACCGGTACGATCTTGCAAAGCCATTTTTAAGCTCCTTTAAAAATTTGGGTTAGAGAAATGAATCAATGCTTGTATTATAATGCAGGCCTATCGATTTGTATAATTTATAGTTCAAATAATATTAATTATATTAAACTATCAATTTAACCCAACCGAAAACAGCTAAATCACTAAATAAAGGCTATCTGAAAGAAAACAAGTACCTGACCGAAATTATTTTTTAGGTAAAGGTTGAACGGGGGAATCCGAAGCCACAATCTCACCGATGGCTTTTTCCGCAATATCTTTCAAAGCATAGCGGTCTTTATCCGGCATATCTGTCGGTTTGTACTGAGGCGAGAAATCCAAACGGATACGGATTTTCTTCATAGAAACAATACGCCACAAAGACTGAAACAGGTTTACCTCCGCATAAGACGGCAAGTCCGTCCGTTGTCCTTCGCCATCATAATAGCGCAAAGTTACTGCCTGAATCGGCGCTTGCGCATCAATTGCCGATTGAAACAGGGCTGCTTTAAACGGCAAAATACCCAAGCCGGAAGAAGTGCGCGCCTCAGGGAAAAAGCTGACATTCTGTCCTGCTTTCAATGCCGCGCAAATCGCCTGATTAATCGGCTCAATATCTCGGCGGGAATTGCGGTTGATAAACACCGTGCCGGCATTTTTACCCATTTTTCCCAAAACCGGCCAACCGCTGATTTCCTGCTTGGCAATAAAACTGCTCGGATAAACGGCGCTCATGGCAAAAATATCCAACCAAGACACATGGTTAGCCACTACCAATGTACCGCTCACATTTCCTTGAGGCGGTACGCCGATTTCCAATTCGATATCCAAAGCATCCAACGCACCTTTTCCCAAAACAACCACAGCATGATTGCGTTCCTCTGCATTATTGCCATCGATGGCACGCAAATTCCGGCCGGTTCGGAACAACCAAGCCGCCAAACGGCAAAGCCTGCCCAGTCGTTTTAAAAAAGGAGCTTTTTGTTTAGACATAAAATTTCTTCTGTATTGTGTTCATTATTTTCAGACGGCCTCTGACATTTAAGGCCGTCTGAAACTATTTCTGGCAATTTGGACAATAAAATGTTCCACGCTGCCCCAAAGTTTCTTTAAAAATCAACCCGCCACATTGGACACAAGGCTCATTGTGGCGGCCATAGACCGTATATTCCTGCTGAAAGTAGCCGCTTTTTCCATCGCTATTGACAAAGTCCCGCAGCGTACTGCCGCCGGTTTCAATCGCCCTTTGCAGAACCGCTTTAACGGTTTCCACCAATAATGCGCATTCTTTCTTGGTCAGCTTATTCGCCGGACGCAATGGCGAAATACCCGCCTTAAACAGACTTTCATTCGCATAAATATTGCCAACGCCAACCACCACCGCATTATCCATCAGCGCCAATTTGACCGCACGCTTCTGCGTTTTCAATTTCTGATACAGGTAATTTGCATCAAACGCCTCCGAGAGCGGCTCCGGCCCCAGTTTTTCCAACAGAGGATGATGTTCGGCAATACCTTCATACCACAATACCGCACCAAATTTACGCGGGTCGTGATAACGCAATACGGTACCGTCATCAAATACAAAATCCAAATGATCGTGTTTATCCGGCGTAGCGATACGATCATCATCGGCGGTAAAAATCCGCAAACTGCCGGACATGCCCAAATGAATAAGTAAAATACCCGTTTCAAAAGTAATAATCAAATACTTCGCACGCCGGTTGCATGCCAAAACTTTGCGGCCGGCCAAAATTTGCGCCAAGTTTGGATGAATAGGCCATCTCAATTTAAACTGGCGGATAGTGACTTTTGCTATCTTTTTGCCATCAATATGCGGCTCTATCCCGCGTAAAGTCGTTTCCACCTCAGGTAATTCAGGCATCATTATTCTCCAAATTTATCATTAATATACAGGCCGTCTGAGAACTATTCGGCCAAACGTGCCGTACTTAAAGCAACCGTATTGCCATCAAATGCAGATTCCAATTCAGGCAAAGGATGGACACCAATCAAATGTTTCGTTAATACCATCCCATAAACCGCCGCACACTGCGGCCACCACCTATCCCCCGCCTTTTCCATAAACCGCCAAAACTTCAAAGCAGAAGGCGAATTCACAGCAGGCAGATAATCCATAAACTGCCCATATTCCATTTCAAAACCAATATCCGCAATTTTTCGTTTCAACTCGGCCAGAGCCAAGCATTGAGATTTCAAAGGCAGCTTTTCCCCATCAAACCAAGAGCTCAATCCCCACAAAGATTTAGGGTTGAACCCCGTCAAAATCAACCTTCCTTCAGAATTTAATACCCTAAACGCTTCTTGCAACACCAAATCCGCAGATGAAACTTCCAAAAGATGAGGCATCAATAATACATCCACGGAATGTGTTTCAAATGCCAACATTTCAGCATCCATCCGCACATCGCGGGGCACTACAATCATGTTTTCAGACGGCCTCTGCCACACACCGCCCAATTGAACCGCCACCTGCCTATTCAAATACTGCAAATGCCGTCTGAAAAAATCCGCCTCTTTTTGAGCAAGATATTGCCCCATTGGCGTTTGCATAAAAAAAACTTCCATTCAAGGCTCCCCTATGCATCCCGACTTGTGTGACAGAATTTTAACACCACGGCCACATCACACAAGCAAATTCCCTGCTCGACTTGACGTTTAAATGCTGAAACGATACTATCAAAAAGACGAAATTTTATTATATATTTGATAACTTTATTTACTATGGCAAAACTAAAAACCATCGCTCTGACCGTTTCAAGCCTGTCGGCGGTTTCCGCCACAGCCTACGCACAAAACGCTACACCCAACCAAGTCGGCATGGCCATGATGCGCCTCAACTCCGCCCTGCTCGACCAAGCCAAAGCACAAACCTTCGGCTCCGGCAGCTTATGGGCATCGTTGCGTAAAGACTTCCGCATCAACGAAGTCAACACAGAACTGGTTCGCCGCCATGAAAACAAATTTGCTGCAAACAGCGCATATTTCGACCGCACCATCTCACGCAGCAAACCTTATATGTACCATATTGCCAATGAAGTTAAAAAACGCAATATGCCCGCCGAAATCGCTTTGCTGCCTTTCATTGAAAGCGCATTCGTAACCAAAGCCAAATCACACGTCGGCGCATCCGGCCTGTGGCAATTTATGCCGGCTACCGGCCGCCATTTCGGCTTGGAAAAGACACCTTTGTATGATGGCCGCCACGATATTTACGCCGCTACCGATGCCGCATTGAACTACCTGCAATACCTGCACGGCATGTTCGGCGACTGGTCTTTGGCGCTTGCCGCTTACAACTGGGGCGAAGGCAATGTCGGACGTGCCGTCAACCGCGCCCGCGCGCAAGGTTTGGAGCCGACATACGAAAACCTGCGTATGCCGAACGAAACACGCAATTACGTTCCCAAACTTTTGGCCGTCCGCAATATCGTTGCCAATCCGCAAACCTTCGGCATGAATATCAGCGAAATCAGCAACCAGCCGTATTTCAAATCTATCAGCATCGACAAACCTATTGATAACAGCACAATCGCCCGCTTTGCAAACATCAGCGAAAGCGAATTGTTGGCACTCAACCCGGGTTTCAATGCGCCTGTATTCATCCCTAAAAACAACCGTCGTCTGTTGTTGCCGGTTGCTGCGGTTTCCACATTTGAAAAGAACTACCGCAATGCCAACCCGGATACCCTGATGTCTTGGGATATTTATACTTCTTTGGGTAACAAAAAACTGAATGCCATTGCCAACGATACCGGTATGAGCGTTGCCGAACTCAAACGCCTCAACGGCCTGAGCGGTAGCGCTGTTTCTGAAGGCCGCAGCATTTTGGTGGCTAAAAATTCAGCAAGCCAAAGCCAGGACATCATTAACTTCATCGATAAAGACAATACGCCGGATACTTACCAATCCAATATGCCGGCCATGTCTCCGATTATTGCTTCCAACGCAGTAGAACCGGTTAAAGTCGCTCAAAATACCGTGACCAATATTGTTGCACCTGTTGTTCCACAATCCAGCAAACCGGTTGACTTTATTGCACGCAGCAAAGCTGAAAACGTTAATTCCGTAGCGGTAACAGAAACTAAAGCCCAACCTCAAGTTGCAAATGTGGAAGTGGCCGCCCCAGTTACAGCCATGACCCATGCGACTACCGAGACCGTTGCTAAAAATGTTGCAGAAGCGCCCAAATCAGCCATCCCTGCAGACTTGACCGCACCGACTGTTGCCGCAAACGATGCAGCCACTACTCCAGCAGTTGAATCTGTTGCTACTGCACCGGTTCTAGAAGAGCATGACGACCTGATGGCATTGGTACAAAGCCGACCGGCAGAGGAATCTTCAGCGACTGTTGCCGAGGCCACACCGGAGAACAAACAAGTTCAAACTGTTGTTACCGCCGAAAGCGCTCGTGCCGCACGTATCGCAGCCAATACCGTTAAACAACAAAGCCGCATCAATGCGCGTCTTGCCCGTGTAAGCGGTCAGCAAAACACACAAACAGCAGCACTTGAAGCAGGTACACACCGTGTGGCAGATGGCGATACGTTGTTTAACATCTCCAAACGCTATAACCTGAGCGTAGCCGATTTGATTATTGCCAACAACATCAAAGGCAACAATATCAAAAAAGGCCAAATCCTCCGTGTTACAGCCGCTCCGGCAAAAGTCCGCAGCAACCCGGTTCAAAACGTTTCCTACACTGTACGTAAAGGCGATACCCTGAACACCATCGCCAGCCGTTTCAATGTTGATATTAACGATATCCGTCGTTGGAACCGCAATACCCGTACTGTATCTCCCGGTCAACGTTTGAAACTGATTGGTAGCTAATATTAGCTTTAAAACAAAGGCCGTCTGAAAGATTCAGACGGCCTTTTTCTTTATGATAGATAATCAAGTTAATGTTTGATGACAAACAGAATAGCCTTCTCTTTAAGATAAAAATATTTTTTGAAAATTACTATATAGAAAAGAGAGTGTGTAAAAACACCCTCTTTCTCAAACGGATTACCGTCAGACTCTACTCTTAACATCCATATTCAAACATATGAATTCCGTAAAATATATTCCTATGCCGGTGAAAAAGCATCACAGAAGAAGGCAGCTTCCGGTAAAGCGCATTTTTGAGTCAGCAAACTTTGCGCACTCTCCGTCATGGCTGGTGACCCGCAAGCATAAACTTCATATTGGCTCAAATCAGGATAATTTTGTGCGGCAACGTTTTGCACGTATCCATTCTCCCCTTTCCAATCGGAATCAGGCTTAGAAAGAACCGGCGAAAATTTTGCATTTTTCAGACGGCCTATTAATGCTTCGACTTCTTCTAATGCGTACAGATCCGCCTGTTGACGTGCTCCCCAGTAAAAATGAACCTGACGCTCGCTATTCTGACGAATCAAATCAAGCAAAATACTGCGAATAGGGGCATAACCTGTACCCGTTGCCAACAAAATCATCGGTTTATTGCTGTCTTGTTGCAAAGTGAATGTACCTAATGGCCCTTTGACACGGACAATGCCTTTCTCTTTGATTTTAGGCTCTGCCCCAAAAATCATTTCTGAGCACACGCCGTTTTCACGGTTGCGGATATGCAGTTCCAAAATGCCTTCTTGATCAGGCGAATTGGCGATTGAATAGCTGCGGCTGATATTGCCGGGAAGCAGCAAATCAATATATTGCCCGGCATAAAATGCAAATGGCGGCGCTTTAGGCAAAGCCAGTTTGAGCAAAGCAACATCGTGTTTAATTTCAATGTTTTCAATACGTGCCGGCAATGTGCGTACCGGCAAAGCATTTTGATTAAAACCTGGCACATTGATTTTGAGGTCGCTCTTCGCAGTGGTACAGCACAATAACACTTTGCCCTGCGCTTTTTCTTCTTCACTGATGGCTTTATCAATATGCTTGCCCATTTCAAATTCGCCACTAATCAACTCAGCCTTACACTGTCCGCAGGCACCGCTTTTGCAAGAATGAGGCAAATTTAAATTCTGACGGGTTGCAGCAGCAAGAACCGTTTCGTCCTCATTCGCCGTAAATGTAGTTTGATCTGGTAAGGTAATGGTATGTGTCATGGTATTTAGAATAAATTTATTATCAAAAACAAAGGCCGTCTGAAAATAAAACCTGTTTTCAGACGGCCTGTCCTATCTATCAAGCCAATTTGGCTTTAATCAACTCTTGAACCTGAGCCGGATTGGCCTTGCCTTTACTTGCTTTCATCACCTGGCCGACAATCGCATTTAAGGCTTTTTCATTACCGGAACGGAATTGCTCAATGGCTTTCGCATTGTTTGCCAACACTTCATCCACCATCGCTTCAATTGCGCCAGTGTCGGTAATCTGTTGCAAACCATGTTTTTCGATGATTTCGGCAATACCTGCTTCAGGCTCAGCCCACATCGCTTCAAAAGCTTTTTTCGCCAGTTTGCTGCTCAATGTTCCGTCCGCAACTTTGGCAACCAACTCGGCAAGGCGTGAAGCCGTAATCGGGCTTTCAGCCAATTCCAAACCTTCTTTGTTCAAGGTGGCGGCAAGCTCGCCGTTCATCCAGTTTGCCGTTAATTTACCTTGGCCGCAGGCTTTGGCAGCTTCTTCAAAATAGGCAGCTTGAGCACGGCTCGCAGTCAACAGGCGCGCATCATAGTCGGACACGCCGTAATCGGCAACAAAACGCGCTGCCATTTCATGCGGCAACTCAGGCATTTGCTCTTTGGCCTTTTGCAATTGGCCGTCTGAAATAATGACAGGCAGCAAATCCGGATCTGGGAAATAACGGTAATCGTGCGCATCTTCTTTCAAACGCATCACACGGGTTTCGCCTTTTTCAGGGTCAAACAGCATGGTTGCCTGCTGTACTTTACCGCCGTCTTCCAAAATTTCGATTTGCGCTTCCACTTCATAATTGATGGCTTGCTCCAAGAAGCGGAAAGAATTGAGGTTTTTAATTTCTCGACGCGTACCGAACTCGGCCTGGCCTTTTGGACGTACAGAAACGTTGGCATCGACGCGGAACGAGCCTTCCGCCATATTGCCGTCGCAAATATCCAGCCACGTTACCAAACCGTGCAACGCTTTAGCATACGCCACAGCTTCGGCTGCGGAACGCATTTCAGGCTCGGAGACAACTTCCAATAAAGGCGTACCGGCACGGTTCAAGTCGATACCGGTGGCACCGTTCAAACCTTCATGTACGGATTTACCCGCATCTTCTTCCATGTGCGCACGAGTAACATTGATGGTTTTAACCTCGTCGCCCACTACGATTTCCAGTTTGCCGTGTTCAACAATCGGCAAATCCAACTGGCTGATTTGATAGCCTTTCGGCAAATCAGGATAGAAATAGTTTTTACGGTCGAACACGTTTTTCTGATTGATTTTCGCATCCAAAGCCAAACCGAGTTTGATGGCTTTTTCGACGACTTCGCGGTTCATTACCGGCAATACGCCCGGCAACGCACACTCAACCACGCTGGCATGGGCATTAGGCTCGGCACCGAATGCAGTGGATGCGCCGCTGAAGATTTTGGATTGGGTGTTGAGTTGGACGTGGATTTCCAGTCCGATTACGGTTTCCCAAGTCATAAGGGTCTTTCTGTCGAAAAAAAGTTAATCGGTTAAATGAATGATTCGTTTTCAGACGGCCTGAATAAAAAACATAACAGGCCGTCTGTAAGATAAGTTTATTTCCTGCGGCGTTGGAAACCGGGCAGTTGCCAATGGAAACGGTATGCAGTCAGGCGAAACAACAAGCCGCCGGCAAAGAGCAGGTTTAACGTAAAAATATTAATCCAGCCCAAACGCCCGAACAGATAAATCAGTCCGCCAATCAAAATGGCCACGCTGCCGTAAAGGTCGGTACGCAAAATCATCGGCACGTCATTGACCAAAATATCGCGTGCAATACCGCCGCCAACGGCAGTCACAAAAGCCAAAGAAATAACGCCGAACAGATTAAGCTGCAAAGCCATGCCGATTTGTGCGCCGGTAATACTGAACGCAGCCAAACCGATGGCATCGGCAATAATAAAAGCAGCGGCCAAGTAGGTGCTGCGATAGCGTTGCACCCTTACCAACCATGCAATGGCCAGTGTGGCAAACACAACAATCAGCGCATCGGTTTGCAAAAACACTTGCGGAATCCGGCCGACCAAGCCGTCGCGTATCATGCCGCCGCCGACAGCCGTCAGCAACGCGGTAATGACGACACCGAGCACATCCAATCGCTTGTTGTAGCCGACCAAATAGCCGGAAATGGCAAACGCGGCTGTCCCAATGATTTGGATGAAGTCGGTGGTTGTCATGATTTTTAAATATCTATAATTTGCAGCGCCTAAATGATTCAGGCGCTTTTTATGGTTTATTTTCAGACGGCCTTGAATCATCAAGGCCCTAAAACATTATTCCGGCGTTTTGGTGTGCCAATCGCTGTTCAGTTGAACTTGATGTGCGGCACCCAAAATTTTGGCTTCGGAGAAATAGTTGCCGATAAATTGCACACCAATCGGCAGACCGTTTGCACTGAAACCGGCAGGCAGGGTCAGTGCAGGCAAACCGGCAAGGTTCACGGCGATGGTGTAAATATCGGACAAGTACATTTGCACAGGATCGTGGATGTCGCTGCCGAGTTTCGGCGCAGCAGTCGGTGCAGTCGGCGCCAAAATGAAATCACATTGACCAAAGGCCGTCTGAAAATCATTGGCAACCAGACGGCGCAGTTTTTGCGCTTTCAGGTAGTACGCATCGTAGTAACCATGGCTCAATACATAAGTACCGATCATGATACGGCGTTTGACCTCGCTACCGAAACCTTCGGCACGGGTGTTGCTGTACATTTCTTCAAGATCACTGAATTGCGCCGCACGATGGCCATAACGTACGCCGTCGAAACGGGACAAGTTGGTACTTGCTTCAGCGGAGGCGAGAACGTAATAAGCAGGAATTGACAATGATGTTTGCGGCAGGGAAACTTCAACAGTCTCCGCACCTTGGGCTTTGAGTAAATCAATCACGTTTTGCAAGGCCGTCTGAACATCGGCATCCGCGCCTTCGCCGAAATATTCTTTAGGCAAACCGATTTTCAACCCTTTGAGCGGCTTATCCAAATCACGGGTGTAATCTTCTTTGTCGCGTTCCAAACTGGTGGAATCACGCTCGTCAAAGCTGGCCATGGCGTTCAACAAAATCGCGCAGTCTTCGGCCGTTTGCGCCATAGGGCCGGCTTGGTCGAAGCTGGAAGCATAAGCAACCATACCGAAGCGTGAAACCGTACCGTAAGTCGGCTTGATACCGGTAATGCCGCAATGCGATGCAGGCTGACGGATGGAACCGCCGGTATCCGAACCCAAGGCAGCCGGTGCCAAACGCGCTGCAATCACGGCAGCCGAACCGCCTGACGAACCGCCGGGAACATGCTCAAGATTCCATGGGTTTTTGGTTGCACCGTAGAACGAAGTCTCATTGGTCGAACCCATGGCAAATTCGTCCATATTGGTACGGCCAAGAGTAACCATGCCGGCATCCAACAGGTTTTGCACCACAGTGGCAGTATAAGGAGACACAAAGTTATCCAACATTTTGGAGCTGCATGCACTGCGCCAACCTGTTTGGCAGAAAATATCTTTGTAAGCAACCGGCACACCGGTCAAAGCCGTTGCATTACCGGCTGCGATACGCGCATCGGCTGCTTTGGCTTCAGCAAGGGTCTTATCTTGATCGATGGTCACATAGCCATTGATGGCAGGATTTTTCGCAGCAATAGCGGCCAAATATTCGGTCGCCAATTCGACTGCGGAAATTTGTTTGGATTGCAGCAGGCTGCTGGCTTGTTTGAGCGTGTAAGCGGTCATTGTGCCGTACTTTCTATAAAACAGTTTTTGCTTTCAAAACAGATATTGAAAACATCCGTTTAAATCAATAAATCGGGCCGTCTGAACAAAGTATCCTTTCAGACGGCCTTGCAATAGGGGCTTGCCGATAAGCAAAGGCCGTCTGAAACCTTATTCTTCAATCACTTGAGGAACGATATACAGGCGATTGCGCACTTCAGGGGCAACAGCCTGATATTCGGCAGCGTGATCGGTTTCAGTCACTTTATCTTCGCGCAGGCGCAAAGCGGCTTCGTGCGGATGCGCCATGGGTTCGATGCCGTCAGTATTGACGCTTTGCATGTTTTCAACCATAGCGAAAATGTCGTTCAACTCGGCAAGCGTTTTGTTTTTTTCTTCGTCCGTTAAAGTGAGGCGCGAGAGTTTTGCGATTTTTTCCACATCATTTAAGCTTAAAGCCATAAAAAATCCTTGTCTGATAGCAATGCACCTTGGGTTTAGGGTATCATTGCATTTCGTCTTCTATGAAGCGAAGAATTATAACCGAAAACCAAACAGGTTGGCATGGTGTTTTGATTCAGACGGCCTTTTAAGGGCGCATTTATCCGTCTTAAACCGTGTACCTGTTTTTCTTATTTTAAATAATGCTAAACACATCCGGGCTGGGCCGGAATTTCAGGAATCCTATGTTTCGTCTTTTATCTCGTTTCCTCTCCAATGATATTGCCATCGACTTGGGCACGGCCAACACGCTGATTTTTGTACGCGGCAAAGGGATTGTTTTGGATGAGCCGTCCATGGTTGCGATTCAATCCGGCGCAGGCAATAAAAGTAAAATCATGGCCGTGGGCACGGAAGCCAAAAAAATGCAGGGCCGTGCGCCGCGCAATATTGAAATCGTCCGCCCGATGAGGGACGGCGTGATTGCCGATTTTGTGATTACCGAGCGTATGCTGGGTATGTTGATTAAAAAAGCCACTGAAGGACGGTCTTTGGTTCCGCCTCGTGTGGTTATCTGTGTTCCGGGCGGCTCTACCCAAGTGGAACGTAAAGCGATTTTGGATTCTGCGTTTGCTGCCGGCGCGGCAAGCGTGCATTTGATTGAAGAACCGATGGCCGCCGCTTTGGGCGCAGGTTTGCCGATTGAAGATGCGGCAGGTTCGATGATTGTCGATATTGGCGGCGGTACGACTGAAATCGGTATTCTTTCACTGGGCGGTATGGCCTATTCCGCTTCCGTCCGCGCAGCCGGCGACGAGTTCGATAAAAGCATCATCCATTACCTGCGCCGCCATCGCGGTGTCTTGATCGGTGAAGCGACGGCAGAGGAATTGAAGAAACAAATCGGCTCGGCCTCTGGTTTTGAAACCGAAACAGCCATGCGCATTAAAGGCCGCGACCTGGCCGAAGGTACGCCCAAATCCTTGGCAGTTACGTCAAATGAAATCCGTGAAGCATTGAGTGAAACGGTAAATCAAATCATCCGCGCCGTCCGTCTGGCTTTGGAACAAGCTCCGCCCGAACTGGCCGGCGACATCGCCGACCGCGGCATTATGCTGACCGGCGGCGGTGCGCTTCTGCACGGTATCGATACCGTCTTGGCCGATGCAACCGGCCTGCCCGTCGGAATTGCCGACCAGCCTCTGAACTGCGTTGCCTATGGTGCCGGTAAGGCTTTGGACTATATCGGCAAATGGGATACCGTGTTTACGGAAAACCCATAAGGTAGATGGCTATGGAACGCTCTTCTTTGCGCTTTGACGAGGCAAAAGGCCCTAAGCTGTTGCCTCGTTTTGTCGTTTATGTTGCCCTGGCTACCGGCCTGATGGTGGCTGATTATCGCTTTTCATTGATGCAGCCTGTGCGTGCGGCGGTAATGCCCATGCTCTATCCTGCTCAATGGCTGGCCAATCAACCCGTTCAACTTTATCAATATTTTGCCGACCTCTCCCAGTCCAAATCCGAGCTTTTGGAACAAAACCGCCGGCTTTTGGAAGAAAATGGCTGTCTGAAAATCGATTTGCAGCGGGATAAAGTCAATACCGATGAATTGCGCGAATTGAAAAAACTGTACGGTTTGCAACAAAAAAGCATCCACAATGTTATCGGCGCAGAAGTCATTTCCAATGGCAAAGATCCGCTTTCCGAAAGACTGATTATCGGCAAAGGCAGTCAAGACGGCTTGAAAGTTGGCGATGCGGTCATCGATCAAAGCGGTTTGATCGGCCTGTTGACACAAGTCCATACACAAAGCGCGGAAATCGAGCTGATCTCAAGCGGACAAAGCATTGTCCCCGTCGCCGTCAGCCGCACCGGTGAACGCAATTTGGCATACGGCAATGGCAGCGGTTTGGATTTACGCTATTTCCCAACCGGCTCGGACTTGAAACCCGGCGATGTTCTGCTGACTTCCGGCTTGGACGGTACTTATCCGGCGGGGATTCCCGTTGCAACCGTCAGCAAGGTTATCCGTGCATCAGGAACGCCTTATTACGATACGCAACTGACGCCTTTGGCCGCTTTACGCAGCAGTCGTTTTGTCTTGGTACTTTCTTCCGCCCCTTCTTCACCACGCTGATTTCATGAACGATTTTGACGATTCTTACCGTGCAGTACCGCTGCACATCATGGCGACCAGTCTCATCGTGATGATGATACTGGACTTTATGCCGTTTTCCTTTGACGGATTCTTCTGGCTGCCTGAAATGACGGCACTGATGTTGCTGTATTGGTCATTACACCAGCCGCAACGCGCAGGCATGGGACTGGCTTTTGCCATCGGTCTGATTGTCGATGCAGCAACCGCCGCGACTTTGGGCTTGCACGCCCTGTCTTACGTCGTGATGACTTATTTCATCTTAAACCGACGCCGCCAAATCATGCTGTACGGCCACATTATGCAATTGGCCGCCGTCTTGGCTGCCCTGCTTCTTAATCAGGCCGTTTTAACTGCTGCCCGTTTGTTCCTTAATCATCAGGTCATCACTTTGCAAGGCTTTGTTGCCCCATTTGTCGGCGCATTGCTTTGGCCGATACTCAGCCAGCTGATGCTGATTGTGACCCGTATTTACCGCGCGCACTGAAAAGATGAAACCGATTCTTCCACGCCGTCTTTCCGGTGGCCAACATATCCAAAAGCCTTCCGCCCAGGCAGCACAAGCCGACGCTTTATTGCGCCTGCTCGTTGCTTTTGTCCTGATTGTCATCTTCTTTTCCATTTTGCTGGCGCGGTTCTTTTACTTACAAGTAACCCAACACAATGAGTTTTCCGGTCAAGCATCGAGCAACCGCATCACCCTGATTCCAACACCGCCCGTACGCGGAGAAATCGTCGACATCAATGGCGTTCCTTTGGCCAAAAACTATCCCGTCTTTTCGCTTGAAGTTATTCCCAGCCGCATCGAAGGCAAGATGGAAGATGTCATTGAAGCATTGAAAAAATACGTCGATATCACGCCGACAGATTTAAAACGCTTCAAAAAATACCGCGAAAGCTATCGAAAATTTGAAAATATCCCGCTCAAGCTCAGGCTGACCGATGAAGAGGCTGCACGCTTGTCTGTGCATCTGCGCGAATTCAAAGGCGTAGAGGTCAATTCACGCACATTCCGCGAATATCCTTACGGCAAGCTGACTTCCCATTTTTTAGGCTACATCGGCCGTATAAGCGATAAAGACAAAGAAATGCTGGAAGAAGAAGGCCTGACCGCCCTCTACCGCGGCAGTACGCACATTGGCAAATCCGGCTTGGAAAAATATTACGAACACCAGCTTCATGGCGTTCCAGGCTATCAGGAAGTCGAAAAAGACGCTTACGGCAATATCGTCCGCGTATTGAAAAATGTCCCGTCCAAAATGGGGCAAACTTTGCGCCTAGGGATGGATATCCGTATGCAGCAGGAAGCAGACCGAATCTTGGGCGACCGCCGTGGCGCATTGGTAGCCATTAATCCGCAAGACGGTACCGTCTTGGCTTTTGTTTCCAAACCTTCTTTCGATCCCAACCTCTTTATTGACGGCATCGACAGCGATACTTGGAAAATGCTGAATGACGATTGGAAAAAGCCTTTGATCAACCGCGTTACCCAAGGCCTCTATCCGCCGGGCTCTACATTCAAACCCTTTATGGGCATGGCTTTGTTGGAAAGCGGCAAAATCACTCAAAACACCATCGTCCCTGCACCCGGCGCATGGAGCATACCCGGCAGCCGCCATATTTTCCGCGACTCTGTCCGCAGCGGTCACGGCTCGGCCAACTTGAGCAAGGCCATTCAAGTATCCTCAGATACCTTCTTCTATCGCTTGGGTTACGAAATGGGTATCGACAAAGCCTCTCCGTATCTGGCGCAATTCGGTTTCGGCCAAAAAACCGGTATTGACCTGCCTAGTGAATATGTAGGCGTTTTGCCCAGCCGCGAATGGAAGGCCAAACGCTTTGCCAAATCTTCCGACCCGACTGCCAAAGAATGGCGTGCCGGCGAGATGGTTTCCGTCAGTATCGGCCAAGGCTACAACGCCTACACGCCTTTGCAAATGGCACATGCGACAGCATCTCTGGCCAACAACGGTGTTGTCCATCAGCCGCATTTAGTCAAAGAAATATTGGATTTCGGCGCGCGCAAAATTACCCGCATCAATCCTAATCCCGAACGTCAAATTCCGTTTAAAGCCGACAACTTCGAATACGTCAAACGCGCAATGGAGAAGGTATTGAAACCGGGCGGTACGGCACACCGTATCGGTGGCGGACTCGCTTACACAATGGGCGGTAAAACCGGTACGGCCCAAGTCGTACAAATTAAACAAGGTGGCCGCTACAATGCCGCAGCCCTACGCGAACAACACCGCGACCACGCATGGTTTATCTCGTTTGCGCCATTGGAAAAACCTGAAATCGCCATTGCCGTTATTTTGGAAAACGGCGGCTGGGGTGCGTATGCCGCGCCATTAGCCCGTGAAATGACTGATTTTTATATGCTTCACGTCAAGCCGCAACAGTTTTCAGACGGCCTCGAAACAGATTCGGCCAAAACTGAAAAAACTGATAAACATCAGCCTATCACCAGCATTTTCCAATCTGCCTACGAACTGACGCCGACAATCCCTGCCCCACAGCCGGAGGTTCATCATGAATAACACATCAGCGTGGAAAACGTTCAAATCCACCATTGCAGCTCCGATTGACCCTTGGCTGTTTTTTGCCATGCTCGCCATCTACATCATGAGCCTGTTTTTGCTCTATTCTGCAGACGGGCAAGAGTTCGGCCAATTGGAAAACAAAACCATCCATACCGTTTTGGGCTTTGCCCTGTTATGGATTATCGCCGTATTCAAGCCGCAAACGGCCGCCAAAGTTGCCCTGCCTGTTTACATTGTCGGCGTATTACTGCTGATCGGCGTCGAAGTTGCCGGCGTTACCGTCAACGGTTCGACCCGTTGGCTGAGTCTCGGCTTTACCCGTATCCAACCTTCCGAAATCATGAAAATCGGCATTCCCATGACTGTCGCGTGGTATTTCCAACGCTATGAAGGCCGTCTGAAATGGATACATTATATTGTCGCCCTCGTGCTGATTCTTGTTCCTGTCGCCCTGATTTTGAAGCAGCCCGACCTCGGTACGGCCGCGCTGATTATGGCTTCAGGCATTTTTGTCATCTTTTTTGCCGGATTGCCCTGGAAAGCCATTTTTGCCGCCATTATTGCCTTTGTGGCCGCCCTGCCGCTCTTGTGGAACTACGGCATGCACGACTACCAGAAAACCCGCGTCCTCACCTTGCTTGACCCAACCAAAGACCCGTTAGGCGCAGGCTACCACATCATCCAATCCATGATTGCCATCGGCTCGGGCGGCGTATGGGGTAAGGGCTGGCTCAACGGCACGCAAACCCATTTGGACTACATTCCTGAATCAACGACTGACTTTATTTTCGCAGTATTCGGCGAAGAGTTCGGCCTGATCGGCAATATCCTTTTACTGCTGGTTTACCTTATCATTTTGGCACGCGGATTGTGGATTGCCGCACAAGCGCAATCCCTTTACAGCCGTACTTTGGCAGGCGCATTGACCATGACCTTCTTCTGCTACGCCTTTGTAAACATGGGCATGGTCAGCGGTATTTTGCCCGTTGTCGGCGTCCCCCTCCCCTTGGTCAGCTACGGCGGTACGGCTACGCTTTCCATCATGGTGGTGCTGGCCCTGTTGATGGGTATCGCCAACGAACATAAAAACCTCCGCCGCCGTAATATGGACAACGACGACCTGACTGAAAGCAAGGAATAATATGGAATTAGGTGTAGAAATCGGCAAACTTCTCGTTGCACTTCTTGTACTGATCAACCCCTTCAGCGCACTCTCGATTTATCTTGACCTGACGCAAGACCACAGCACCAAAGAAAAACGCAGAATTGCGCGTACTGCCGCACTGGCCGTTTTCATCGTGATCGTCGTCTTTGCGCTGGGCGGCGGTATCTTGTTGAAAGTACTCGGCATCAGCGTGGGCTCTTTCCAAGTCGGCGGCGGCATTTTGGTTTTACTGATTGCCATCTCCTTGATGAATGGCAACGACAATCCGGCCAAGCCCAAAATCGACCCCAATTCAGAAGAGCATCACCATGCGCAACAAGTCCGCCGCAATGAAAAAGCCATTGCCGTCGTCCCCATTGCCATTCCGATTACCATCGGTCCCGGCGGTATTTCTACCGTCATCATTTACTCCTCTGCCGCCAAAAATTACAGCGATATTGCCCTGATTATCATCTCCGGCTTTCTGGTCAGCCTGATTTGCTATCTCATCCTGATCGTTGCCGGACGCATCAGCAAACGCTTGGGCACGACCGGCCTGACCATCCTCAACCGCATTATGGGCATGATGCTTGCCGCCATTTCCGTAGAGATTATTGTTGCCGGCTTAAAATCTATTTTTCCTCAACTGGTCGCTTGAAGTACAATTATTACAATAAAAGGCCGTCTGAAACATTTTCAGACGGCCTCATAAAAACATAAAAACAAAGGAGCCAACCATGTTTCACAGCACCTATGTCTTCACCGGAGAAACCATTTACCGCCGACCGGCGCAAAGCTATACCGAGTTCACCGACGAATTAAACCGCCTCCAAACCCTTCAGCAAACCTTCGCGCAATCAAGCATTACCGAGCGCACCGCCCTCTTACAGCAATTTGCTGACAGCCTCGCCCAAAACCAAGAACGCCTCGCCGAAATGGTTTGCGAAGAAGTCGGACGCTGCCTGCACGAATGCCGTGCAGAAATCAGCAAATCCATCGAGCTTATCCGCTACTACGTCCGCCTTGCCCCCGAGCTGCTTGCCCATAAAACCATCGCCACCCAAGCCAGCCTCAGCCAAGTCCGCTTCGAGCCTTTAGGCGTTGTTTTGGCGGTCATGCCGTGGAACTATCCTGTTTGGCAGATTTTACGATTTGCCATCCCAGCCCTGTGCGCCGGCAATGCCTGCGCGGTCAAACCTGCACCCAGTGTTGCCCGCGTCAGCGAAACCCTCTTCAGCCTCGTCCCCAAAGATTTGCCGCTTATCGGCGCATGGTTAAACCATGAAGACACGCTTAAAGCCATCGAAGATACCGATGCCATGGCATTCACCGGTTCGACCCATACCGGCCGACTGCTGGCTGCCCATGCAGGCAAACATCTGAAAAAAACCGTCCTTGAACTGGGCGGCAGCAATCCGTTTATCATCCTGCCCGACGCCGACCTCCAACGCGCAGCCATCGACGCCTGCTATTCGCGCTTCCGTGATGCCGGACAATCCTGCAACGCCGCCAAACGCATCATTGTTACCCAAGATATTGCCGAACAATTTATCCCGCTTTTCCTTACCGAGTGTGCCAAACCACAAACCGGCAATCCTAAAGACCCAAACACCACCCTTGCCCCGCTTCACCGCCAAGACCTGCGCCAAAACGTGCACGAGCAGGTTCAAGATGCGGTTGCACACGGCGCGCAATGCTTGAGCGGTGGCTATATTCCTGATGGACAAAGCTGGTTTTACCCGGCTACCGTCTTGGATCAAGTCAATCCAAACTGCCGCGTTTGGCATGAAGAAGTCTTCGGCCCGGTTGCCATGATCTTACGCGCCGACAATCCGGAGCACGCCGTCGCACTTGCCAATGACACACCCTTCGGCCTCGGCGCCTGTATCTACACAGCCGACACGGCAAATGCATGGAAATATGCTGAAAAAATCCAAGCAGGCTCTGTCTTTATCAACCGCCACACCAGCAGCAACTTGCGCCTTCCCTTTGGCGGCGTCAAAGCTTCAGGCTACGGACGGGAGCTATCCGAATTCGGACTGTACGAATTCGTCAACGTCAAAACCTATTGGCAAAAATAAACCGTTTCATTCACTCAGGCCGTCTGAAAACCTAATTTCAGACGGCCTGATGTTTTTTAAAGACTGGCAAAAATGTTGTATTTAAACCTATACCGATTCCGCAAAATCAAAGCGGCTCAAAAATAAGCAACCTATCTTAGAAAGCAATTTATATTTCCACGCCCATTTTGAATCGGCAGCTTGCCATGTTCATCATTTCAGCCGTTTCATTAAACCCTCTATAAAATATGCGACAAACAAAAATGCCGTCTGAAATACAACTTTCAGACGGCATTTTCAATCAAATACTACTTACCGGATTACAATTTCAAACCGGCCAGTTTAGCAGCATACGCATCCAAATCGGCGATTGGACGGGTAGCCACGCCACTTTCCATTGCCGCTTTAGCAGTAGCTGTAGCAACGCGAGGCAACAGGCGGGAATCGAATGGGGTAGGAATCAGGTATTCCGCACCGAATTCAAATTTCTTACCGTAAGCGGCAACCACTTCTTCAGTTACCTCTTCCATCGCCAAATCAGCCAAAGCGTACACGCAGGCACGTTTCATTTCTTCGTTGATGGTGGTCGCGCCGACATCCAATGCGCCACGGAAGATAAATGGGAAGCACAATACGTTGTTCACTTGGTTCGGGAAGTCTGAACGGCCGGTACCGATGACCACATCCGGACGGGTTTCTTTTGCCAATGGAGGCAGGATTTCCGGATTCGGGTTTGCCATGGCGAACACGATTGGTTTTTCGTTCATGGTGTTCAGCATTTCAGGCGTCAGCAGGTTTGCACCGGACAGACCCAAGAAGATGTCTTTACCTTTAACGGCATCGGCCAATACGCGTTGGCCGTTGTCTTCAATGGCGTAGAACTGTTTGGACTCGTCCATACGGTCTTTGTCTTCGCGGGTTTTGTAAATCACGCCTTTGGAGTCGCAAACGGTCACGTTTTCGCGTTTCAGACCCAAATCCAGCAATTGGTTCAAGCAGGCAATCGCGGCCGCACCTGCGCCGGAGCACACCAAAGTCGCTTCTTCAATTTTACGGCCGGTATGACGCAAAGCGTTCAACACAGCGGCGGCGGTGATGATGGCGGTACCGTGTTGGTCGTCGTGGAATACGGGGATTTTGCAGCGTTTGCGCAATTCGCGTTCGATGTAGAAGCACTCGGGCGCTTTGATGTCTTCAAGGTTGATACCGCCGAAAGTCGGTTCCAAAGAAGCGATGATGTCCACCAGTTTTTGCGGGTCTTTTTCATCGATTTCGATATCGAATACGTCAACACCGGCGAATTTTTTGAACAATACGCCTTTGCCTTCCATAACAGGTTTGCCGGCCAATGCGCCGATGTTGCCCAAACCCAACACTGCGGTACCGTTGGAAATCACGGCAACCAAATTGCCTTTGGCGGTGTATTTGTAGGCATTTTGCGGATCGGCATGGATTTCCATACAAGGAGCGGCTACGCCCGGAGAGTACGCCAACGCCAAGTCTTTAGAAGTAGCCAGAGATTTGGTTGGGGTAACGGAGATTTTGCCCGGCACGGGGAATTCGTGGAACTGCAGGGCGGCTTCTTTTAATGAATTTTCCATTTGTCGATCCTGTTTGCGAGAGAGAGAGATTTTACAGCGAACAAGTCTGAAACGGGCTGCTTCAGACATTTAAACTTCTAAAGTCGGTTTGTTAACAGACCGGCTTTGTAAGAGGCCGTAATTTTATCATGTTCTTTTGGTGGCGCATACCGATATTTATTACATTTGTTTTGATATTTCGTTTTATTTGGTTTTATGCCTAAAAACTTCTGTAATAATATTTCTTTACCACATTACTCTTCTTTCAGACGGCATTTTATTTAAACTTAAACATTCAATCCAAAATGACTGTCTAGCGCGGTTTCAATCTGATTTTTTACCGCATCCAGACTTTGGCTGCTGTCGATGACGGCATAGCGTTCCGGCTGTTCGTTAGCACGTTGCAGATACACTTCGCGCACCCGATTGAAAAACTCGGCTTCTTCTTGTTCAAAGCGGTCTTTCTCACGCGTTTGGTTGATGCGCGCCATTGACACTTCCAAAGGCACATCCAACAGCAAAGTTAAATCTGGGCGGAAATCGCCCTGCACCCAATGTTCAAGCGTGGCAATATCTTGCAAGGGAACGCCGCGCCCGCCGCCTTGATAGGCAAACGTTGCATCGGTAAAGCGGTCGGAAACGACATGCGTGCCGTTTTTCAGGGCAGGCAGAATGACTGTTTCCAAGTGTTGCTGTCTGGCTGCAAACATCAGCAGGGTTTCTGTACGCAGGCTGACTTGTGTGGCAGGGTTGAGCAGGATTTCACGCAATGCTTCTCCGGCCGGAGTACCTCCCGGTTCTCGCGTAAACAATACGGGCAGTTTGTGTTTCTCAAACCATGCTTTCATTACAGCAAGGTTGGTGGATTTGCCTGCGCCGTCTATGCCGTCAAGGGTAATAAATCTGGGTTTCATATGAATATCGTCAATTTAAAGGCCGTCTGAAACAGGATTATAAATGTTTCAGACGGCCTATTCGGTTTATTTCTTCAAAATATATTTGCGTACAGCGGCGTTGTGTTCAGAAAGATTATGGCTGAACTCGCTCAGGCCCGTACCATCCATTTTTGAGACGAAATACAGATATTTTTCATTAGACGGATGACCCGCCGCCTCAAGCGCGGCCTTGCCGGGAAGCGCAATCGGCGTCGGCGTCAAACCGCTGCGCGTATAAGTATTGTAAGGCGTATCGCGTTGCAGGTCGGCTTTGCGGATTCTGCCTTTATACGCATCGCCCATGCCATAAATAACGGTCGGGTCGGTTTGCAGGCGCATGCCGATATTCAGGCGGTTGACGAATACGGCGGCCACATGGGCGCGGTCGTCTTCGTGCGCGGTTTCTTTTTCAATCAGACTCGCCATAATCAGCATTTCGTACGGATTTTTATAAGGCAGGCCGCTTTGACGGTCGTCCCATGCTTCTTGTAGGTTTTCCCGCATTTTACGGTAGGCGATTTTATAAATTTGAAGATCGCTGCCGCCGGCATCAATTTCGTAACTATCCGGGAAAAACTGTCCTTCAGGATTGCTGCTCAAGGCATCAGGTGCCACTTCGGCCATCAGTTTTTCATCGCTCCAGCCGCGCGTATCATGGGCAATATCGGCAGTGTTGTCGATAATACGGCGCATTTGTGCAAACCGCGCACCCTCTAGAATTTGCACGCTGACCGAATCAGGACGGCCTTTTTTAATGCGTTTTAAAATGTCCCAAGCCGATACTTTGGCAGACAGACGGTAAGAGCCGGCATTGAGTTGGTTGTGCACGCCCATCACATATGCGGCGGCTACCAATACATAACGGTTATAAACAATGCCGTCTTGAGCCAGCTTGCGGCTGACGGAAGAGATACCTTGATTCTTAGCAACGGTAATACGGTATGGTTTGCCGTTGTTTTTCGGAACAAACAACAATGCGGCAACCACGGCGGCAAATGCCGTCAAAAATACGGCCAGCCATTTCAACAATTTTTTCAACATGGTAGGATTCTTGGTTTGTGAACGTGTCGGGCGACAGTATAACCGAAAACAAGCATATTAAGCCTGTCGCATTCCCCAACGTATGTTTTCCTATCCCGAAAGGCCGTCTGAAACCATGAATTCTCCTTCAAAAAACACTTGGCAAAACGGCCGTTGGCTGAATGCACGCCAAACTCATTCGCCCAATTTTAGCCCGCGCGAACCGGATGAAGACGTCTCTTTGGTTGTCCTCCACAATATCTCCCTTCCTCCTTTTGAGTACAACACGGGGGCGGTGGAAAAATTGTTTACCAACCAAATCAACCCTGACGAGCATCCTTTCTTCAGCATCATCCACACCTTGCGCGTTTCCAGCCATTTTTTCATCAGCCGTGAGGGCGAAACCGTCCAATTCGTTTCCTGCAACGACATGGCCTATCATGCCGGCGTATCGTCGTTTCAAGGCAGAGAAAAATGCAACGCCTTTTCCATCGGTATTGAATTGGAAGGCTGCGATTTCGAGCCTTTTACCGAAGCACAATACACCAGCCTGCAAGCCTTGTTGACCGCCATTTCCGAGCATTATCCGATTCAGGCCGTTACCGGTCATCAGGACATCGCGCCGGACAGGAAAACCGATCCTGGACATTTCTTCGATTGGCCTCGCCTTCAAAAAGCAGGTTTCCCCGTCCGACACGGATAACTTTCAGACGGCCTGAACACTGATTGGCAGACATAATGCTGTCACAACCGTTTATTTTCGTTATAATTCAGCTATTCATTCGGACGCATAAAGTCCGGCTCCAACGAACTGCCCGCGCAGCAAGATTCCGCACCCTGAAAAAGACGGAATGCTGCCTTTTTAAAAAGTGATTACTCCATGATTTTCATCGTCTTAGCCCTCGCCGCCCTTTTGGCGGTCATCGGTTACAACATGTACCAGGAAAACCAATACCGCAAACAAGTGCGCGAACAATTCGGCCATTCCGATAAAGATGCACTTTTGACCAGCAAAACGAAACACGTCCGCGACAGTAAAGAAACCGGCGGCCAAGGTTTGTTTATCAAGAAAAACAAAAAAAATGAAGAGGCATTGCGCAACCTGCAGGAACAAGATGAAATCTACGCGGCCAAAGCCAAACTGGCCCACCCTGCCCAACTGAAAACCGATGTCGAGCTGACTGTGGAAGACGACTTCTCCACAGAAGAAAAAGTCCAACACACCGTTATCGGCTTGAACAACGAAATTACCGTAAGCCCAGCCGAAGCCACTTCCACTCCGGTAGAAACCGCAGCCGAACCCGTGGCACAAGTACCATTGATCAGTCTGGACGAATTATCTCAAGTCGAGCTGCCTTGGTTTGATCCCCGCTTCGACTACATGGCCTATATCTCCCTGAAACAAGCCCAAGAATTGCATGCCCTGCCGCGCCTTTCCGCTACCCACCGCTTCCAAATCATCGGTTGCACCATGGACGACCATTTCCGCGTTGCCGAGCCGATTCCAGGAGTTTACTACCAAGGCTTCGTCATGGGCCTGCAAGCTGTCAGCCGCAACGGTTTGGCCGCACGTGAAGAGTTGCAACACTTCGACCAACAGGTTGATGCCTTTGCCCAACTGATGGACGGCAAAGTTTTGCATACCGACTTGGACGCGTTCACCGAAGTCGCACAAGCCCTCGACCAATTCTGTGCGCGTGTTGACCAAACCATCGCCATTCACTTGGTTTCCCATTCCAACATCAGCGGCGTAGAATTGCGTGCCGCCGTGGAAGAAACCGGTTTCAAATTGGGCGAAGACGGCGCGTTCCACTTCGGCGACAACAACAACCCTCAATTGTTCTCCATCCATACTTTGGACAACAAACCGTTTACCAATCCTTTGCTGGACAACCAAGCCTACCGCGGCTTCAGCATGCTGCTGGATATTCCGCACGTTCCGGCCGGCGAAAAAACTTTCGACAAATTCATGGACTTGGCAGTCAAACTTTCCGGCCAACTCAGCTTGGATTTGGTTAACGACCAAATGGAAGAAGTTTCCACCCAATGGCTCAAAGACGTACGCAACTACGTTTTGGCCCGTCAGGAAGAAATGCTTAAAGTCGGCCTCAAACCCGGCAGCAAACAAGCCCTGCGCCTGTTCTCTTAAACTTCCCCAATCAAAAAGCGGATATGCAATGACGGCATATCCGCTTTTTTCAGGTAAAATCCCTTCATCTTCAATATTCATCAATTTTCAGACGGCCTCTCTATCATCAGGCCGTCTGAAAACTCTATTCCGATTACACAATGAATCCGACTGAACAACGTATCAAATACCTGACCGACCTCCTCAACCGCTACGCCTACGAATACTACACCCTAGATGCGCCCAGCGTACCCGATGCCGAATACGACAAATTGTTCCGCGAGCTTGAAGCATTGGAGCGAAACTACCCCGAGCTCAAACTGCCCGACAGCCCAACCCAGCGCGTCGGCGGCGAACCTCTGGCAGGCTTTGCCGAAGTGCGCCACGAAGTACCGATGCTGTCGCTGACCAACGCCTTCTCGCCACAAGATGAAAACGGCGTGTTCGACCATGCCGAAATGTATGCTTTCGATGAGCGCGTGCGTGGCGGTTTGAACGGAGAAAAACCGGAATACGTTATCGAACCTAAATTTGACGGTCTGGCCATCAGCCTGCTCTACCGCGACGGCGTATTGATTCAAGCAGCAACCCGTGGCGACGGCACCACAGGCGAAGACGTTACCCAAAACGTCAAAACCGTATCCAACATTCCCCTGCGCTTGCATGGAGAAAATATTCCCGAACTTATCGAAATACGCGGCGAAGTATTGATGCTCAAAGCCGATTTTGCCGCCTTAAACGCACGACAGGCTGAAAACGGACAAAAACCTTTCGCCAATCCGCGCAATGCCGCCGCCGGTAGTTTACGCCAACTCGATTCGCGCATTACAGCACAGCGCAAACTGCATTTCTTTCCCTATTCCATCGCCCGACAACAAGGCGGTTTTATCGCAGAAGAACACCTGCAAGAGCTGAGCTATTGTAAAGAACTCGGCTTCAGCCTGCCTGACGGTAATTTCGGCTGTTTCCCCAATATCGACAAAGTATTGGCGTTTTACGAGCAAATGCAGCAAAAACGCCCCACTCTACCATACGAAATCGACGGCATGGTGGTCAAAGTCAACAGTTTGGCGCAACAGCGCGAACTCGGCTTCATCTCACGCGCGCCGCGCTGGGCCATTGCCCACAAATTCCCTGCCGAAGAAGCATTGACCATTGTCGAAGCCATTGATGTACAAATCGGGCGCACCGGCGCAGTAACCCCGGTTGCCCGCCTGCAACCTGTATTCGTCGGCGGTGTTACCGTTACCAATGCTACACTGCACAATCAAGATGAAGTGTCTCGAAAAGACGTACGCGTTGGCGATACCGTTGTCGTACGCCGCGCCGGAGACGTGATTCCCGAGGTGGTGCGCGTAATTTTCGAACGCCGCCCAATGCAGGAAACCAATGTTTCCGTTTCAGACGGCCTGCAAGACGATTTGTTTGCCGAAACACCTTCTGAAACCCGAGCTGAACCGCTGCACAAACCCTACCGCCTGCCCACCCATTGCCCTATCTGCCGCAGCGAAATCGAACGCGAAGAAGGCGAAGCGGTTGCCCGATGCAGCGGCGGTATGCTTTGCCAAGCACAACGTGCGCAAGGTTTGATCCACTTCGCCTCACGCAAAGCCATGGACATCGACGGACTCGGTCAAAAACAAATCGAGCAGCTTGTAGCACAAGACCTCGTTCGCCATTTTGCCGACCTCTACCGCCTCGATATCCCAACCCTGCAAAAAATGAAGGAAACGGCGGATAAAGCGTCAGCTAATGAGGAAGAACCATCAAACAGTGAGATTGAAGACTTTGAAAGCGAGAGCGGCAATGCCCTGCTTAGCAAAAACAATAAAAAACAGCCGACCAAATGGGCGGAAAACATCCTCGCAGGCATAGAAGCCAGCAAAACGCCTGAACTTGCCCGCTTCCTTTTTGCCCTCGGCATCCGTCACGTCGGTGAACGCACCGCCAAAACGCTGGCGCAGGCATTCGGCACACTGGAAAACGTCCGCCATGCACCTGAACCCATCCTTGCCTGCCTGCCCGATATCGGCACGGTGGTTGCCCGCTCCATCTCCCACTTTTTTGCCCAAGAAGCGCAACAGGCGATGATAGACGAGCTGCTGGCTGTAGGTGTTGCCCCGCAAAGCCAGGCTGTTACCATCCCGCCGCTGCGCCATGCCGAGCCGCAACGCTGGATTGCCCGCCTACCCGATTTTAAAATCAGCGAAACCAAAGCACTGGCCTTGTGGGAACTTGCCGGCAAAAGCATAGAAGGTTTGCAAAGCGATAAAGCGTTGCCTGCCGATTGGCAAACCTGGCGCAGCAAACCGCAAAACGCAGCCCTGCTTGAAAATATGAAAACTTTCTTTGCTCAAACGCTGTCTAATCTTCAAGATGAAACTATTTCAGACGGCATTAACGAGGCCGTAGCAGGTAAAACCTTTGTATTAACAGGGACTTTACCCACGCTCAAACGTGACCAAGCCCAAGCCTTGATCGAAGCCGCAGGCGGTAAAGTTTCCGGTAGCGTATCTAAAAAAACCGACTACGTTGTCGCCGGAGAAGCAGCAGGCAGTAAATTGGAAAAAGCCCAAACGCTGGGCATAGCCGTATTGAGCGAAGAAGAATTGCTGTCGTTGCTGGGATAAGACAGTATCCATGAGCAATCCGCCTTTTAAAACCGACTGATACTTTATCATGTGGTATTATTGTTACATACGACTACATCTTTACACTTTTTGGGTATAAACCCATAGTTAAAATAGGATAATAATATGAAACCCATTAAAAAATGCGTCTTCCCTGTCGCCGGTATGGGCACCCGTTTCCTGCCTGCAACCAAAGCCAGCCCCAAAGAAATGCTGCCTATCGTGGACAAACCTCTGATTCAATATGCAGTCGAAGAAGCGGTTGAAGCCGGCTGTACCGAAATGGTATTCATCACCGGCCGTAACAAACGCAGCATCGAAGACCACTTCGACAAAGCATACGAGTTGGAAACCGAATTGGAATTGCGTCAAAAAGACAAACTGTTGGCGCATGTTCGCGATATCTTGCCTTCCAACATTACCTGCATGTACATCCGTCAAACCGAAGCATTGGGTTTGGGCCATGCCGTATTGTGCGCGCAGGCAGCCGTTGGTAACGAGCCTTTTGCCGTTATTTTGGCAGACGATTTGATTGATACGCCTAAAGGCGCGCTAAAACAAATGGTTGACGTGTATAACCAAAGCGGCAACAGCGTTTTAGGCGTTGAAACCATCGATCCTTCCCAAACCGGTTCTTACGGTATCGTCGAAGTCGAGCAGCTGAAAAACTATCAACGTATTATCAACATCGTTGAAAAACCCAAACCGGAAGAAGCACCTTCAAACCTCGCCGTTGTCGGCCGCTACATCCTGACTCCGCGTATTTTTGACTTGTTAACCAACCTTCCCCGCGGTGCCGGCGGTGAAATCCAACTGACAGACGGTATCGCCCGCCTGCTTGATCATGAGTTTGTCTTGGCTCATGCATTTGATGGCAAACGCTACGACTGCGGCAGCAAATTGGGTTACCTTGAAGCAACCGTGGCTTATGGTTTGAAACACCCTGAAACTGGCGAACAATTCAAAGAATTGCTCAAACAATACGCTTAAGCCCAGCCATTATAAAAAGGCCGTCTGAAATTTCAGACGGCCTTTTTCTACACTTATTTCTTCCAATATGCCGGAGTAAACAAAATTAAAACGGTAAAAATTTCCAAACGTCCCAACAGCATCACTGCCGCACACAGCCATTTCTGCACATCGCTCAGCGCGGCATAATTATGCGACGGACCGACTGCACCCAATCCCGGCCCTGCATTGGTAATACAGGCAATGACTGCCGTGAAGGCGGATAAAAAGTCCAAGCCTGCGGCCATCAGTAAAAAGCTGAATACGATGACCGTCATAAAGTAAATAAAAATGAACGACATAACGGTCAGCGCCATACGATCCGGAATGGAGTTGTTGTTGACCTTTACCGTACGAACCGCACGCGGGTGCAGCAAAATCAACATCTCGCGCAAGCTGAATTTGAACAACACCAAAGCGCGAACATTTTTAATACCGCCGCCCATAGAGCCTGAGCTTGCCAAGACATTCGACAGGAAAAACATCCACAACGACACAATCAGCGGCCATTGCGCAAAGTCGGCATTGGAAAAACCGCTGGCCAATCCGATGGACACAAAGTTGAAGCTGACAAAACGCAAAGCTTCGCCAAGGCTTTGGTACACGTCCTGCTGCCACAGATACAATGCCGAAATCAAAATACTGCCCGACAAAACCAGCAGCATGGTGCGGCATTCTTCATCCTTCCAATACACCCGCAAAGAGCGGTTGCCCAGCGCAGTAAAATGGCTGGCAAAATTAATACCGCCCCAGACAGTAAAAAACATCAACGTCCACTCGACTGCTACAGAATCAAAATAGGCAACGCTGTCATCATGTGTCGAAAAACCACCCAAGGCCACTGCCGACATCGCATGGCATAAGGCATCAAACCAACCCATACCGGCAATATGTAAGGATACAAAAGCCGCAGCAGTTGTCAGCGCATAGGCAAACCACAGCCGTTTGGCCACTTGCGAAATGCGGGGCGCCATCTTGCTTTCTTTATCCATACCCGGAATTTCCGCTTTGAAGAGCTGCGTGCCCCCCACGCCCAACATCGGCAAAATCGCCACAGCCAGCACGATAATACCCATACCGCCAAGCCAATTGAGCATGTGCCGCCAAAAGTTTACAGACGGCGCCAGCGTATCCAAGCCGGAAATCACGGTCGCACCTGTCGTCGTCAGCCCCGACATCGCTTCAAAAAACGCATCGGTAAAACTCATGGACGGCATATAGAAATAAATCGGCATTGCCGCCACGACAGCAAAAGCCAGCCACAGCATCAGTACCAAGGTAAATCCGTCGCGCGGCCGCAATTCACGGTTGAAACGCAGCGTCAGCACCCAAGTTACGCACGACACCAGCAACACAGTCAAAGCCGTATAGGCAAATACGAAAAACGCGCTGTCGTGATAAAAATACGACATCAGCGTCGGCACAGCCAACAGCAATGAAAACAACAGCCCCAGCTTGGATAATACATGAACAATCGGCATCACCTTGCTTACCGCACCGCCCAATCTGAAACCCTTATGCAGATACATCATATTCCTATCATCAGAAAACAAAATGTTTCAGACGGCCTCATAAAAAAGGCCGTCTGAAACCGCATATTTTATCAAAATGCCGCAATCCCGTGATAAAGAAAAACAAAAAACACTTGCCTGCTCTTTTTCTAGGAGTATAATGTTATACCATAACATTTACTGGAGAAAGAAATGAAACCCGATATCCACCCGGACAACTATCGTACCGTCCTGTTTTACGACAGCGGCGCAGACCAAGGATGGCTCATCCGTTCATGCGCCAATACCCACGGCAAAACCATGGTTTGGAAAGACGGCATAGAATATCCCCTCTTTTCGCTTGATACTTCTTCCGCGTCCCACCCCGTGTACACAGGCAAACAACGCAACGTCAATATCGAAGGCCGCGCCAGCAAGTTCAACCAACGTTACCAATCTATGATGTCTTCCTTCAGAAAGGATAAATAATGCAAATCCTCTCCTCCCTGAAAACTGCAAAAAAACGACACCGCGACTGCCAAATTGTCCGCCGAAAAGGCAAAGTGTACGTTATTTGCAAGAGCAACCCACGCTTTAAAGCACGCCAGCGTTAAGCGGCCCAACCCATATTTCAATGTAACTCTCTGAATTTTCCGCACTTTCGTTTACCTCTAGCGCAAGTGCGGCTTTTTTTTCAAACGGCATTAATCATTCATATCAAAACTACAACGAATCCTGCCATACTCCCGGAAACAGGAAGAAAAAGTAAATAATGGTTATCCCTATTGTGAAGCCATAAAGATATTTATAACATGCCGCTACATTCTCCCTTCAACACTGACCATAGGAGTCAAAAATGAAAGTAAAAGCCCTGCTTGCAATTGCCGCCGCCATGAGCCTCGCTGCCTGCGCCGCACCCGAAGCCCATCAACATGACCATGGTCACCGTCACGAGCACAATCATGACCACGGCCGTGCACACGATCATGATGCCCGTGTTCAATCATTCAGCTGCGAAAACGGCCTGTCTGTACAAATCCGCAACCTGAGCACAGATCAAGTTGAATTGCGCCTTGACGACAAAGTTGCCACCCTGTCTTCTGCCGTTGCAGGTTCGGGCGAACGCTATGTTGCCAACCAAGGCTTGTTCGGTAAAGGCGCCGAATGGCATCAAAAAGGCAGCGAAGCATTCTTCGGCTTCACTGACCCATACGGCAACAAAGTAGAAACTTCTTGCTCTGCCCGCTAATTTCTACTTAAAAATAGAATAGCTAAAAGCCGTCTGAAAACTTTTTCAGACGGCTTTTTATATCGGATAAAACGAAAGAGAAATATAGTTTCCGTTTAATGAAAAAATTCAAATATGAGGCTATTTGAAGGTTCAAAATACATCAAATAAGTAAGACCCTTTGAAAGGCACCTTCTCCGACAAAACATTATTTCAAAATCATTAAATATGTATCTAACTTAATTTAAAACTTTTTTCAAGATTTCTTTAAGGTTCTCATCATCTTCATCCAAAGTTAATTTTTCTGAAATATTATGAAGACAATGTTCCAAATCAATAGCTAAGGCTACTTGGTTTTGATAGGATAATTTTGGATAAAGTTCAAGTAAAACCCAATAAATGCATATACTATCATTTGAGTAAAAAATATTTGAAATGAATGGAAGTAATGTATCTTGTCTTTCTACAAAGATTTCAACAATTTCGCTAAAAATAGGAAAGTTGGCATCTCCCAACCACCCAGAGAGCCATTCTCCCATCTCAATTAATTCCTCATCGTTGCACTCCTTGATCCTTTTGCAAGCCTTGATGTCAAACTTATCTTTAGGGCGCATATGATACCTCATCGTTTTATTAAAGACTTTCAAACAAAGAATTGTAATGATTGATCTTAATTATAGACACATGATTATGAGTCATTCCTATATCCTCAACAAATTCTCCCTGACGTAAGAGTTATTTTGTGCAATTAAACTCCTACCCTGCAATAACTTGAAACCCTATCCTGCATTTTACCTAAATCACAAATCCCAATTCCCCTTCAAAATCTATTCGCTATACAAAACAGATTCAATAAACAAAGGCCGTCTGAAAACCTATTTCCAAAGTTTTCAGACGGCCTTTATCTTAGACCAAACAATTAAGCGTAATGTCTGTCTTCGCCTTTACCGTCAACGTTGTCGGCACAACGTTTACAGATGGTTTCATGGCCTGCAACTGCGCCTACATCGTGGGTGTAGTGCCAGCAGCGTTCGCATTTTTCGCCATCACTGGCTTTAGCGGTTACAGCAAGTTCATTACCTACTTTCACTTCAGCTTTAGATACCAGCAAAGCAAAACGTAATTCTTCGCCCAAAGTGTTCAGATAGTCGGCAATTTCTTCCGGAGCCGTAATTTCGGCTTCTGCTTGCAATGAAGAGCCAACGGTTTTGTCTGTACGCAAAGGCTCGATGGCGGCGGTTACCGCTTCACGGACTTCGCGGATTGCCGTCCATTTTTTCACCAGTTCGGCTTCAGCTTTTTCGTTGATTGGTGGGAACTCATGCCATGTGTGGAAGAGGACGCTGTCTTCTTCGCCGCCGCCGATGATGTCCCACGCTTCTTCGCCGGTGAAGCACAAAATCGGTGCAATCAAGAGAACCAAGCTACGCGTGATGTGGTACAGAGCGGTTTGCGCGCTGCGGCGGGCGTGGCTGTCGGCTTTGGTGGTATAGAGGCGGTCTTTCAGGATGTCGAGGTAAAACGCGCCCAAATCTTCCGAGCAGAAAGAAACAATGTCTTTTACAGCAAAGTGGAAGGCGTAGCGAGGATAGAAGTCGCCTGCCAGACGCTCTTGCAGCTGACGTGCCAATACCAAGGCATAGCGGTCAATTTCCACCATGTCTGCCTGTTGCACGGCATCTTCAATAGGATTGAAGTCGCTGAGGTTGGCAAACAGGAAGCTCAAAGTGTTGCGGATGCGGCGGTAGCTTTCGGTTACGCGTTTGAGGATTTCTTTGGAAATCGCCAATTCGCCGCTGTAATCGGTGGATGCCGCCCACAGGCGCAGGATGTCTGCGCCGAATTCGTTATAGACTTCTTGCGGCGCGACGACGTTGCCGATAGATTTCGACATTTTGCGGCCGTTTTGGTCAACCACAAAACCGTGGGTCAGAAGCTGTTTGTACGGGGCGCGTCCCATTGAAGAGGCGCAGCCGGTCAGCATGGAGGATTGGAACCAGCCGCGGTGTTGGTCGCTGCCTTCGAGGTAGAGGTCGGCAGGCCAGTCTAATTCTTTGCGCTGTTTCAAGACGGAATAATGGGTCGAGCCGGAGTCGAACCATACGTCCATCGTGTCGGAAAGTTTGTCGTAGTTTTCGCAATCTTCCGCGCTCAATAATTCGCTTTTATCGAGTGAGAACCATGCTTCGATGCCTTTTTCTTCGATGCGTTGTGCTACTTTCTCCAAAAGCTCGGCGGAGTTCGGATGCAGCTCGCCCGTTTCTTTGTGGACGAAGAAAGTCATCGGTGTACCCCAATAGCGTTGGCGTGAAACCACCCAGTCGGGGCGGCCTTCGATCATGGCTTCCAAGCGCGCGCGACCCCATGATGGGAAGAATTCGGTGTCATCAACGGCCTTGATGGCTTTGTCGCGCAGGGTTTTGCCGTCGCTTCCGGCTTTGTCCATACCGATAAACCATTGGCCTGTCGCGCGGTAAATCAGCGGGGTTTTGTGGCGCCAGCAGTGAGCATAGCTGTGTTCGATTTTGTTGCTTGCCAAGAGGTTGCCGGTTTCTTCCAGCCATTGCAGGATGACGGGATTTGCTTCCCAAACGCTCATGCCTGCGACGCGCGGCGTTTCACTGATGTATCGGCCTTCGGCGTTGACAGGGTTGTAAAGCTCGATGCCGTATTTGTTGCAGACTGCGTAGTCTTCCAAACCGTGCGCGGGGGCGGTGTGCACCAAGCCGGTACCGGCATCGGTGGTAACGTGTTCGCCGTTAAGCATGAGGATATCGCGTTCGAGGAACGGATGGTTCATGTGCAGGTTTTCCAGCTTGTCGCCGGTGGTTTCGGCAAGAATAGAAATGCCGTCTGAAAAGCCGTAGCGTTTGAGCGCGTCTTCTGCCAAATCTTTCGCCAATACCAATTTGCCTTTAGGCGTATCAATCAGTTGATACACCACGTCTGCGCCGGCTGAAACAGCTTGGCTCGCAGGCAGCGTCCAAGGCGTGGTTGTCCAGATGACGGCAAACGCATTGCCTTCGATACCTGCCAAACCGAATGCGGCGGCAAGCGCGGCATTGTCTTTAAACGGATAGGCAACGTCAATCGCAGGCGATACTTTGTCTTTGTATTCCACTTCCGCTTCCGCCAGTGAAGAACCGCAGTCCAAGCAGAACTGAACCGGTTTCGCGCCGCGGTAGAGATAGCCGGATTTGTAGATTTCGCCGAGCATACGCACGGTATCGGCTTCGGTTTTGAAATCCATGGTCAGGTAAGGATTGTCCCAATCGCCCAACACACCCAAGCGGATAAAGTCTTTTTTCTGACGGGCAATCTGTTCGGCGGCGTATTCGCGGCACAATTCGCGGAAACGGGCTTTGGGCATGTCTTTGCCGTGCAGCTTTTCCACCATCACTTCGATAGGCAAACCGTGGCAGTCCCAACCCGGTACATAAGGCGCGTCAAAACCGGCTTGGGTTTTGCTGCGGATAATGATGTCTTTGAGGATTTTATTGACGGCATGACCGATGTGGATGTCGCCGTTGGCATACGGAGGACCGTCGTGCAGGATGAATTTCGGACGGCCTTTGACGATTTCGCGCAGTTTTTGGTAGCGTTTTTGCTCGTACCAGCTTTTCAGCCATGCAGGCTCGCGCTTGGCAAGATTGCCTCGCATTGGAAACGGGCTCTCGAGCAGGTTTACGGTTTTACTGTAATCGGTCATTTTCTAATCTCTATTGTTGCGGTATTTCGGTTTCAGACGGCCTGATTGCTCATTTTAAAAAGAACAGGCCGTCTGAAAGAATTCAAAGGACTTATTGTAGCCCAATTGTCTTGATTTTATAAGCGTATAGAAGCGTTTCTATGGCTTCCAAACCCTCGCATCTTCCATATCTTGCAAAATTTGGGTTTTCAATGCCTCGATACTCTCAAATTTTTTCTCGTCACGCAGTTTATGCAGGAAACGGACGAAGATGCGTTGTCCGTACAAATCGCCGTTAAAATCGAACAGATGGACTTCCAGCTTTTGCGAACGGTTGTTGCTGACAGTGGGGTTAAAACCAAAGCTGGCCACGCCTCGGCGCGTACCGAATGCGCCGTCAGCTTCAACGACAAATACGCCGCTTAGCGCATAATGATATGGGGGAAGCTGGACGTTGGCGGTAGGCGCGTTGATGGTGCGGCCGAGTTTGTGCCCGTGTTTGACCTTGCCACTTAACACGTAATCATGACCCAACAGTTTTTTGGCGTATTCCAACTTGCCGTCTGAAAGGGCTTGGCGGACAGCGGTACTGCTGGTACGGATGTCTTCAACGATAACGGACGGTGTGCGCTCGGTTTGCATATCGGGCTGTTGTGCCAAAAGCTCGAAACAACCTTCACGGCCGGCACCGAAACGGAAATCGTCGCCAATCAACAAATAACGCGTGTTGAGCGTTTGGCGCAAAAGCTGGTCGATAAACGCTTGTGCGCTCATATCGGAGAAAGCTTGGTTAAAACGCAAGACCCAAACGGCATCCACGCAGCCGGTTTCACGCAAAAGGCGCAATTTGGTACGCAGCGGACTAATGCGGTAAGGCAGCTTTTTCCCGGCTTTGCGCGCAAAAAATTCTTTGGGCTGAGGCTCAAAAACAACAACGACAACAGGCAGACCGCGCCGGTCTGCCTCTCGTTTGAGTTTTTGCAGGATATGTTTGTGCCCGAGGTGTACGCCGTCGAAGTTGCCGATGGTTACGGCGGCTCCTTGCGGAAATTGGGGCGGGTGTCGCTGTCCAAGCCAGATGTTCATGGGTGGTGGGTAGTGTGTTTGAATAGGCGGCTATTGTAAACGTTATTGCCGTTTCAATAAACCTTAGGCCACCTGAAACCAATAAATATATGCTTTCAGACGGCCCTAAGGTTTGTTAATACCTTACCACCACCAAGGATAACGGCCAAACGGATAACCCCAATCGTCGTAATAGCGATAGTAGCGGGCTTCGCGCAGCTGTTCTTGGGAAATATAGTTTTGCCATGCCATTTTGTAGCAGGCTTGGAACATCGGATCGGAAACTTTGTCGATATATTTGAGGCGGAAGGCTTTTTGTTCCGCAGTTGCAGCACCGGGTTTGCCTTCTTCGTCAAATTTGCGGCGGATCAGCGCGGCAGTGTCCTGATCGCATTGGCCGGCAAGATGTACTTGAAGATCCTGCTCATAGCGTTTCTGCGCTTGGGCGCGTGCGGCTTTTTGCTCGGGCGTAGTGGCGCAGGCGGCAAGTAATGCGGCAGCACCAAACAATAAGGTCAGGCGGATAGGATTCATTGGATGTTTCCTTATACTCATATATGGCTATTAATGTACGCTCTCGTCTTGCAATGGGCAAGTGTGGCAACTTAGGAACACTTTATATTATTTGTTTTTGGCAGCAGGCAGTTGCATATAAAATATACTCTGTATGAATGTTTAACTCCAAACCCACTCAATGAACGCTGACAAACCGCCCCACTCCTACCGATTGCGCCACCACAGGCAACACACGCCGCCGTTTTGGCAGGCGGATCGCCCGTATCTGCACGAACACAATATTTCCGATGCCCGTTTCAGACGGCTGGGCTACATCATGGCCTTTCTTGCCGGTGCGATTAATGCCGGCGGTTACTTCGCATTCTCACGTTATACCTCCCACGTTACCGGCTCAATGTCGCTGTTGGCAGATGTTTTGTATCTTCAAGAATGGAGTGTGGCCATTATTGCCACAATCAGCGTGTTGTGTTTTGTTGCCGGTGCCGCGCATTCGGGTTGGGTGATTTTATGGACGCAACAGATGCGTTTCCGTGGCAGCTTTGGGTTTTCCATGTGGCTGGAAGCAGTTTATCTGTTGATATTCGGTTGGTTCGGTATTGCTGCGATGGAGTGGGATTTTGGCGGATCTGATTTTATTATGCCGTCTTTAGCATTGTTTTTATTGTGTTTTATTATGGGCATGCACAATACGGTTATCACGCTTCTTTCCGGCGGTGCCATCCGTTCCACCCACATGACCGGCACGGCGACCGACTTGGGCATTGAAATCTCACGCGCGCTTTATTACTCCAAACAGCATCATCCGCGCCTGCCGCACGTCCGCGTCAACAAACCGAAAATGTGGCTTTTAAGCGGCTTGATGCTGTCGTTTTTGCTGGGCGGCGTGGTTGGTGCATGGGGTTATCATCTGGTCGGCCATCATTTCGCCCTGCCCGTTTCCGCCGTTTTGCTCATACTGGGTGCGGGTTCGGTGGGATATGACGTCAAGGTCAGATTGAAATGGGCATTCGTCAACTGGTATCGCCGCAAGCAGAAAAAACGGAAAAAACTGTAAAAAACTTTGCTGGTTATTTCACGGCAAAACGGCCAAGTTGCCAGAAAAATGCAGAAATGCTTCAGAATTATGTTAACTGGCAAATATTTTCGTAATATCGGGTTAAACCCATTCTTTTGCGTTTCGGATATTGGGTATCATAAATCCGTAATGACCCACGCGGTTTTTATTCATTTTTTCAGACGGCCCGGGCCGTCATCTAAAAAGAGGATACGACATGAAATTCTTGAAACCCCTGACCGTTATTGCCACTGCAATTCCTTTGGCGCTCACCGGCTGTGTGACCGATCCTGTTACCGGCCAACAATCCGCCAGCAAAACCGCCATGTACGGCTTGGGCGGTGCGGCCGTTTGCGGCATCGTCGGTGCGCTGACCCACGGCGGCAAAGGCGCGCGTAACTCCGCATTGGCTTGTGGTGCAGTAGGTGCCGGTATCGGCGGTTACATGGACTACCAAGAGAAAAAACTGCGTCAAAGCCTGGCCAACACCAATATCGAAGTCGAACGCCAAGGCAACCAAATCAAGCTGGTTATGCCTGAAAACGTAACCTTCGCCACCGGCAGCGCGGCCCTGAGCGGCCAAGCTCAAAGCGCTTTGTCTGCCGCCGCGCAAACTTTGGTTCAATATCCTGACACGACTTTGACCATCAACGGCCACACCGACAACACCGGTAACGACGCCATCAACGAGCCATTGTCTCGCAACCGCGCCGAATCTGTTGCCACCTTCCTGCAATCCCGCGGCGTAAGCAGCACCCGTTTGAGCACTTTCGGTTACGGTTCCCGTCAACCCATCGCTTCTAACGCCACTGTTGAAGGCCGCGCACAAAACCGCCGCGTTGAAATCTTGATCAACCCTGACCAACGCGCCATCGATGCTGCTAAAAAACAAATGTAATCTGACCTCTGTTTGATTTACTTAATTTAAGGCCGTCTGAAATTTACGTTTCAGACGGCCTTTTCATTTGCTGTATTTATTGGCCGATTTTTCTTGCCTATCTAACTCAATATAAGATTTATTCCTTTATTAACAAGACTTTTCAATTTTTCTTTAAAAAAACTGTATTAATACTCTAATTTTTACACTAACTTAGAGTATAATTCCTAAAATTTTAAAAACACGCCTCATGCCGTCTGAAAAACGGCGGCGAAAAACACACTTATTTATATACACATCAGTCCGTTATCCAATCCATTTCATAGGATTTCAGACGGCACCATCCAGAATCTATGAAGGAGCATTCATGCAAAACAACTTTGACCCATTGATTATCCGTGACAAATCACTGATTCCCGTCGTACAGGGCGGCATGGGTGTAGGCGTTTCCGCATCAAAACTCTCCAGCGCGGTTGCACGCGAAAACGGCGTGGGTACCATCGCCAGCGTCGATTTGCGCCACTTGCATGAAGATTTGCTGGCCGAATCGAAAATCAATTCCAGCGAAGAAAAATACACCCGCCTCAACTGCATCGCGCTTGACCGCGAAATCAAAAAAGCCAAAGCCGATTCAGAAGGCAAAGGCATGATTGCCGTCAACGTCATGAAAGCCGTCAAAGACCATGCCGCCTACGTCCGCCAGGCCTGCGAATCCGGTGCGGACGCGATTGTAATGGGCGCGGGTTTGCCTTTGGACTTGCCGGAAATGGCCGAAGGCTACCACAAAGATGTCGCCCTTTTCCCTATCTTGTCCGAATCACGCGGTATCAATATCGTTTTGAAACGTTGGATGAAAAAAGGCGTTTTGCCCGATGCCATCGTTATCGAACACCCTGCCCACGCAGCCGGCCACTTGGGTGCGGCAACCGTTGACGGCGTGAACGATGCCAAATTCGAGTTCAAACGCGTCATTGAAGAGACATTTGAAGTATTCAAAAACTTAGGTTTGGAAAGCGAAAAAATCCCATTGGTACTCGCCGGCGGTATGGCAAATTTTGAAAAAGTCAAAACAGCCTTGAAAAACTGGGGCGCATCCGCCGTCCAAATCGGTACCGCATTTGCCGTAACCGAAGAAGGCGATGCCCACATCAACTTCAAAAAAACGCTGGCCGGTGCGGAAACCGAAAAAGTGGTTGAATTCATGTCTGTCGCCGGTTTGCCTGCTCGCGGCGTGCGCACCAAATTCCTCGACAGCTACATCAAACGCGAAGCCAAATTGCAAGCCAACGCCAAAAACGATCCGCGCCGTTGCACCCAAGGCCTGAACTGCCTGACCAGCTGCGGCTTGCGCGACGGTTTGGCCAAAGCCGGTCAATTCTGTATCGACATCCAACTTTCCGCAGCATTCCGCGGCGAAGTCGATAAAGGCCTGTTTTTCCGCGGCAAAGACCCATTGCCGTTTGGCAACGCCATCCGCACGGTTCAAGAAACCATTCATTATCTCTTGAACGGTTCCATGCCCGTCGTCTCTGCCAAATAAACGCATCAATATTCAAAAGGCCGTCTGAAAAACATTTAAACCCTGTTTTCAGACGGCCTTTTTGTCCCAATCCATCTAAAAAATGCTAAGATTATTGCCTGAATTTATCCGGTTGAAACATCATGAACCCATTATTGAACCATCTCAAACCCTATCCTTTCGCCCGCCTGCGTGAAGCCATGCAAGGCATTGATGCACCCGAAGGCGTAACGCCCATTCATCTGCAAATCGGCGAGCCGAAACACCCGACGCCCAAAGTCATCACCGATGCGCTGACCGCCTCCCTGCACGAACTGGAAAAATATCCGCTGACCGCAGGCCTGCCCGAACTGCGCCAAGCCTGCGCCGAATGGGTTGCCCGCCGTTATGATGGTTTGAGCCTCAATCCCGACAATGAAATCCTGCCCGTATTGGGCAGCCGGGAAGCATTGTTCTCCTTCATCCAAACTGTTCTGAATCCGGCTTCAGACGGCCCCAAACCGGTCGTTATCAGCCCTAATCCTTTCTATCAAATTTATGAAGGCGCGACTATATTGGGCGGCGGCGAAATCCATTTTGCCAACTGTCCGGCACCCAGCTTCAATCCCGATTGGAGCAGCCTGCCCGAAGACGTATGGCGGCGCACCAAAGTCCTGATTGTCTGCTCGCCCAACAACCCGAGCGGCAGCGTCCTGCAATTAGAAGATTGGAAAGAAATTTTTGATTTGCAAGACAAATACGGCTTCGTTATTGCCTCTGACGAATGCTATTCCGAAATTTATTTTGACGACAACAAACCGATCGGCGGCTTACAGGCTGCGGCGCAATTAGGTCGCGGCACGCACAACATCGTGATGTTCACCAGCCTGTCCAAACGCTCCAATGTCCCCGGTTTGCGTTCCGGCTTTGTCGCAGGCGATGCCGAGTTGCTCAAAAACTTCCTGCTCTACCGCACCTACCACGGCAGCGCGATGAGCATTCCCGTCCAACGCGCCAGCATTGCCGCTTGGAACGACGAAGAACACGTCGTTGACAACCGCCGCCTCTACCAAGAAAAATTCGACCACGTTATCCCCATTTTGCAACAGGCATTCGATGTCAAACTGCCTGACGCGTCGTTCTACATTTGGTTGAAAGTTCCCGATGGCGACGACTTGGCATTTACGCGCAACCTGTGGCAGAAAGCCGCTATCCAAGTGTTGCCCGGCCGCTTCCTCGCCCGCGATACCGAACAAGGCAATCCGGGAGAAGGCTACGTCCGCATCGCTCTGGTTGCCGATGTGGAAAGCTGCGTCAAAGCGGCTGAAACCATGGTTGCTTTATACCGCCGATAAAACAAAGGCCGTCTGAAATTTCAGACGGCCTTTTAAAATCGACCAAGTTATATCACGAAATCCAACAGATAAAAATCTTCTTTGCCTACGCCGCACTCAGGGCATTTCCAGTCGTCAGGAATATCCTCAAACTTGGTTCCTGCAGGCAGGCCGTGCTCAGGGTCGCCGAGGTCTTCGTCATAAATCCAGCCGCAAGGGCCGCACATATATTGAGCCATTTTGTGTTCCTTCTATTTTAAAAGGCCGTCTGAAACCGTATTTTCAGACGGCCTTTTGTGTGTTTTATTGCTGATATTTTGAATTTATTGCGCTGCTTCCAAAGCGGCGATTTCTTTACGCAGGTGTTTGATGGCCGGTGTTACGATGGCGACAAACATAGCCTCGCGGACGCGGCGTTGCGCCGGACTGCGCATCAGATAGCCTTTCGCGCCTGCATGCAATGCGGCAGATTGAGTGGCGTTCAGTGCCAACACAGCAGCCGCTTCACGCAGTTTTAAGGTTGCCAGCATATCAGGTTTGTTGTTCCACGCATCATCGGCAAGGCGTTCGGTTTCTGCCCATGCACCGTCCAACGCGGCTTTCAAATCATCGTAGCTGTGGTCGAGGTATGAGTTCACTTCTGCGTTCACCACATTGGCCATGCGGATAATGCCGAGCGCACCGTCAATCACACCGGCGCCAATACCCATTTGCAGCAAGATGAAACCGGCTTTAATGGTCGGGATATAAGACTGGAACTGCTCAGGCGCAGCAATCACATCTTCATCGGGAATAAACACGTCTTTAAAATTCAGGCTGTAAGTGCGCGTGCCTTCCAAACCACAGAACTCAGGGCAATCTTGCAGGGTAACGCCTTCCCATTGACCGCCGGTGATAAACATCACATAGCTGTCGCCGACTTGGGCGGTATTCGCCCAAATATGGTCTTCGCCGATATTGGATACCCAAGGTAAAGCGCCGTTGACTTTGTAGCCGCCCTCAACGCGCTCGGCTTGCAGGTTGTGTTTTTCAATGCCGGCAAGGTGTTTGACGGTATTGGACATGCCCGTACCGGCCAAGACTTTACCCTGCAGAATATCGGCCAAATATTTGTCTTTAACCGCTTGGTTTGGCGATTGGTGCAGATACCACGCGCAAGCCGCCTGACACCATGCGCTGAACGAAGTCGCGCCGCATTCTTTACCGATTTCGCGCAATACGGCGATTTGCGTTGCCAAACCCAAACCGTTGCCGCCTTCTTCAACCGTACCGGCCGCGGCAAAACTGCCGATTTTGCCCAATTCCAGCATAAATTCTTTCGGGTACAGGCCTTTGCGGTCGATGTCGTCCACCAATGGTTTTAATTTGCTTTTAACGAGTTCGGCAACATTGTTCAGTAAAGCTTCGCGTGTCATTTTTTTTTCCTCTGGATATTTTGGCGATATTGAGTTCTTTTAAGAAAGGCCGTCTGAATTTTCAGACGGCCTTTGATGGGATTAGGCAAATGCCTGCAATTCAGGGTTGATTTCGGTTTTGGCAAGGTTGTTGACGTAGTTGCACAAGGTTGCCAAAGCAACGCCCATAACGACTTCAACGGCTTGCTGTTGGTTGTAACCGGCATCGAAGAATGCTTTCAGCTCGTCGTCGGATACCGCGCCTTTTTTCGCCATAACGGCTTGGGTGAATGTCGCCAAAGCACTCAGTTTGGCATCGTCAAACTCGCCTGCAGCCAACGCGCGCGCAGCTTTAATGGATTGTTCGGAAAGCAGTTTTTTCAAGGTTGCCAGTTTAGTGTGGCCGGCAACGCAAAAGCCGCATTCATTGGTACGCGCGGCAATAATTTGAATAACTTCGACTTCGCCGGCAGTCAGGCTGTTGGCACCATTCATTTTGCCGACTTCTTGATAAAACGCCAAAGCTTCAGGCGCATTAGCCAAAACGCCAATCAGGTTAGGAATAAAGCCATTGTTTTTCAATACGGCTTCAACGCGTGGTTTGGCGGCTTCAGGAGCGGTTTCGACTGTGTGTATGGTTAAACGTGACATCTTTATGACCTTTTTTGTAATAAAACGAAGTGGGCATGATAAGCCATTCGTTTTTGTTAGAAAAAGATTAATTGGTTATTTACCGTAAACCAAAAGTTATAAGGCCGTCCGAACGGATTCAGACGGCCTTATCATAAGGATTCAACTCATTATTTTATAAAGTTTTTCAGCAGCATAGAAGCGATATCGTCCAAGCCGAAGCCATCCGCATCTTGAGCCGTGCCGTTAGGCGTCGCTTTATCGACCAAGTCTGGCAACACTTTTGCCAACAAATCGCCTGCTTGGCCGGCATCCACGCCGAATTTTTGCGCGATTTGGTTCACGGTATCGCTGCCCAACGCATCTTGCAGGTCGCTGCCGGATACAGGCAGGTTGCTGGATTGGTTGGACACCCAGCTGCTCAGGGCATCACCCAAACCGCCTTGTTGCAGTTGGTTGATCAGGTTGCCCACGCCGCCTTGCTGTTTAACCAAATCCATCGCCATATCGGTCAGAGAACCTTGTGCACCGTTTTCGCTGTTGCCACCCAACATTTGGGTAGCCGCATTCAAAAGATTGTCCATGAGTGCCATGACTTTTTCCTTGTGTGTGTTTATGTCTAAAAAAAGAAAGCGGAGTGTAGCAAAATTTATGCCGGAAAAAATCAGGCTTAACCAAACTAAACTTCTTTTATCCCAAAGCCGTAACAAAACCAAGGCCGTCTGAAACCCGGTTTCAGACGGACTTTATAATGAATAATGCTATTCTTCGCGACCATTGAAATACTCGGCCGCGCCACCTTCAAAAAAACCTTGCAAAATCGCCTGGGCCGCTACTTGGTCAAGTACGGATTTTTGTTTTTGGCCAAACACTTGGGCTTCAGCAAGCAAGCTTTCCGCGTATAGGGAAGACATCCTTTCGTCCACCCAATAAACCGGCAAATTAAAACGTCCGTGCAAACGGCGGCCAAACTTGCGGCTCAAACGGGTCAGCTCATGCTCCGTGCCGTCGGTATGCGTCGGCAGGCCGACCACAAAATACTTGGGTTGCCATTCCTTGACCAACTTGGCAATGGCCTCAAATTTTTCATCATTGCTGTTGCCGGTTACCGTCGCCAGCGGATGGGTCATGCCTAACTCGGCATCGCCCTGCGCCACACCGATACGCGCCTCGCCGAAGTCAAAGGCCAAAACCGTGCCTTTTGGTGCATCAGGCATGACCGACTCCTGAAACCAAGGCATTCGGATTGACGCCCAATTTTTCAAAAGCAGCGGCATAACGGAGTTCGTAAGGCACATCAAACAGAATATGCTCGTCCGCAGGGACGGTCAGCCAAACATTTTCTGCCAGCTCGCGTTCCAACTGTCCTTTGCCCCATTTCGAATAACCAATGCTGATCAAAGCCTTATCAACCGCACCTTCTTTAGACAGGTTTTCAATCACATCTCGCGAAGAAGTCAGCGCGACGTTATCGGTTACCACCATGCTGTTTTGCCAGCGGCCGATCGGCGTATGCACGACATAGCCGCGCTCAATCTGAACCGGCCCGCCCATCATCACGTTTTCATGTTGCAGGCGCAACGGGATATTGCGGTCGGCGGCGGCGAAAATCATGTCCATGGTAATCGGCGAAGGCTTGTTGATGATGATGCCCAGCGCACCTTCTTCATCGTGTTCGCACACATAAATGACCGTATCCGTAAAAAACGGATCGTCCATATGAGGCATGGCAATCAGGAAATGGTTGGCTAAATTCATATTCTTCTTAATCTATTAAGCTGATTTTATTATTTTTGGCCGTCGGAAATCGGCGCGTCCACCACGCAGGCGCCGTAAACCGCGCCGCCTGCCGGTACCGGTGTATCGGTTTTCGCATGGGTAAAACACGATACCGCGCTCAAAGAGTTTTTCGGCGAGCCTTGAACGATTTTATCGCTGTACACCAAATAAGCGAAAGACTTACGTTTCGGATCGTAGTAGCGGATAATCTGCTGGCTCTTAAATGCCATGCTGGCGCTGCGTTTGAACACTTGTCGCGGTTTCAAAACTTCAGACTCGTTATAACGGATGACTTCCGCACTTTGAACGCAGGAAACCGATGCATCGCTGGCATCTTCTTCCAGATTGACCGTTTCTTTCAAACCGCCTTTTTTCGCGTACGAAATATAGCAGGCAACCCCCTGCACATCAGGATCGTCAAAACCTTCCACTTCAATACGGTCGTTTTTACCCAACATATGAAACACTGTACTGGCGCGTCCGATTTTATCGGTATCGTTACCGCAAGCCGCCAAAACCATGGCGCCCAACACTACTAATAAATATTTTTTCATAATATCCTGTCAATGCAGACTGTCAGTTTCCAGATAGGCGGAATCATATCCGCCTACTCCATCATTACTATATAAGACCGTTCGTCCATATTGCAACCCAATATTATTTTCAGACGGCCTGACAGACAGTATAATCCGTCCTATTGTTCCTACTTTATATAGCAAGATCGAACCATGCGTTACAAACCCCTCATCCTCGCCCTGTTGCTCAGCTTCTCCCTGCCAACCTATGCTGCCAAAGACGCGCCGAAAGAAAAAGTGGCCGCCGTCAAAAAAGCTGCGCCCGTGAAAAAAGAGAAAGAAGCCGCCAAGGCGGATGTCAAAAAAGAAACCCCAAAAAAACAAGCGGTAAAAGAAAAAGAGGAAGACAAAAAAGCGGTTAAAGCCAAAGCCTCCAAAGAGAAGGAAACCGCCGACAAAAACGAACGCGCTTCAGCCAAAAACAAACCGGCTAAAGCCGCCGAGGCCGCGGCCGACAATAAAAAGGCCAACCGCAAAGCCGAAGAGCCTAAAGAAACAGCCAAAGACAAAAAAGCCGCAGCCGCAAAACCCGGCAAAGCCAAAGAACAAGACAAAAAACCTGTTGAAGATAAAAAAGATAGCAAAGCCAAAGAACCTGTAAAAAAAGCAGAACCTAAAGAAACCAAAACCAAAGAGCCTGCTAAAAAAGCGACTGAGGATAAAAAAGAGCGTCAATCCAAAGAGCCAGCAAAAAAAGCAGCCGAAGACAAAAAGGCTGACGCTAAAGAAACCAAAGCCAAAGAGCCTGCCAAAAAAGCTGTTGAAGATAAAAAAGACACAAAAGCCAAAGAGCAAAACAAAAAAGACGAGCCTAAAGCTGAGCCTAAAGCCGTCTCTTCAGCCGACAACGATTTCAAAGCAGCCGTGACTGCCGCCGCCAACGAGATGGAAAGCAAGAAATCCTTTGCCAAACGCAACGAGGGTTTCATTATCCATGTCAATGCCACGCTCAAACAGCTGCAACAAACACGCAACAACCTCTCCGGCATCAACCGCAAACAACGCGACGCTTGGGAAAAATTCCAAAAACTCAATGCCGATGCCAACCAGTTGAAAGCCGAAGTTTCCAACACGCGCGCCCAAATTTCGCGCTTTGTGTCCGGCAACTATAAAAACAGCCAGCCCAACGCGGTCGCCCTCTTCCTGAAAAACGCCGATGCCGGTCAAAAAACCCGCTTCCTGCGTTACACGCGTTATATCAACAACGCCAACGACCAAGTCATGAGAGACTTGGAAAAACAACAAAAAGAGCTGGCGGCGCAAGAGCAAAAAATCAACAATGAATTGGCTTACCTGAAAAAACTGCAAGCCAACATCCAAGCTTCGTTGCATCAACAAGGCGTAACCAATACCGCCGAACAAGCCGAAAGCCGCCGTCAAAACGCGCAAATGGCCAAAGAAGCGCAAAAGAAAATCAACCACAGAGAAAACGAGCAACGCCTCAACAATCTCTTGAAAGATTTGGAAAAACGCAAAGCCGAGCAACGCAAAGCCGAAGCAGAAGCGCGTAAAAAAGCCGCCGAAGCCCGTTTGGCCGCTGCCGAAAAAGCACGCAAAGAGCAGGCTGCCGCCCAACAAAAAGCCGAAGCCGAACGCGCCGCCATGTCCACGCTGACTGACGAAGACATGAAACTGCAAGCCCCAAATACCCAAGGCTTGACCGTCAGCAACGTCAACAGCTTCAGCCGAATGCAAGGCCGTCTGAAAAAACCGGTTAACGGCACACTGGCAGGCCTGTTCGGCCAAGACCGCGGCGATGGCGAAGTTTGGAAAGGCGTGTTCTACAATACCGTTCCGGCCCCGGTCAGCAGCATTGCCTCAGGCACGGTTACTTTTGCCGGCGAGCTTGAAGGCTACGGCAAAGTAGTCGTCCTCGACCACGGCGACGGCTATGTCAGCATTTACTCCGGCCTGAGCGAAATTGACATCGCCCAAAACTACGCCGTCAATGCCGGCAGCAAGATTGGTACCAGCGGCACTTTGCCGTCGGGCGAAACCGGCCTTTACCTTGAAGTCCGCTACAACGGACAAGTCATGAATCCGCTTTCATGGATTAACTGATGTTTCAGACGGCCTGAGTGAATTTTCCCTCCAGGCCGTCTGAATTTTCATCATAAACTACAATAAAACACGATTTTCACGCCTGTTCAGCACATTAAACAACAAACTTTTACCTTAAACTTATTGTTCCGAGCGTTTAAATCACATAAAGTCAACGGGTTCAGAGAAAACAAAAACCACTTTGCTTACCGTACACAAAAAGAAAGTCAAACGAATGTCAACAAAATCCACTTTGAAAAAAGTTGCAATCTACACTCTCGGCGCATTTAGCGGCATCGCCCTCAGTCTGAGTGTACAAAGTTTTGCCGCCGAAAAAGACAAAAAAGACAACGAGGCCCTGCCCGTGCAGACCATCCGCACCATGGCAGAAGTGTACGGCCAAATCAAAGCCAACTATTACCAAGACAAACCCGACGCCGAGCTTTTTGAAGGCGCAATGAAAGGCATGGTGTCCGATCTCGATCCGCATTCCGAGTATATGGACAAAAAAGGCTATGCCGAAATGAAAGAATCCACCAGCGGCGAATTCGGCGGCCTGGGCATGGAAATCGGACAAGAAGACGGCTTCGTCAAAGTCGTTGCCCCGATTGAAGACACTCCGGCAGAACGCGCCGGCGTAAAAAGCGGCGACTTCATCGTCAAAATCGACAATACCTCTACCCGCGGCCTGACCGTCAGCGAAGCCGTCAAAAAAATGCGCGGCAAACCGGGTACCAAAATCACCCTGACTCTTTCACGCAAAAATGCCGACAAACCCATCGTCGTCAACCTGACCCGCGCCATCATTAAAGTCAAAAGCGTGCGCCATCATCTGCTTGAAAAAGACTACGGTTACATCCGCGTTTCCCAATTCCAAGAGCGCACCGTTGCCGCGCTCAACGAAGCCGCACAAGCCCTTGTCAAAGAAAACAAAGGTCCGCTCAAAGGCATCATTCTCGACTTGCGCGACGACCCGGGCGGCCTGCTCAACGGCGCAGTCGGCGTATCAGCAGCCTTCCTGCAACCTGACGTAACCGTTGTCAGCACCAAAGGCCGCAACAAAAAAGAAGGCATGGTTCTCAAAGCAACTGCCGAAGACTATATCACCACCAGCGGCAAAGACCCGTTGGCCGGATTGCCTGCCGAGCTGAAAACCATTCCTATGACCGTCCTAATTAACGCAGGCTCTGCCTCCGCTTCCGAAATCGTTGCCGGCGCATTGCAAGACCACAAACGCGCCGTCGTCGTCGGCACACAAAGTTTCGGCAAAGGCTCAGTGCAAACCCTGATTCCGCTTTCCGGCGGCAGCGCAGTCAAACTGACCACCGCCCTTTACTACACGCCAAACGACCGCTCGATTCAGGCGCAAGGCATTGTCCCTGACGTTGAAGTTAAAGACAAAGACCGCGCCTTTGAAAGCCGCGAAGCCGATTTGGTCGGCCATATCGGTAATCCGCTGGGCGGCCAAGACGTCAACAGCAGCAACGAAACGCCTGCCAACACAGAAACCAAAGCCGATAAAGATAAGTCTAAAAAAGACAAAGACGAAGATATCTCCAGCCGCCACATTCCCAATCCGGCCAAAGACGATCAGCTCCGCAAAGCCTTGGACTTGGTAAAAAATCCAGCCGAATGGCAAAAATCTTTGGGCTTGGCAGCGAAAAAACCTGCACCGAAAAAAGATGCAGATAAAGACAGCAAAAAATAAACCAGTTATTTCTCAATAAAAAAGGTCGTCTGAAAACGATATGATTGTTTTCAGACGACCTTTTCACACATCAAATATTCCACAGGGAAAACACCATGGCAAAAGCCCCCAAAACCATCTACCAATGTTCCGAATGCGGCGGTACTTCCCCGAAATGGCAGGGTAAATGCCCGCATTGCGGCGAGTGGAACACGCTTCAGGAAAGCCTGGCCGCGCCCGAGCCGAAAAACGCCCGCTTCCAATCTTGGGCGGCGGATACCTCGACCGTCCAATCCCTCTCCGCCGTTACCGCGACCGAAGTGCCGCGCAATCCGACCGGCATGGGAGAACTTGACCGCGTATTGGGCGGCGGTTTGGTTGATGGCGCGGTCATCCTGCTCGGCGGCGACCCCGGCATCGGCAAATCCACGCTGCTGTTGCAAACCATCGCCAAAATGGCGCAAAGCCGCAAAGTGCTGTACGTTTCCGGCGAAGAATCCGCCCAACAGGTCGCCCTGCGCGCGCAGCGTTTGGAATTGCCCACAGAAGGCGTGAACCTGCTTGCTGAAATCCGCATGGAAGCGATTCAGACGGCCTTGAAACAGCATCAGCCCGAAGTCGTGGTCATCGACTCCATCCAAACCATGTATTCCGACCAAATCACTTCCGCCCCCGGCTCCGTGTCGCAGGTGCGCGAATGCGCCGCCCAACTGACGCGTATGGCAAAACAGATGGGCATCGCCATGATACTGGTCGGACACGTTACCAAAGACGGCGCGATTGCCGGCCCGCGCGTGCTGGAACACATGGTCGATACCGTGCTGTATTTCGAGGGCGACCAACATTCCAACTACCGCATGATACGCGCCATTAAAAACCGTTTCGGTGCGGCAAACGAACTGGGCGTATTCGCCATGACCGAAAACGGTTTAAAAGGCGTATCCAACCCGTCCGCCATCTTCCTCGCCAGCTACCGCGATGACACGCCCGGCTCGTGCGTTTTGGTTACTCAGGAAGGCAGCCGCCCGCTTCTCGTCGAAATTCAGGCATTGGTCGATGACGCGCACGGCTTCACCCCCAAACGCCTCACCGTCGGCCTTGAACAAAACCGCCTCGCCATGCTGCTCGCCGTCCTCAACCGCCACGGCGGCATTGCCTGCTTTGACCAAGACGTGTTCCTCAACGCCGTCGGCGGCGTTAAAATCGGCGAACCCGCCGCCGACCTCGCCGTCATCCTCGCCATGCTCTCCAGCTTCCGCAACCGACCCATGCCTGAAAAAACCGTGGTTTTCGGCGAAATCGGCTTAAGCGGCGAAGTCCGCCCCGTCGCACGCGGGCAAGAGCGGCTCAAAGAAGCGGAAAAACTCGGCTTCAAACGCGCCATCGTCCCAAAAGCCAATATGCCGCGCAATGCCAAAGAGTTTCCAAACCTGAAAATCTACGGCGTCAGCAGTTTGCAGGAAGCGATTGACGTCTGTCGTGACGGGGACTAAACCGTTTCGATAATCTGATTCAAAAAACAATCAGCTAAAAGGCCGTCTGAAAGTTTTCAGACGGCCTCTCTTTAAATTTAAATAATTTTGTTATATTATAACGAACGACTTTATTCTATCTTTTCTACACATCGAAAATCGGAGAGAAATCATGAAAAAAACCGCTTTGCTTATCGCATCCGCCTTCCTGTTCAGCACTGCCGCACACGCCCACCGCGTTTGGGTTGAAACCGCCCACACACATGGCGGCGAATACCTTGAAGCCGAATTGGGCTATGGCGAATTCCCGGAGCTTGAGCCCATCGCCAAAGACCGCCTGCACATTTTCAGCAAACCCATGCAACTGGTGACTGAAAAAGGCAAAGAAAACATGATTCAAAAAGGCACATACAATTACCAATACCGCAGCAAACTGCCAGTCAAAGACGGCAGCTATTTGGTAACCGCCGAATACCAACCGACTTTCTGGTCAAAAAACAGCGCAGGTTGGAAGCAGGCAAGCATCAAAGAAATGCCTGATGCAAGCTATTGCGAACAAACCCGTATGTTTGGTAAAAACATCGTCAATGTCGGCCATGAAAGCGCAGATACCGCCATCATCACCAAACAAGTCGGCCAACATTTGGAAATCGTACCTTTAGACAACCCTGCCAACGTCCACGTCGGCGAACGCTTCAAAGTCCGCGTCCTCTTCAATGGCGAGCCGCTGCCGAACGCCACCGTTACCGCCACATTTGACGGCTTCGACACCAGCGACCGCAGCAAAACCCATAAAACCGAAGCCCAAGCCTTCTCCGATACTACCGATGACAAAGGCGAAGTCAGCATCATTCCATTGCGCCAAGGTTTCTGGAAAGCCAGCGTAGAACACAAAGCCGATTTCCCCGATCAAAGCGTGTGCCAAAAACAGGCGAATTACACCACTTTGACTTTCCAAATCGGTCATTCACATCATTGATTTTTCCATAACAAAAGGCCGTCTGAATAGTTCAGACGGCCTTTATTCATCCTATTTAAGGACGATGCGGCGCAAACCGCCATTGTCCCAATTCCAAATTCAAATCAAACAAATTCAGACGGCCTATTGCCACGCGGACCAAGCGTAAACATGGAAAGCCTACTTTCGCCGTCATCCTTCGCACTTGGCGATTTTTCCCTTCCGAAATTTTGATTTCCACCCAAAAATCAGGCACGGACTTGCGCACGCGAATCGGCGGCACGCGCGGCCATAAAACATCCGCTTCGCCCTCTTCCAATACCCTAACCTCGGCCGGACGGGTGACAAAATCGCCCAAATCTACGCCACGGCGCAACAAATCCAATTTGGCTTCATCAGGAGAACCCTCCACCTGCGCCCAATAAGTTTTGACCTGCTTGAATTTCGGATCGGCAATCTGCGCCTGCAAACGGCCATTATTGGTCAACAGCAGCAAACCCTCGCTGTCTGTATCCAAACGTCCGGCCGGATAAAATCCCGGTTTCTCGACAAAATCCTTAAGGCACGGATGTTTTTCATGTGCGGAAAACTGGCAAATCACGCCATAAGGCTTGTTTAGAATAATCAAATCGTTCATTTCACACTTTCAGACGGCCTTAGATTTCAAGAAATTCCGGATAATAAAAAAGACACCGTATAAACGGTGTCTTTCATATTTGGCGGAGTAAGAGGGATTCGAACCCTCGATGCAGGTTGACCCCACATGCTTCCTTAGCAGGGAAGTGCCTTCAGCCTCTCAGCCATTACTCCTAAGGAAGACCGCAATATACGCCCTCTGCCCTCCTCCGTCAAGCATTAGCGCCTCAAACTTTCTTAACACCATGAAATCATTTAAATAAAAATATAATATTTTTTGCATCATCCTATTTTTATACGGCTTTCATATATGTTAAAATGATTTTGTTTTCTGTAAACCTTTTTTCACACCCCTTATTATAAAGGAGTCCGTATGTTACGTTTTTCTGCTTTGGTTGCCGTATCCGCCCTGATGCTTGCCGCTTGCTCACAATCCGGCAATTCTCAACCATCTACCTCCTCCTCTCAAACTTCTACTCAAAAAACAACTGCCGCCGGTTCTGCCTGCCGCAGCATGGGTGAAGGCCATAAAGTCAATGGCAAAGGTCAAAACGATATTTATATGTGTAAAGTCGATGTCGCTTTGAACTCTGCCGAAGCCAAATCCGCTTTGGACCCCAGCATCCGCGTTCACTACGGTAGCACATCCGGCGCGACTTTGACTTCCCGTCAAATCTCCAACTCAGTCGGCAAAACCCCTGATGAAACCTGCCAACGCGCATTCCTGAGCGCAGTTAAACGCTTCCAAAGCACTGCGCATCGCAAAAAAGCCAAATCCGTTCATCTGGTTAGCTACTTTGACAAAGTAACCAAAGGCGGTAACGAGTACGAATGCCACATCGCTACATTCAACAGCCGTGTGGTTTTGAAAGGCAGCTTCCACTAAGCAATGTCAAAAATGCCGGACTTCAAGATGAAGTTTGGCATTTTTCTATTTTATGGATACGACAACCCTTCACTGCCTGCTGGCCGATCCGTCTTTTGCCGCCTGCTACGACCATGCCTCTCTAAACGCAGCCGATTGCCAACGTTTGGCTGCCACGCCGCAACTGGCGCAGCGTCAGGACTGGCAAGTCAGCCGAGCATTAAAACAGCAAACCGATTTACCGACTGTATCGCTGAGCCACAGCCAAGGCTTTGCCGCTTTATTGTGTGCGCCTCATCCCTTAACAGCCGGAGTCGATATCGAATTTATCCGCCCGCGTGATTTCAAAACGCTGTCGGCTTGGGTCTGCACGCAGGAAGAGCAAGATTTTTTGGAAACGGCAAACTGGCCGTCTGAAACGTTTTACCGATTGTGGTGTTTCAAGGAAGCCTTGATTAAAGCGGCAAATTTGGATTTCCCGTCAGACATGAAATCGGTCGGCTATGTTTTCGATTCAGGACAACCCGTCGGTTTACGCGCTGGAAAGCAAACCGATTGGCGCGGTACAAGCGCGATTTTGGCGGATACGATGGCACTTGCCTGCGTTTGGCAGGGAAAAGCCGTCGCTCTGCAATGGCAGTTTTTCGGTTCGCTCAAACCCAATGATTTAACCGACCGGCAAACTATCTAACAACTGACAAAATAATAATAATCTGATTTAATTTACTGCACTTTTACTTATTCCACACACCAACAGCAGCATTTGCAAAAGGCCGTCTGAACGATGAATCTTCGCCTCCTAAACCGCCTCTATACTGCCCTTATCCTGTTTCTTACCCTGTTTTTGGTTTATGCCTTTGCTTCACAAGCGCGCATACAAACCGATTTGACCGCGTTGTTGCCAAGCGAGCAGCAACCCGATGCCTTACTGACGGCCGCGGATAAAGCCGCAGAAGCGCAGCTCAATTCGCAAGTTATTTTGCTTGCCGGCAGTACCGATGCCGAAACCGCTTTTCAGACGGCCTCTCAAATTGCCGACGCATGGCGCAAGAGCGGCGTATTTGAACAAGTCGACAGCAGCATGACGCCAAATTTGGACAAGGTGCGGGCGGATATGCAGAAACTGGGCTTGGCCGTTTTGCCGCAAGACGAAATCCGCCTGCTGTTTGAGCAGCCGCAAGCCTATTTTCAAGCGCGCGCAGAAGCCGCGGCTAATCCGTTTGCCGCCCCCTCCCCTTTGTCTTTAGAACAAGACTGGCTGGGCTTCGGACGCTTTGTTACCGACAAAGCCAATCCGCAAAGCCGTTTGCAGTGGGACATGGACAACGGCATGCTGTTTGCCGAAGACCAAGGCAAAACTTGGGTATTTTTGCGCGGACGGCTCGCTGGCGGCAATCAATTTTCCGGCAACGACGCCCTCTTGCCGCTGATGGCGCAAAGCCGTCAAATCGCTTCGGAAAACGGCGCAGAAACCTTAAGCGCAGGTGGCGCATTGTTCGCCGCCGTTTCCAAAGCAGCCGCAGAAAAAGAAAGCCGGCTGATGAGCATGGTCGGACTTGGGCTGACTTTTGCGCTGCTGTTGTGGGTCTTCCGCAGCGGCCGCGTGTTTTTGCTGTCCTTGCCGCTGGCAGCCGGTATGTTGACCGGATTGGCGGTTGCGTTATTAACCTTCGGCGAAGTGCATATCCTGACCATCGTCATCGGCACCAGCCTGGTGGGCATGTTGGTGGATTTCCCGTTGCACTGGCTTGCGCCGTCGGTATTCGGGCCGTCTGAAAAGACTGTTTGGCAGGCCGAATCGGCAATAAAACATGTCTTGCCGAGCTTTGCCGTCAGCCTGACGATTACCGTCTTGGGCTACGCGCTGCTGTGGTTCACCCCTTTGCCTGTACTGCGCCAAACCGCCGTATTTTCAGGCTTTGCCTTATTTGGCGCGTTTGGTGCCACCGTTTTATGGCTGCCGCCGCTGTTTCGCCGCTATCATGCCAAAACCGTGCCTTTTGCCGCATTAACCGAAAAGCTCTATTCCTTGTCAGGCCGTCTGAAAAACCGCCTGCACAAACGCGGCTGGTTAATCGTGGGCGGAATTTTGCTGACAGTCGGATTGTGGCGCAGCGACTGGCGTGACGACATCCGTCAATGGGTCAATATGCCGACCGCGATGTTGACAGAAGTACAACAAATCGGCCGGTTGAGCGGCACGGATTTTGGCGGCAAATATTTGGTGGCCGAAGCACAAAGCGAAGATGCCCTGTTGAAGAAAACCGCCGAACTCGGCCACGCCCTGCAGCCCTTAATCGCACAAGGCAAACTATCCGGCATCCAATCGCCCGACCAATTCATCCTACCGACAACGGAACAGCAAAAACTGCAAAACCGCCTGCGCGAATTGACCAAGTTGCCTGATAGCTGGAAACCGCTCACCGAAATCGGTATTCCGCGCAAAACCGTGCGCGATGCCCTGCTTCAAGCCGCCGATACGCAACCATTGTCGCTTTCAGACGGCCTGAATACCGATTTGGCAGAAGCTTGGCGTTCCTTGTATTTGGGCGAAGTGGAACCAGGCCGTTTTGCTGCCGTCGTGCGTTTGAACGGCATGACCGATGAAGCCGCCGTACGCGCCGTGGCGCAACACGTCTCCGGCATACATTGGGCAGACAAACGCGCCCACTTAAACGAGCTTTTCCACCACACGCGCAATCAGGCCGCATGGTTGAAACTGGCTTCCTATGCGTTGGCATGGCTGCTTTTGTGGAAAATGTTCGGTTTCAAACGCGGCAGCAAAATCCTTGCCGTGCCGCTGGCCGCCGCCATCTGCACCGTTGCCGTACTCGGTTTGGCCGGCATTCCCGTCAGCCTGTTTGCCATGTTCGGTCTGCTTTTAGTATCCGCCATCGGCGTGGACTATGCCGTCTATGCCGCCACCGCACACCACAGCGCGCCGGCAAAATTAGGCGGTATGCTGCTTGCCGCCGCGACGACAGCCATTACCTTTGCCCTGCTCGCCATCAGCAGCACGCCCGCCGTTGCCGCGTTCGGCATGACGGTTACCATCGGCGTGGCATTCAATATTTGGCTGGCAGGCACATTGTTGAAAAATTAGACAAAAAATAAAGACGATTAAATTAAGGCGATATTTTGTTTCAACTTCTATCGTCACGTTGTAAGAGGCCGTCTGAAAAACTTCAGACGCTGGTTTAAACATTATTTATCATTAAAATCAAAGGTATTTTCAAATGTCCGTAGAATTTGACGTTGCCGTTATCGGCGCAGGCCCTTCAGGTTCGGTTGCTTCTGCTTTGCTGAACAAACAAGGCTTTAAAGTTTGCGTATTGGAAAAACAACATTTCCCGCGCTTTGTCATCGGCGAAAGCCTGCTGCCGCATTGCATGGAAATGTTGGAAGAAGCCGGTTTTGCCGACGCCGTGCATGCCGAGCCCAGCTTTCAATTTAAAGACGGTGCTGCGTTTTCATGGGGCAGCCGTTACACAGATTTCAACTTTACTGAAAAATTTTCAGACGGCCCCGGCACCATTTATCAAGTGCGCCGCGGTATCTTCGACAAAATCCTGATTGATGAAGCGGCAAAACAAGGTGTCGATGTTCGCTTCGGACACGGCGTAACCGCGTTTGACAACAGCGGCGATGTGGCACGTTTGAGCGTTGCGACCGATACAGGCGAAAACTATGAATTGACCGCTAAATTCGTCTTGGATGCCAGCGGTTACGGCCGCGTCCTGCCCCGCCTTTTGGACTTGGAAAGCCCGTCCGAGCTGCCTCCTCGCCAAGCCCACTTCACGCATATCGACGACAATATCACCAGCCCGAAATTCGACCGCAATAAAATCCTGATCAACACGCATCCTGAACATCGCGATGTCTGGATTTGGCTGATTCCTTTCGGCGACAACCGCTGCTCCATCGGCGTTGTCGGCACGCCCGACAAACTGGCCGGCGAATCAGAAGCCGTGTTGAAAAAATTTGTGTACGAATGCCCGATGCTGGCGGAAATCTTGGATAAAGCCGTTTGGGAAAACGACTTTCCGTTCCGCTCTATCCAAGGCTATTCTGCCAACGTGAAAACCTTATACGGCAAACATTTCGCCCTTTTGGGCAACGCCGCCGAATTCCTCGACCCCGTCTTCTCCTCCGGCGTAACCATTGCCCTGCACTCTGCCAAACTGGCTGCCGACTTGTTGGCCAAACAACTCAAAGGCGAAGCCGTCGATTGGCAAACCGAATTTGCCGACCAATTGATGATTGGTGTGAATGCATTCCGCACTTATGTAAACGGTTGGTACGATTTCCGCTTCCAAAATGCCATCTATGCGCCTAACCGCAGTCCTGAAATCAGCCGCATGATTTCGTCTATTTTGGCAGGCTACGCTTGGGATACGAACAATCCATTCGTGGAAAAATCCGAGCAACGCTTGTCCACGCTTGCCGCATTGGTGGGTGATTTGAAGGTAGAATAAGGACGAATGCCTTTCAGACGGCCGCGTCTAAAAACAGAACAGGCCGTCTGAAAATCTACCCTCATCATTAGATATTTTGACCGATAGATAAAACCTTATGCGATTTATCCCTTTGATTGCCGCACTGCTGCTTTCCGCATGCGCGACCTCGCTCCCCCATCCGCAAACGCTGCCGCCGCTTTCCAAAGAAGGCCAATGGTTCAAACTCGAGCAGACCAATGCGGCGGGGCAAACCGTTCAAACCAATCTCTTGGCAGTCGAACCTCATTCAGACGGCATCCGCTTTGTCCAAACCGATGCACTGGGTGCGCCAGTATCTCGTCAATCGGTCAGCACCAAAGGCTGGAAAAACGACGGCTTTGTGATGCCCAATGCCACTTCGCGCCGATTGTTTGCCGCCTTGTTGCCGCTTTTGGCCGCTGAACACGCCGCCACGCTTTATCCTGAAGCCCGCCAACAAAACGTATCCCATCAAGGCTTCTGCCCTGACGGCAAAGGCGCGGTATTCAGTTACCGCGAGCGTGATTTGTGGTGTGTCGCCCATCATTCCGAACAATTCCTCATCGGCTTCCCCGACCAAACTTTCTGGACGGTCAGCCCGATTGCAGAAGACTAATTCATGAATACTCCTGTTTATCTCAGCCGTCCGGCACTGACCAGCGCATTGGGCAGCGGCTTGCAAGTTCATGCCGAAGCCTTACTCACGCCGTCTGAAAACACGCCCCTGACTTTTTCAGACCAATGGGTAAAAGGCAAAACGCATGCTTTCGGTGCCGTCAAAGAAACCCTGATGCCCCTGCCCGACAGCATCCTCGAAGCACACCGCAGCCGCAACAACCAGCTTATCCTGCACGCGCTTTCGCAAATAGACGGACTGATTCAGACGGCCATTACCCGTTACGGCAAAGAAAGAGTCGCTGTCGTTACCGGTACGTCCACCAGTGGCGCAGACGAAAATATCCCCTTGTTCCAACACGTTGTCCAAGGCGGTGCATGGACGGATGTTCCGTTCAAGCAGCTGCAACACACCATGGCTTCGCCCTCCGAATTTATCGCCCAAGTTTACGGTTTGGACGGCTTGCGCTATACCGTCTCCACAGCCTGCACTTCCGGCGCACGCGCCCTCATCAGCGCAGCCCGATTGCTTCGTGCCGGATTGTGTGATGCCGTGATTTGCGGCGGCGCGGATACGCTTTCTCCGCTGACGATTAATGGTTTTGCCTCTTTGGAAGTGCTTTCAGACGGCATCGCCAAGCCTTTTTCTGCCAATCGCAACGGCATCAATATCGGCGAAGCGGCCGCATTTTTCGTGATGACGCGCGATGCCGATTTTGACGGCGAAATGCAGTTGCTCGGCTACGGCGCAAGCAGCGATGCCTACCATATGTCTTCGCCCCGCCCCGACGGTTTGGGTGCAGCCCAATCCTTTCAGGCTGCTTTGGATAAAGCCGGTTTGAAAGCGGAAGACATCGGCTGGATCAATCTGCACGGCACCGGCACGCAACACAACGACAGCATGGAAAGCTGGGCCGTTGCCGAAGTATTTGGCAGCCACACCCTTTGCACCTCAACCAAGCCGTCCACCGGTCATACTTTGGGCGCAGCCGGTGCGATCGAAGCCGCGTTTGCCTGGTTGATGGTCAACCGCCAATACAATCCGGAAGGCAAACTGCCGCCCCAACAATGGGACAATGTACCCGATTCCGAGCTACCCAACATCGCTTTGACCTACGGCGACAGCCGCTGGCCGTCTGAAAAACGCATTGCCGCCAGCTCGTCTTTTGCCTTCGGCGGCAGCAATGCCGTTTTGATTATCGGATAAGTCCTTATATTTAGGCTGTCTTTTCAGACGGCCTTTTTCTTTTCCGCAACTTAAAAAACAATAACATCAAAACAACAACCAAATCCGCCGAAATATGCCATAATAGGCTTAGCACATTTCATCTCGCGATGTGCCCGAAAAGAAAAACTTAACCTACATAGAGAATGAACCCATGACTAAATCCACCATTATCTATACCTACACCGACGAAGCTCCTGCATTGGCCACCCAATCCCTGTTGCCGATTGTGCAGGCGTTTACCCGCCACGCCGATATTGATGTCAAAACCAGCGACATTTCTCTCTCCGGCCGTATTTTGGCGGCGTTCCCCGAATACCTGACCGAAGCGCAGCGCGTACCCGATGCGCTTGCCGAGTTGGGCGAACTGGTGAAACAGCCCGATGCCAACGTGATCAAACTGCCGAACATCAGCGCGTCCGTACCGCAACTGACCGCCGCAATTAAAGAATTGCAGGCCAAAGGCTTTGCCGTCCCCGATTACCCCGCCGACCCGCAAACCGATGAAGAAAAAGCCGTGCGCGAGCGTTACGACCGCATTAAAGGCAGCGCGGTAAACCCTGTCCTGCGCGAAGGCAACTCCGACCGCCGCGCGCCTAAAGCAGTGAAAAACTTTGCGAAAAAACATCCGCACAGCATGGGCGCATGGACGAAAGACTCCAAAACCCACGTTGCCACCATGCAAAGCGGCGACTTTTTCCATAACGAACAATCCGTTACCGTACCTGAAGCGACTTCAGTATCCATCGTGTTCACCGACAAACAAGGCAACAAAAAAGAGCTGCGCGAGCCTGTTGCCCTGAAAGCCGGCGAAATCATCGACGCGACCGTGATGAGTAAAAAAGCCCTGCTCGCCTTCCTTGCCGAGCAAGTCAAAGACGCAAAAGCAAAAGGCGTCTTGTTCTCGCTGCACATGAAAGCCACCATGATGAAAGTGTCCGACCCGATTATCTTCGGACACGCTGTCAAAGTATTCTTCGCGCCTGTCTTTGAAAAATTCGGCGACAAACTGGCTGCCGCCGGCGTCAACGTCAACAACGGCTTCGGCAACCTGCTTGCCAATCTGGACAAACTGGATGCGGACACCCGCGCTGCAGTCGAAGCCGAAATCGCCGCCGTTTACGCCGCCAACCCTGATTTGGCGATGGTCGATTCCGACAAAGGCATCACCAACCTGCACGTTCCCAGCGACGTCATCGTCGATGCTTCCATGCCTGCGATGATTCGTAATTCCGGCCGCATGTGGGACAAAGACGGCAAAGCGCAAGACACCAAAGCCGTCATTCCCGACAGCAGCTACGCAGGCGTTTATCAAGCAACCATCGATTTCTGCCGCGAACACGGCGCATTTGACCCGACAACCATGGGTACCGTTCCTAACGTCGGTCTGATGGCGCAAGCAGCCGAAGAATATGGTTCACACAACAAAACTTTCGAAATCGAAGCCGACGGCCAAGTTCAAGTGATTGATGCGGCAGGCAAAGTCCTGATGCAGCACGACGTTGAGGCAGGCGACATCTGGCGCATGTGCCAAACCAAAGACGCTCCGGTTAAAGACTGGGTACAACTCGCCGTCAACCGCGCCCGTCTGAGCAACACGCCCGCCGTGTTCTGGCTCGACGAAAACCGTCCGCACGACAAGAGCCTGCTCGCCAAGGTTAAAACCTACCTTGCCGAACTGGATACCGACGGCCTCGACATCCGCGTCCTCGCGCCTGAAGAAGCCGCTAAATTCAGCTTGGGCCGTCTGAAAAACGGCGAAGACACTATTTCCGTAACCGGTAACGTCTTGCGCGACTACCTGACCGACTTGTTCCCGATTTTGGAACTCGGCACCAGCGCGAAAATGCTGTCTATCGTTCCATTGATGAACGGCGGCGGTATGTTTGAAACCGGCGCGGGCGGTTCTGCACCGAAACATGTTCAACAGTTCCTCGAAGAAAACCACTTGCGTTGGGACTCTTTGGGCGAATTCCTCGCGCTCGCCGTATCGTTTGAACATCTGGCGCAAAAAACCGGCAACGCCAAAGCCCAAGTCCTCGCCGACACTTTGGATGCCGCCACCGAAAAACTGCTGTTGAACGACAAATCGCCCAAACGTAAAGCAGGCGAACTCGACAACCGCGGCAGCCATTTCTACCTCACCCTCTACTGGGCGCAAGAATTGGCAGCGCAAGACAAAGATGCCGAACTGAAAGCCGCATTTGCTCCATTGGCAGCCGCTTTGACTGCCAACGAAGCCAAAATCGTTGAAGAACTCTCTGCCGTACAAGGCAAAGCGGTCGACATCGGCGGCTACTACGCAGCCAATCCTGAAAAAGCCGCGCAAGCGATGCGTCCGAGCGCAACCTTTAATCAGGCATTGTCAGCCTTATAATTAAAGCAATAAAAGGCCGTCTGAACTTTCAGACGGCCTCAGACCTTATGGAAACACAATGAAAAAAACCTTTCTTTCTCTTACTCTCCTCATCAGCGCTCCGGCTTTGTGGGCATTTTCCCCTGCCGAATTGGCACAAACCCTGCAAAAGCCGCAAAACGTGCAAGGCAATTTTGTCCAACAACGCCAGCTCAAATCCCTCAGCAAACCCATGACCACCAGCGGCAGCTTTATCCTTGTCCCGCAAAAAGGCCTGCTCTGGAAAATGCAAAAACCATTTGAAACCACCCTGCGCGTGCGTTCAGACGGCATCATGCAATGGAACGGCAGCCAATGGGTCAACCCAAACGCCAGCAAGCTCAACGGCCAAAGCCGCCAAATCAAACTTTTCCTCGACCTTTTGGGCGGCAACACCCAAGGTTTGGAAAAACAATTTGATTTGAAATTAAACGGCAACGAAAAAAAATGGACGTTGACCTTAACTCCGAAAACCGCCATTACCCGCCAAATCTTCAACCGTATCGAAATCAACGGCGATACGCTGGTGCGTAAAATCGAATTGGACGAAAAGCAAGGCGACAAAACCACCATGCAGTTCAACCAAATCCAAACCGATAAAGCTCTGGACAGCTTCAGCCGTACCGCCCTGTAATTGTCTATTCCAACAAAAGGCCGTCTGAAAATAGATTTCAGACGGCCTTTTGTATTAATCGGCTGAAGGCTGCTGCCCTTTTCGTTCCGCCTTTCTGGCTTCGCGTATGGCTTTAAGTTCGGCCTCTTTCTGTCTGGCTTTTTTCAGCCAAGTTTCCCATTGGTTTGGCGTTTCCAGCGTGATTCTGCCGATTTTGCCTTCGCGGAAATCGGTCAGGATATTTTCAGCGGCCTTTTGATAGTTGACCCGTCCGCCGCTCAAAACCGCTCCTCGCTTCTTGGCAATCCACTCCAACCAAGAAGTATCGTCCCAATGGCTGCTTGGATCTTTGTCAGCTTGATAGCGCTCTTGCAACAGGGCCAGATAATGGCGGCGAAGGTAATCCAAAAGCTCAAGCGCCACTTCTTCTTCGTCCAGCGCGTTGCGTCCGACTGCACCACCGGCTGCAAGGTTGTAGCCGCCTTCTTCAACGATAATTTTCGGCCACAACATACCGGGGGTATCGTAAAGCCAGAAATCGTCGGCAAGGAAAAGGCGTTGTTCGGCTTTGGTAATACCGGGTTCGTTACCAGTTTTGGCAGATTTTTTGCCGATCATGCCGTTAATCAAGGTGGATTTACCGACGTTGGGAATACCGCAAATCAGGACACGCAACGGCTTCTCGATACCTTGGCGATGCGGAATCATCGCGCGGCAGGCTTGGGTAATTTTGCCATGCGCGCCGGTTTCGGAAGAATCCAGCGCAATGGCGCGGGTATCTTGGCGGCTGTTGTAGTGTTCGAGCCAAACTTTGGTGCGCTCGGGATCGGCAAGGTCTTGCTTGTTTAAGATTTTGAGTTTAGGCTTGCCTTTGGACAACTGGGCAAGCAAGGGGTTTTCGCTGGAAGCAGGCATACGCGCGTCCAACATCTCAATCACCATATCAACGCTTTTAATGCGTTCGGCAATGGCTTTTTTTGCCTTGTTCATGTGGCCGGGAAACCATTGGATAGCCATGTCTTTTTGTTCTTTCTATTCGTATCTGAGGCCGTCTGAACAATCATTGTTTTTCAGACGGCCTCGGTATCGGGATAATCGGTCAATCAGGATTTAGAGATTGCCATGCTCGTAACTGTAATAACCTGCTTCATCCATACATTGCTCAAACGTTTTGGATGTATTTCCATTTTGAACTTGCGATTTGCAGGTATTGATTTGGCGGGAAACTTCAGCTTCGCTCGCGCCGGTACGGTGCCAACGGTAAGCAGTGACAGGCTCTGTCGCGCAGGCGGTCAAGATAAGCAGGGATAATGCGGTCAGACTGATTTTTTTCATGGTTTCTTCCTTTGAGGCCGTCTGAAACGGCAAGTTAGCGTCCTGCCAAGCTTTGTGCCTGACGGTGGCGGACAAGGAGTTCATAACGGCCTTTGAGGCGCTCGGCCAGTTTTTCTACAACATAAACGGAGCGGTGCTGACCGCCGGTACAACCAATGGCGATCGTCACATAACTGCGGCTCTCTTGCTGCAGGCGCGGCAGCCAGCGGTTTAAGAAATGCTCAATATCATCAACCATTTCTTGAACCAAAGGCTGCTGATCCAAATAATCTTGAATGGGTTTGTCCATACCGGTAAAGGGGCGCAATTCAGGATCGTAATACGGATTGGGCAGGCTGCGCATGTCAAACATAAAGTCGGCATTATTGGGAACGCCGTATTTGAAACCAAAAGATTCAAGAATAACCAGCAAACCGATGCGTTCAATGTTGAGCCATTGTTGAACGGCATAACGCAGCTGCTGCGCATTCATTTTGGACGTATCGATGCAATATGCAATGTCTTTCAGCGGAAAGAGCCATTCGCGTTCTTTTTGCAGGCTTTCCAACAAGGTCAGATTATGGCCAGACAAAGGATGGCCGCGGCGGGTTTCCGAGAAGCGGCGTACCAACACGCCCTCTTCTGCTTCAATAAAGAGGACTTCGACTTGATGCCCTTCATGACGCAAATATTGGATTTGCTCTTGCGCTTCCTGAATATTGATACCGGAACGGATGTCAACGCTGACACCGAGTTTGGTTTCATCGGCACGTTCGATGTGGAGCGAAACCAACGACGGAAGCATTTCCAAAGGAAGGTTATCGACACAGTAATAGCCCAAATCTTCAAGCTGCTTGAGGGCTACGGATTTTCCTGAGCCGGATAAGCCGCTAATCAGGACGATTTTCATGGTTTTGTTCGTTTTCTTTGAGTTGTGTTTGATGGCGTTCGAGGAATTCTTTGGTGCTGTCTTTGCCGCGCAATTGAAGGATGTAATTACGCACCGCAGCTTCAACCAATACTGCTAAGTTTCGACCGATTGCAACAGGCAGGGTAACGGAACGGACGCTGACGTTGAGGATAGATTCTGTTTCGGTACGGATGCTCAATCGATCGAGTTGTTTCATGTATCCGTCGTCGGCCGGAACCAAATTGATAATCAGCTGGAGGATTTTTTTCGGACGGATGGAGGTTTCACCAAAAATATGGCGGATATTGAGTATGCCCAAACCGCGCACTTCGAGGAAATCACGCAGCATAGGCGGGCAACGGCCTTCCAGCATTTCCGGGCCGGTGCGGAAGAGTTCGACCGCATCATCGGCAATCAGGCTGTGGCCGCGCGAAATCAGTTCCAATGCCAATTCGCTCTTACCCAAGCCGGATTGTCCGGTAATGAGTACGCCCACTTCAAATACATCCAAAAATACACCGTGCTTGATGGTGGAAGTCGCCAATGTGCGTTGCAGATAAATCCGCAAAACGTCCATCAGGTGCGGGCTTTCCTGTTTGGAAGTCAGCAAGGGGATACTGTTGGTATGGCAATAATCGCGCAATTTGGGCGAAACCGGCAAACCGTTGGCGACAATGACCAAAGACATGGGGATGTCGAAAAGCTCGCCGAAATCATAGTTGAGTTCGCCCGACTCCAGACGGCGTAAATATTCGGCTTCGGCTACGCCGACAACTTGAATTTGGTTGGGATGGATAAAGTTTAAGTGGCCGACCAAGGCCAAGACGGGTTTATCGGCTTCGACACCGATACGGTTGTCCGCGCCGGAATTGCCGGCAGCCCAAGCAAGTTCGAGTTTGTGCTGATTGTCGGAAAACAGGCGGCGGACGGATATGCTGGGCATGAATTACTCTTCGGTCAGGAGTGTGCGTACTTCTTCGGCAGAAGTCGCGGCCATCAATGCTTCACGGACGGCTTTTTGAGAGAATCTGCCGGCCAGTTTGGACAAGACTTCCAAATGTTCGCCGGTAGCGTTTTCAGGCACAAGCAGGATAAAAATCAGGGAAACGGGTTTGCCGTCGGGCGCATCAAAGGCGACCGGCTCTTTGGTACGGATAAACGCACCGGTGGCTTTTTTCACGCATGCGTGACGGCCGTGGGGAATCGCCACCCCCTGCCCCAAACCGGTCGAACCGAGTTTTTCACGGGCAAACAGGCAGTCGAACACGTTGGCATTCGGTAATTCTGCTTCATTCTCCAGCAGCTGTGCGGCCTCTTCAAACAGACGCTTTTTGCTGCTGACTTCCAAATCCAAAACGATATGGGACAAAGGTAAAATTTCGCCGATCAGGCTCATATGTATCTCTTTTAAATGTCGCAAAACAATGGGATTGTACCGATTGTCGGTGCAAATCTCAATCCTGAAGGCGTAATTTACACTCGTCCCGCTAACATTTTCCATGTTGTTTTTGATATTTTTTAACGAGCCGAAAATCATCCAACCATTTGATTATGATTGATTTAAAGTAAAAAATCCATCATTGGCTAAATCACAGTTTAAATAAAAAGGAGTATGTCCGGCATACTCCTTTTCCCTTTCTTTTCAGACGGCCCCAACCTCGTTTTTTAAAACAGTTTGGGCACCAAAAACAACCAAAAATAATGGCAGACCAATCCGCAAAACCACGCCAAGCCGATGCGGTTGTTGGCCAAAAATGTTTGGAAGCACAACTGGCGGTCGCGCGTACGGATGGCAGTATATTGCTGATACTGCCAATAAACGGTTACCGGCAATACCAGCCAATACGGCCAAGTTGCGCCGATTTTGATACCCAGCACCGCCATCAATACCGTAAACCAAAAATGGCAAAGCATGGTTGCGCTAATGTCGTGATGGCCAAATGTGATTGCCGAAGTTTTAATGCCAATTTTCAAATCGTCTTCTTTGTCCGCCATGGCATAAATCGTGTCGTAAGCCAGCGTCCATAAGGCATTAGCGGTAAACATCAGCCACGCTTCGGGAGGCACTCGGCCTTGCACGGCGGCAAAGGCCATGGGAATGCCGAACGAAAATGCCAGTCCCAAATAAAACTGCGGCAACGGGAAAAAGCGTTTGGTAAAGGGATATGTGACGGCCAGAAACAAGGCCGGAAGACTCATCAGCCAAGTAAATCGGTTGAGCGGCACAAGACACAAGGCCGCCATCAGACACAGCATGACGGTCAAAAGCAGCGCTTCGGTTTTGGAAACCAAACCTTTGGCAAACGGGCGGTTTTTGGTGCGCTCTACTGCGCCGTCAAAATTGCGGTCGGCAAAGTCGTTTACGACGCAACCTGCGCTGCGCATTAAAAACGTGCCTGCAGTAAAGGCAATAAAAATATCCACGTCGGGAACGCCTTTAGACGCAATCCACAATGCCCAATAAGTCGGCCACAGCAAAAGCAGGGTACCGATGGGTTTGTCGATGCGCATCAGTTTGGCGTATATCACCATCCGTCCGACAGCGTAACGCGGTAAAAATTGTAGGAAAAAGCGCCGTATGTTCATTGGTGTAATGTGTCGTTGTATATGTATTGATGCTGAATGAAAGGCATTTTTAGAGCCTTAGCTCTTATTATAATTTATTGCCGTCTGAAATCAAACGAATCTTAACGATTTAATTTATTGTATTATAACAGAATTATGACAAATATCGGCAATCGGTTTTCTTTTCAGACGGCCTTATCGGTATAAATCCATTAATTTCAATAAGAAATATTCTGTTAATTCCAATATTTCGCCGTTCCAATCGAAATACGAACGGCGCGCGGTAACAGGCCGTCTGAAAGACGGATGCTCGGCATCTTCAAAACGAAGAAACTCAAAATCCGAACGTTTCAACGGCAATGTACCCTCAAACAGACGCTCTCCCAAAGGCTGCGTTCCGCAATCCAATAATTCTGTCCATAGACGGCTATCCGGCCGGCACGCGCTTCTGGCTTGTATCACTGTTTCGCCGTCCAGTTTGAGCAAAACATCGCGCACAAAGATTTCGTCTCCGTTTTCCGCTCCCTTCGTCAAACCCAAATACACCAGCTCGACCGAAAAATCCTTACCTGAAGCGCGCAACGCAGCGGTTAGCGAAGAAACGGTCAACAAATGTTCGGCTTTAGACGGCAGAAGACTTGAAGCTTCGGCATATGAGCAAAGCGTGCCACGCGGTATATCAAACGCCATTGACCACCTCTGTTTTTGCTAACTCCTGCCATTGGGCTTCGGGAAACTCATCTTTCAGACGGCCTTTGAGATATTCCAAGGTGTCGCCGGCAACGGTTTCATCTTTGCTGTCGTGAATATGGTTGAAAATCAGGCTGTGTAACCGGATGCCGTATTGTTTGAGCGCGGAGAAGCTGAGCAGGGTATGGTTGATGCTGCCGAGCCGCCCGCTGGTAACGAGAATGACGGGATAAGCCTGTTGCTGAATATAATCAATGGTTAACAGGTTTTCCGTCAGAGGAACCATCAATCCGCCCGCGCCTTCGACCAATACGATTTCGTATTGTGCCGCCAGCTGCTGCGTGGCAGTGTGGATTTTGTCCAAGTCCAAAGCCCTGCCGTCCAGACGGGCGGCGAGGTGTGGCGAGGCGGGATAGCTGAAGATTTCGGGCATGGTCAGCCGCTGTTTGTCGGCTTCCTGCATGGGTATGCCCATGATGTTGCGGTGGACGGCGATGTCGTCGGCGATGTTTTGGCAACCGGTTTGCACGGGTTTTTGCGTAATCACGCTTTTGCCCTGCTGCAACAATTGTTTTGCCAACATGCCGGTGGCGACGGTTTTGCCGATGTCCGTGTCTATGCCGCTGACGAAGTAAACGCCTTTCATTTGCTGTGTTCCTTCAAAATTTGTACGGTTTTGTCGGCGAGTTCGGTCAAGAGGCCGTCTGAAATAATGTAAGGCGGCATGAGGTACACCAGCCTGCCGAATGGGCGCACCCAAATGCCCTGCACCACGCAGTCCGCTTGAAAACGCGCCATATCCACGCCTTTTTCCAGCTCAATCACGCCGATGGCACCCAAAACGCGCACGTCTTTCACGCCGCGAATGTCCCATGCAGCTTTCAGACGGCCTTTTAAAATACTTTCGATGCGGCGGATATTTGCCTGCCAATCTTGGGACAAAAGCAGTTTGACCGAAGCGCAGGCAACGGCACACGCCAGCGGATTTGCCATAAACGTCGGCCCGTGCATAAACACGCCCGCTTCGCCGCGCGAAATCGTTTCGGTAACTTTTTGCGAAGTGACTGCCACCGCCAGCGTCATATAGCCGCCGCTCAAGCCCTTGCCGATACACATAATATCCGGCACGACCTCCGCGTATTCGCAGGCAAACATCTTGCCCGTGCGCCCGAATCCGGTGGCGATTTCATCAAAAATCAACACGATATCAAATTCATCGCACAAATCGCGCAAACCACGAAGATACTGCGGATGATAAAAATACATGCCGCCCGCGCCCTGCACGACCGGCTCTAAAATAAAGGCGGCGATATCCGCATGATGCGCTTCAAACAAGGCGCGGACAGGCTGTAAATCCGCCTCGTCCCACTCATCGTCGAAATGGCTTTTCGGATTATCGACAAAATAACGCTGCGGCAGAGCGCTGCCGAAAATATGGTGCATCCCCGTTTCCGGATCGCAGACGGACATTGCGTTCCAAGTATCGCCGTGATACCCGCGCCGTACCGTCGCAATATTCTGCTTCGCGGTCAAACCCCGCGCCTGCTGGTATTGCACCGCCATTTTCAGCGCAACTTCCACCGCAACCGAACCCGAATCCGCATAAAAAATACGGTCCAGTCCCTGCGGCAAAATTCCGACTAACAACTTGCCCAGCGCCACCGCAGGCTCATGCGTCAAACCGCCAAACATCACATGCGACATTTGCTTAATCTGCGCCTCAACCGCCTGATTCAAAACGGGATGATTGTAGCCGTGTATCGCACACCACCAAGACGACATCCCGTCAATCAACCGCGTACCGTCCGCCAATTCGATGTGCACACCCTCCGCTCGGCGCACCGGATAAACAGGCAACGGGTCAGTCATGGACGTATAGGGATGGAGTAGATGGGCGCGGTCAAAATCGAGTAGGGAGGAATGTTCAGACATGTTTAAAACAATGGTTTGATTAGTTTCATTATTATATAACATATTTCCTATTTCAGACGGCACGTCTTCCGTACTGCATCAACGCCAATCCGCCCACCGCCGCCAAACAGCCGGCAACCAAGGAAACATGCAATGCCTCGCCCAAAAACCAAGCGGAACACAAAATACCGAATACCGGCACCAAAGTAATGTACGCCGCCGCGCTGCCGGCGCCCAAAGTCTTCACGCCTTCAAAATACCACGCATAGCTCAAGACCGTTGCCCCGACAGACAGGCCAATCAAAGCAAACCAGCCCCTGCCATCCATTTCGGCAAGCATACCAAACGGCAGGCCGTCTGAAATCAGCGCAGGCGGCAGCAACATCATTGCACCCAGCCAAGCGGTAGCCACAGTGACCGTCAGCGCATCAATCCCCTGCAACACCGCCCTGCCTATCATCGTATAAGTAACCAAGCAGCAAAGGCTGCAAAACACCAGCACTTCGCCCCACCCTATGCCGCCACCCGACAAAAATGCCGCAATCTCGCCATGTGTGACCGCCCATATCGAGCCTGCCACTGCCAACAACATACCCGACACAATCTTGCCGTTAAGTTTCTCGCCAAATAGCAAAGCCGCAAAAAACATCGTTAACACAGGATTGAACGTGACCAACACCGTCGCCCTTGAAGCAGGAAGCCGCTGCAAACCTAGCATAGACAACACAGTAAAACCAAATACGCCGAATGCCGCCGCCAGTGCCAATCCAAGCCATTGTTTGCGTGACAAAACCGCCAAAGTACGCAATCGATACCGTGCAAACAGCCAGCCCAAAAGCAAAATTGCCGCTGTCAAAAAGCGCAGCATACCGCCCGTTAAAGGCGGCAGCGCTTGTCCCAGCATCCGCCCCATCGGCCAAGATGCGCCCCAAAACGCCGCCATGCCCAATAGTTTTAGATGGATTACTAAATGTTTCATGGTGATGGATAACTTGAATAATCGGTTTAGAAAGCGTACAAGCTCAGTTTGGAAGGATAAATTTCCTTAGCCGCCGATACTTGATAGAGTTTGTGCGGATAAAATACTACGCTGATCATTACGGAAACAAAGGCCGTCTGAAAGACTGAAATCCAGCTTTTTCAGACGGCCTTTACTGCTCAATCAATAAGGCTTACAACTCAATGCCTTTGAGTTTCGCCACGGTATTAATGTCTTTATCGCCACGGCCGGAGAGGTTGACCAAAATCACTTGGTCTTTGCTCATTTTCGGCGCGTTTTTCACCGCCCAAGCAACGGCATGGCTGGATTCCAGCGCAGGAATAATGCCCTCGAAACGGCAAAGCAAGTCAAAGGCTTCGAGTGCTTCGTCGTCTTTCGCAACAGTGTATTCCACGCGGTTGATGTCGTTCAAATGGCTGTGTTCCGGGCCGATGCCTGGGTAGTCCAAGCCTGCGGAAACAGAGTGCGTACCCAAGACTTGACCGTTTTCGTCCTGCATTAAATAGCTGCGGAAACCGTGCAATACGCCGATAGGGGCTTTGCTGGTAATCGGTGCGGCGTGGTCAGGCGTATCCACACCCAAACCGCCGGCTTCTACGCCGACCAAACGCACGTTTTCTTCTTCGATATAGGGATGGAACAAACCGATGGCGTTCGAGCCGCCGCCCACGCAGGCAACGGCAACATCAGGTTGGCGGCCGATGGCTTCCAACATTTGTTCTTTGGCTTCATTGCCGATCACGCATTGGAAATCGCGTACCATTTCCGGATACGGCGCAGGGCCTGCGGCAGTACCGATGATGTAGAACGTATCGTCCACGCGGGCAACCCATTCGCGCATGGCTTCGTTCATCGCGTCTTTCAAAGTGCGGCTGCCGCTGTCCACGCTGACCACGTTCGCACCCAATAATTTCATACGGAACACGTTGGGCATTTGACGTTGGATATCGTCTGCACCCATGTACACGTCGCAAGTCATGCCGAAGCGTGCGGCAACGGTAGCAGAAGCCACGCCGTGCTGACCCGCGCCGGTTTCGGCGATGACACGTTTTTTACCCATGCGGCGTGCCAACAATGCCTGACCGATGGTGTTGTTGACTTTGTGCGCACCAGTGTGGTTCAAATCTTCACGCTTCAGCCAGATTTGTGCGCCACCCAAATGCTCGGACAATCGCGCGGCATGGTAAACAGGGCTGGGACGGCCGACATAGTGTTTCAAATCATGGCGGAACTCTTCCCAAAATGAAGGATCTTCTTTCGCTGCTTTATAGGCTTCTGCCAATTCTTGCAAAGCAGGAATCAGGGTTTCGGAAACGTACAGGCCGCCGTGTTCGCCGAAAAAGCCGTTCTCGTCGGGAGCGTGATAATTTTTCATGGGATTTTTCCTTGTTCGTTTTATGGTTTCAGACGGCCTGATTCAGTACAAGGCCGTCTGAAAGTAAAATTGTCAGCAATTATAGCCGTTTTCCATTCATCTTGTCGGCAACTAATTGAATAATAATATCAGCAGACAAAATAGGAACAACAGCGTACAGCTCGATGTTGCAATCAATGCCGTACCCAACGGCGGCGCGATATATTTTTCTTCGTTTTTGTTTCTCAGGCATAGTTTTAATGCCAACATCCCCAGCCACAGTGCCAGCAACCAACAACCCAAAAAGTTAAGCACAAGCAAAGCAATAATCAACTCATTGGTATTTTTTATAGTGCTTACATTCAAAAATATCCAATTAAGGCCGTTAACAGACATAATGACTGCAGATATTTGTATCACATACAAAAGCGTTCCGCCCAGCAATACCTTGATATGCCATTGTTTGGCCTTCAGCCACACTGAGACGACATTAAAAAGCCACCACAAAGCCATAAACGTCATTAAAGAAATTTCATAACGGTCCATCACCCTACTCCTAAAAAACAGTCAATCCAGCCATTTCAAAAAAAGCCCGATACGCCGCCGCTTTTTTCGCCAAACTCAAAGGATAGGCACGCGAAGTCGAAGGCAGACGCGTCAGGGTCAACTCACGTCCAACATAGTGAAACGGCACTGTTTCGCCTGTCTTCGGCATTTTCATACCGCTGCCTTGAATCTCCAACAAAACTTCGGTTGCCTTACCGCCGGTGGTACAAAGATGGCGGCACTCAGGCATTTGCGCCAATACTGCCGCCAAATCGACGGTTTCTATCACTTTTAAAAACTTATCCGAAGCATTGCCATGTTCGCGTATGGCCTTCAACACGGTCGGACAGGATGCAATCCCCTTCTCACTCAAAAACGCTTTAATTTTATCGGCATCAAACGCCTTTTCGCCCTGCTTTTGAAAATGCGCCGCATCGCCGAAAAACACCAGCCCATACACGCGCCACATATCGTTTTGGAAATTCGGATAATGAAACTGCATCGCGTGTTTTTCTTCTTTAGGCGGAAACGTCCCCATCATCATGACCGTTGCCTGCGGCGGCAACAAGGCTGCGAAGGGGTGGGATTCAACGATTGGCTCTTGCATATCTGTATTCCGGTTGTTTTTCATTCAAACAAAATTTCAGACGGCCTTTACTGCCTGAATAAACGCCGCCATTTTCTCCCTGCTCTTAATCCCGCCGGAGATTTCCACGCCGCCAGACACATCCACCGCCGCCGCGCCACTGATTTTTACCGCTTCGGCAACGTTTTCCGCCGTCAATCCACCGGCAAGTATCCACGGTTTGCCGATATTGCCGTGCAACATGGTCCAATCGAAACTTTGTCCCGTACCGCCGTATTCGGTCGGATGATAGGCATCAAACAGCAAAGCGCGGGCATTCGGAAATTTGGCACAGGCCGTCTGAATATCGGCAGCGGACTGTACGCGCACGGCCTTCAAATACGGGCGGTCAAACCGACGGCAAAAATCATCGTCCTCATCGCCGTGAAACTGAATCACATCTATCGGCACCTGACGCAAAATCTCACGGATGGTTTGCTCGTTTTCATTCACAAACAAGGCCACCACCGATACAAACGGCGGCAAATTTCTCACAACCTCCTGCGCCTGCTCAATACTCACAGCCCGTTTACTCTTGGCGTAAAACACCAGCCCGATGGCATCCGCACCCAATTCGGCCGCAGCCAGCGCGTCTTCAGGTCGGGTAATACCGCAAATTTTGGTGCGTATGGTGTTCATGGCGATGGCCTTTTTAAACAGATGAGTCAGATATTATATAGTTAACAAACACAAAGTTTAAGGCCGTCTGAACATGAAATATCAAGTTCAGACGGCCTTAAACTTCAAAACAACCATCAGCCGATAATATTGGCGGCCGTCAGCTGCGCAGCGTCTTCGTTGTAGAAACGTGCAAACTCTGTGCTACTTTCAGCTCCTGCACCCCGATACGCCAAGGTTTTTTGGGCGCTGTTGAACACAAGATACGAGCGGTCGGGGCTGAATGTATCCACATCGCGGACAAACAAATCCGCCCAGCTAACCTGGCTTTCTTTCTCATTGAGCAACGGGCGCATGGCGCTCAAATCCAACTTGTCTTTGACCGGATTGAAATCCAGCAAATGATCCAGTTTGCCCTCGCGGACATCCCACGCAGTAAATGCCACCGTATCTCTACCCTCGCCGGTAACAATGGTATCGCCACCCAGACCTCCTGCCAGATAATCATTGCCATCACTGCCTTTCAATACATCGTCAGCCGCACTACCATGCAAGGCCGCTACGCCTTTGTTGTCTCCACTGATGCTGACAGACCAATCAAAGCCGTTTTTGCCTAAGTCGATTTCCTTACCGTTTGCCGCATACGCCATCTTATCGCCCTGCTGGTGCGCCGTCATTTCCACGCCTTTGAGTGACAGAACGTTACCGGCTGCATCCTCTGTCTGAACCACGGCAAGCATGGGCCGGTCATCGTTATAAATAGTAGATGTACCAGTTGCGTATGGCGTTTCTTGGGCATCATTACTGCTGCTACCCCATTTGTTTTCAATGCCGTCTGAAAAACCGTCTTGGTCAGAATCCCTCAAATAAGGATTTTTGTAATGCTTGTCGATACGTTTACCTTGGGAGAAGTATTGTTCAAGTTCGGTATCAGACTCATAAAAGCTGGTCATATTGTGTTTGCCCCATACATCGCCGCTTTTGAAATCCAAAACCTTGGCATTCGGATATCTGCCCAATCCTTTATGAACTTGGGACGCAGCAGCACCTGCAGCTAAACCTAGAGCAGCTCCAGCCGCAAAGCCCAGTCCTCCGGTCACTGCACCCAATATCCCACCGACTACTGCACCAATACCCGCACCTGTTTTACCAGAAAAACCATCTCCAACCCATTCGCCTTTGATTACATAGGAATTGGTTTCATACAGATGGCGTGCCTGTGTGGTATCCGAGTTGTCTATGATACGTGTTTCCGCCATTTTATCGGCCATATCCCGTGCTTGTTTTAAAGCTTCGGGCGAATCGCTGTCCACATTCAAAACAGCCGGATTAAACAGGCTGCTGCGTTTAAAATTACTTGCCCAGTCATAACGCTGTTGCATGGTATGTGCGGCGAAGTATTCTGCAAGATAGCCTCCCAACGAATGTCCGGTCGAATACACATTTTTGGCATGAAGCGTATTAACATAACGGGCAATATCATCCAAATATTTGGTTTGCTCCGGCAACTTACCGTCCGCAATTTTCAAATCAGCCAAAACATCTTCAATGCTGGTCGCCTGCGTACCTCTAAACGCTACCACAACATTTTCCCAACCGCCCTTTTTGTTCGAATTGCCGAAAATCGCATAATCCAAACCGCTTCCCAAACTATCAGCCCTAAGCAATTTCCATTCCCCAGTCAGTTCAGAGATATTAGCCTGATTGATAAAATATTTACTGTTAATATCTTTGACAATAGAAGCATATCTCGTATTCCACCAATAATTACCTGTAAATAAAGCATGCAGATCATATGAAGATTCATAAACCAACGACGAGAACATCCGCAAATCGCGCTCGGAAACATTCCACTCCTGCGGATTGCGGTCAATGGCATCAACCAAACCGTCGCCATCACTGTCTTTGGTAAAAATAGAATGCTGAGCCTGTTTATAACTGGGTCGGACAATATCATTGGCTCTTTTTTGAGTGGCAATATTTTCCCAATACTGCAAAGAGGCCGTCTGAAGGTACTGCCCTTGTTCGGCGGCATGTGTGACGGCATGACCATCTTTGTAAAGCACACGCATGGTTACGCTGTCTTCGCCGGCATCGTGCTCGGGATATTTGAAGATTTCAGCAACATCCATTTCCTTATCCGCGAATTTATACTTGGATACAGATGAATAGGTCTTGTGTTGCTCTTTAAGAGTCAGCGTTTCGCCTGTTTCACGAATCGTAAATACCCAATCTTTAAGGGCAGGATTACTGGCGCTTGGACGAGTAGTAAGACTAATATCCTTCGCACTCAAACCTTCAAAATGAATGCTGTTATGGCCCAAATTATCTGAAATGACATCATGGCCGCTGCCGCGGCGGAACACATAAGTATCATCTCCGCTACCACCTTCAAACGTGTCATTTCCTTCGCCGCCATCTAAATAATCATTACCGGCATCGCCGCGCAAAATATCGTTGCCGGTACCGCCGTAAAGTTTGTCGTCGCCATCGCCCGCCAACAGCAAGTCATAGCCTGCCTCTCCGCGAAGCACATCATTGCCGCGGCCTCCGATCAAACGGTTGTTGCCAATGTTGCCGATTAGGACGTTGTCGGAATGGTTGCCGAAGCCGAAATAATTGCCGCTGCCGGTCAAGGTCAGGTTTTCAACATGAGTCGGCAAACGATAAGTCATACCTGTGTAGACCGTATCAATGCCGCCATTGGCTTCTTCGATAACGACATCGTTTGGACTGTCCACATAATACGTGTCGTTACCATTGCCGCCGCGCATTACGTCTGCACCGATTCCGCCGTCTAAAACATCGTCGCCTTCGTTTCCTTCCAAATAATCGTTACCATGATCGCCACGCAAAATATCGTTGCCGTCGCCACCATAAAGTTTGTCGTCATCATCGCCTGCCAGCAGCAAATCATTACCCGCCCCGCCGTAAAGCACATCCTTGCCACGTCCGGCGCTCAAACGGTTGTTGCCGCTGTTCCCGATAAGGACGTTGTCGGAATTGTTGCCGAAACCAAAAATATTATCGTGGCCGGTCATCGTCAGGTTTTCAACATAATTTGGCAACGTATAAGTCGTATGGGTATAAACCGTATCCGTACCCTCGCCGTACCTTTCAACGATTTGGTCATTCCGGTTGTTCACAATAAAGGTATCGTTTCCTAAACCGCCGTAAAAAATATTGTGTCCCAAGCTGCCATACAGCACATCATCACGACGCGTGCCGATAATCACTACGGACTCTTCGTTATTAGGTTGGTTTTGAGTTTCAGTCATTTCTTTATCCCTTTGTTAAATTTAATTTGAATATGCAATAATGCGTTTAGATTATATAAGCAAGCTAAAAACAAGTGGATTTATTCATCCAAACAGATTCAAAATGCTTATCAAATTAACAACAGTTATAAAATGACTTCGTGATTATTACTCCGTTCTTATACTGCCTATTTTTTCATCACAATTAATTTATTCTTTATTATCAAATATCAAACCAAACTATCCACAATTGGATTCACACAAAATTTGGATAATGCCCGTCAAGAATAAAAAAATATCAAGGCCGTCTGAAAAGTCTTTCAGACGGCCTTTTATCCTTTTACTCAAACGGTTTCTTCTGCCAATAAAACTTATCCTTTTTTAGACGGCCTCGGAACACATCGTCTTGCCCTAAAACAAACACCAATGCGCCTGACAAATCTGTTCTCAACAAAGTAATACCGTGCGCGCGGACACGATTTTGTACGGCAACGGTCGGATGTTTGTAGGCATTGGCATAGCCACTGGATGCTACGGCATATTGCGGCGAAACCGTATGCAGAAAGCTGCCTGACGAAGCCGTACTGCTGCCATGATGTCCCAACACCAACACTTGGCTATACAGCGCATTGCCGTATTTCTCAATCAAACCGGCCTCGCCCTTCACGCCCAAATCGCCGGTTATCAACAAGGCTTTGCCGTTTGCCACGACACGCAATACGCAGCTCTGGTCGTTATCTTCCTTGCCCGTATTTTCAGACGGCCGGAGCAACTCGAAATCTACGCCGTCCCATTGCCATTTGTCTTCTTGGCAAAACTCTGCATTCGGATAAAACTCAGGTTGTCCGGCAAGCAATTTATCGGCACCGACAGCCGCCACACTTTGAAAACCGCCGTCATGGTCAATATCATGGTGCGACAAAATCAGGCTGTCCAAACGGCGCACGCCCATCGCGTTCAAACTCGGCACAATACCTGTTTGCGCCACTTGCTCCGTTCCCGTATCAAACAAAAGATTGCGGTTACGCGTTTGTATCAACACCGACAAACCTTGCCCCGCATCCATCACCGTAACTCTTGCCACCCCCTCCTCCAACTTGGCAGGACGGTAAAACACAAAACCCAATAAAACCAAACATGCCCAAGGTTTCAAGCCTAGTCCTCGTGGCAACAATAACAGCAAAGCCGCCATCATCGCCAACACCAGCAAAGGCACGGGCGCCGCTGCGACGGCAAATTCAGGCGATACCGTAGCCAGCCATACCAAACCGCGTAAAGTGTATTCCGCCAAAAATGCCGCTATTAACTGGACAGGTTCAAAAGAAAAAACTGAACCCAGCAAAGCCAACGGCGTTAATACCCAAGAAAACCAAGGAATAGCCAGCGCATTGACCAAGGGACTGAACAAAGGTAACGAAGCAAACAAATAGCCCAGCAATACCACCGACAATACCGTCGCCGCCCATTGCCCCCGTACAGCCAAACGCCAGCCCGACTCTTTCAGACGGCCTGATGAAGCCCAAATCAAAGCAGCAACCAAGCCGAAAGACAACCACGTTCCCACGCCCAATACGGCCAACGGATCCAACAACAAAACAACGGCCAAAGCCTGCCACCACGCCGTCCATCCCGAGCCGCCACTGCCACGCCACCATGCCCACGCAAACGCAACCAACATCAACACACTGCGTTGCGTCGGCACGGAAAAACCGGCCAAAAGTGCATAAAACAAAGCCCCGGCAACACCGCCGGCCAATATCCACACACGCGGTTGCGCCGGAATCCACGGCGAATAACGAAAAATTCGCTTAATCAGCCAGGCAAACAATACCGCCACCATCGTCACATGCAAGCCCGAAATACTGACCAAGTGCGTCAGCCCCAAAGGCCGGAATGCCTGCCACAAAGGCGGCCGCAACGCCGATTGCTCACCAATACTCAAAGCACGCATCAACCCTATGCCGTCTGAAAACTCAGGATATTTATCCTCTATTCTCTGCCAACTTTGGCTTACCGCATCACGCATATTAGCCAAACCGAAACCACCGCCTTGACGCACGAGTTTCCTATCGCGTCCCAAAGTACCCATGCCATCGATACCATTGGCCAAAGCCCATGTTTCACGGTTCAAACCGCGCACATTCACTTCACCGATCACCGGCCTTACCCGCGCCGATACAGACCACCGACTGCCCACCGCCCAATCACGCCGCTGATAATCCGACAACATCAAATCAAAAGCCTGCCCACGCTCATCCCAAGCCCTTGCCGCAAACTGCACGCGCCGACCATCATCACGCGGCATATCCGCCACTTCAACCGTCAAAACTTTAGCCGCCACCTCCCCTACAGGCCATTGACCGGCCAACACCAGCCCTGTTCGCCACACACCAAACGCCATGCCCACGCAAACAGCCAGCACCAACCAAACCACAGCAAATCTTCGACACAACGAAAGCGCGCCAATGATTACAGACAACCAAACCCACCATAGCGGCACAAACGGCAACGCAAACGAAAGCACTACCCCAACCACCCAAGCAGGCAATACAAACCGCCACGCCATGAACGTCTTCCCTCAAATTATGATTATTAGATATATAATAATAAATGTTTTTAGTATATTATGACAAATACCAACCAGCGTTAGCAGATAAAAAGAGAGGTTCAAATCATTTTAAAACCGTCAAATCATTTCAAAACCGACAGACGCAAAAAAGCGCAACCCGAAACAGATTGCGCTTTTTTATAAACTGGCACGCCCACGGGGAATCGAACCCCGGTTACCGCCGTGAAAGGGCGATGTCCTAACCGCTAGACGATGGGCGCGGAGATTTTCTGTGGCGCACCCGGAGCGATTCGAACGCCCGACCCTCTGGTTCGTAGCCAGATACTCTATCCAACTGAGCTACGGGTGCATCAAGAAAGGTTTGAATTATAAAGAGAAGGCTATTTACTGTCAAGCGTTTTATTTGGAAAACTTACAGACAGCGTGTAAAATGCGCATTTGCTATTGAATTTACAGAGAATAAAATGTCAGATTTCGCACGCTGGCCGCTCTTATCCGAAGCATTTTCCCGTTTGGGACGGCCTGTGGTCGTGGTGGATTTGGAGACGACCGGTGGAAATTTCTATCAAGACAGGATAACGGAAGTCGCCCTTGTTCGTTTTGAGCAAGGACGCGCCACACATTACGAGCAATTGGTCAATCCTTGCCGCAGCATTCCCGAATTTGTTGCCAGATTGACCGGAATTCATGATGAAACGGTGAAAAACGCGCCTGTCTTTGCCGATATTGCAGCCGATTTGTTGCCGCTATTGCAAGGGGCTGTAGTTGTTGCGCACAACAGCCGCTTTGACTATACCTTCCTGCGTCACGAGTTTGCCCGTATCCATACTGACTTTGCCGCACCCTCTCTCTGTACGGTTCAACTGTCTCGCCGCCTGTATCCTGAGTTTTACAAACACAGCCTCGACAGCATTATCGAACGCACCGGCATTCAGACGGCCAACCGCCACCGCGCCATGACCGATGTTGCCGCATTGTGTGATTATCTCGAATTAAGTCTGGCAGAAAAAAATCACCAACAATGGGATGAACACGTCCGTGTATTGATGAATCCGAAAATGTTGCCCACTTGGTTGCCCGATTCTCTTGCCCAACAGCTCTATGCCCTGCCCGACAGTTACGGCGTATTGGTTTGGTTTGACCATTTCGGCAAAGCCCAGGCCATTGAAGCACACGAACGCGCATACAGTGAAACCGCCACCCTGCTGCACAGCAAAAAACTGCCACCGCACATCAAAGCCGCAGCCTCCATCCGTTTTATTCCGGCAGTCGGTCAGCTCCATACATTATGGCTCAAAGCCCAGACCATGCAGGAATACCAACTGATGCCGTCTGAAAAATCCACATCGTTTTCTACCGTCCGCTTTATCGCTGACGAACACGGCAGCCTTCAAGCACGCATTGTCTTGTTAAACAACGGCACCAGAAACTGGCGTCCATACGGTTTGTTTGCCCACAAAAAAGCAGCCAAACGTGCTTTGGCACAATGGTCGCAAGAACACAGGCTCTGCCCGGATTCGCTCAATATTTTGCCGACCGGCTACGCAAAGGACGAACCCTGCCCTGTTGAGGCCGTCGGAAAATGCAACGGCGACTGCCGCCAACCCAACGGCATCAAACATCAAAACCAACGTATTACCGAGCTTGCCCACCTACTCCCCGTAACCGATTGGGGCAAAGCGCATGAAATTGAAATTACCGAAACCGATCCCCTGACCGGAAACAGCATTACCCTGCTCTGCGCCGGCGGCGCGTTGGCATTGCCTGATGGCAGCTGGTATTTCGACAGCAGCCTGCCTATCGTGATTAAAAACAAATTCAGGCAAGACAAAGAAAATATCCGTCTGATTGCTTAAAACAAGGCCGTCTGAAAACCAAATTTTCAGACGGCCTGATGTGGATAACTTTCTGCTTTATTCTCAAAACAAAAAGCTGCCTAAATTTTAATCAGAACTTATTTTTATAATAGCAATCAAATACTAAACCAATTTATACACAAGCTGTTCACACAATTTTCAATGAAAGCTGTGTATACCCGGCCCGACGAGTGAACCATGAACAATCCTGCAATCATCTTCTTTGACATTGACGACACCCTCTACCGTAAATACACGGATACCTTACGCCCTTCGGTTGCCCAAGCCATGCGCGCATTGAAAGCCAAAGGCATTTTGACTGCCATCGCCACCGGCCGTCCGGAAGCCGCCATTCCCGCCAAAGTCAAAGCCTTGATTCAAGAATGCGGCATCGACATGCTCGTTACCATCAACGGCCAATATATTTCCTTTCGCGGCGAGCCCCTGCAAAGCTACCCCTTGGATATTGCCGACATAGAAACCGCCATCCACCTGCTTAAGCAACACAAAATAGACTACGCATTCGTCAACAACCAAGAAATTGCCGTCTCCTCCAACTCTCCGCGCGTTGTCGAAGGTTTATCGCATATCCTGCCCAACTTTTTAACCGACAAAGAATATTTCCGCAAACAACCCGTCTATCAAATGTTGGTCTTTGTGGATGAGGAAGAAGAAAAAATCCTGCAACCGCTGATTCAACAACACGGCTTCAAATCCGTCCGCTGGCACAAACATGCCATGGACCTACTCAAACAAGAAGGTTCAAAAGCACGTGGCATCGCCCACGCAGTGGAAAAACTGGGCATTGATATGGGCAAAGTGATGGCATTCGGCGACAGCTTCAACGACTTGGAAATGCTGTCAACCGTCGGCTTTGGCGTTGCCATGGGCAATGGCGAAGAAGCGGCCAAAGCCGCCGCACAATTCGTCTGCCCAAGTGTCGATGAAGACGGCGTATTGCGCGGCTTGCAAGAATTAGGCGTAATTTAATTATCAAATCAAAAGGCCGTCTGAAAAAATGTTCAGACGGCCTTGTTCTATCTATAAACTTCCTGCTTATTTCGGCAATACCAAAAAGCTAATCAGCAATTCTTTGAATACAAATCCAAACACGCCCAAGCCCAAAACCAAGAAGAGCATGGCAATGCCGAATTTGCCGGCCTTGGATTCTTTACCCAAGTTCCAAACGATAAAGCCCAAAAAGATAATCAGGCCGGTGAGGAGGATTTTCATTGCCCACGAGGCGAATTCTGCTTCAGACATTATTTTTTTCCTTTTATTCTTAAGATGTGTGTTTGATTGCTTTCAGACGGCCTATTAAATTTTAAGGCCGTCTGAAATTTGTTTTTAGATTATTTGTTCAATGCTTGTTGCAAATCATCAATCAAATCGTCAATGTATTCCAAACCGACAGAGAGGCGGATCAAGCCCGGACGGATATTGGCGGCGAGTTTTTCTTCAGGCTGCATCCGGCCGTGCGTGGTTGTCCACGGATGGGTAATGGTCGAGCGCACGTCGCCGAGGTTGGCAGTACGGGAGAAAAGCGCCACGCCGTCCACGACTTTCCATGCGGCTTCTTGATCGGCCACTTCAAAGCCGATGACGATGCCGCCGCCGTTTTGTTGCTTGCGGATAAGCTCTGCCTGCGGATGGTCGGGCAAACCGGTGTAGTACACGGCTTGGACTTGCGGCTGTTGTTGCAGCCATTGGGCGATTTTCAGGGCGTTGTCGAATTGTTTTTCCATACGCAGCGACAGGGTTTCCACGCCGCTCAACAACTGCCATGCGTTAAACGGAGACATTGCCAAACCGCAAGAGTTGCAATATATGGCAACTTGCGTCATCAGCTCTTCCGAACCGGCCAATACGCCGCCCATCACGCGGCCGTGGCCGTCGATGGCTTTGGTTGCGGAAGAAACGGAAATATCCGCACCGTGTTTCAAAGGCTGCGAGCCGACGGGCGACAAGAGGCTGTTGTCCACCACCAAAAGCGCGCCGATGCTGTGCGCCAGTTCAGCCAGCGCTTCCAAATCGGCAACTTCGCCCAATGGGTTGGACGGAGTTTCCAAGAAAAACAGTTTGGTATTGGGCTTGATGGCCGCTTTCCATTCATCTACATCAACCGGCGATACATGGCTGACTTCGATGCCGAACTTGGTAACGATGTTGTTGATGAAACCGACGGTCGTGCCGAACAGGCTGCGGCTGGAAACAACGTGGTCGCCTGCTTGCAAGAAGGTAAAAAACGCTGCCTGAATTGCGGACATACCGGTCGAAGTGGCTACCGCGCGCTCTGCGCCTTCCAATGCGGCAATGCGTTTTTCAAAAGCGGCAGTAGTCGGATTGGCTGTACGGGTATAGGTAAAGCCTTTAATTTTTTTGGAAAACAAATCTGCCGCATGTTGCGCGCTTTCCCACATGAAGCTGCTGGTCAAAAACAGCGCCTGATTGTGTTCGCGATATTCGGTCTGCTCTTTGCCGCCCCGGATGGCCAGCGTTTGCGGATGAAGTTTTTTGTTCATTTATTCTCCAATCTACTGTGTATTCCAATGGACGGAACAATATTTTTCCGTCTGTTTAACTTGTTAACATTTTGCGCCGATTTCTACCATCTTTCAAGCCGAAGGCCGTGTTTCAGGCCGTCTGAAAAAACAGGAAAACCGTTTTTACTGATAAAGGCGGCCGTCGTGTTTCAACCAGCCGTCAGTATGCCGGCCTGACGGGTCATGGTGCGTCCAATGGATAACGCCGCCCTGCTCCGACCATTCGTATTCTCCGTAAAACGCTACTTTATCGCCTTTTTTCAAACCCTTAATCTTATCGGCAAGGTCGATATTGTGTGCCACCAAAAGCGTCTGGCCGCTGGAGAGCTTCAAGATAAAGCGTTGGTGGCGCGTGCCTTTGTTGTCATCCGGCAGGGTTTTCCATACCGTGCCCTCGCCTTCAACCTGAATATCACTTTGTTCGTTTTCAAACGCCTGTTTCAAAACCACTTCTGCCGATTGTTTGCCCGAACCGGTTTGCTGTTGAGCCGTATCGGCGTTTTCTCCGCCCGCATTGTTTTGTTTTTGAACGGCTTCTATTTTCTGCTGATGCTGCGATTGTAGCGGCTGCTTGTTTTGCATTTTTTGATAGGCAAATACGGCAACCAGAGCAATCAGCAATACAATGATTTTGTTTTTATTCATAACAATCTCAAAAAAAATGCCCGATTCTGCATCGGGCATATCAACTATTTAGAAAGGATATTTATCACGAAAACGTGAGCCGCCATTATACACGCTTCGCAAAATTTTAAGGGAAATTTATGCCAAAGGCCGTCTGAAACTTTTCAGACGGCCCGGATACTCAGCGGCGGTATTTCATTTCAACCTTCATATCGTCCAGAATACGTTTGACGTTGTGTTCCAATACATCTTCCACCAAACCCGGCGCCTGCTCGTTCAGCATTTGCTGCAACTGGTAAGTGAACAAGGCCATTTGTTTTTGCACGGCAATCCGAATCATGCCGTTGACCGCATCGGCCACATGGGGGCGTAAACGCTTAATCAGACGCTCGGTCAAATCTTTTTCAGAAACGCAGAATACTTCCCGACGGCCAATTGCCTGCGGGTTCAATACATTGATATGAACATTAATGGCCGGTTCTTGTTCAAGGCCGTCTGAAACCGCCTCTTCAGCCGCTTGCGCATCATCATTTTCCGGTTTTTCAGTTTCTTCCATTTCAGGCGCATCAAAATCTACGGCACCTGATTTCGGATTTAGTCTGACGGTACGGGTCGATTCAATGTGACGCTCTGAAGCCGCGGCCTGTAATGCCGATTGTGCGCTCAACCAGTTGTCCTGCAAAACCACCATCGCATCGGTTTCCACTGCTTCGCCATCGTCGGCCAAAGCAGTATTGTGCTCCAACTGCCAGCGGTACAAATATTCTTCCAATACTTTTTCACGATTGCCCGCATCCAATTTATATTCTTTTTTAGGCGCGGTTTTGGGCGCAACTTCGACAGCTTCATCCGATTTTTTGACCAATGGCGCATGAGTCGGCGCGGTATTGAATTGGCGTGCCTGACGCAATCTTTCCAGGCGTTTTTCCCAATTCAGGTCTTCTTCCTCGAGGGCTGTGGGGTCAAGACGATTGTTTTCCATAATAATCTCGTTTTTTCATTTTTATTGTGAACCGCATTCAAACCTAAAATCACTTGAAATACGGCCGATGGTTGGACATATCCGGCAAGCCGGCGCAAGCGTCACATTTTAATATTAATTCGCTATATAATCACTATTTTATTTAATACTCAAGGATACATCATGAGCAGCATCGAACAACGCCTCGAATATCTGGAAGAGGCCAACGACGCTTTGCGTATGCAAAACCACGTCCTCGCCACCGCACTCAAAGGCCTTATCCGCTCCCTGCCCTCCGACATGGCCAACGATGCCGTAGAATCCATCCAGCTTGCCTTTGAAGACGCGTTGGCGGAATTGAGCTACGAAGACAGTCCGCACACCGACCTCTTCCATGACGTAACCTACGCATTTTTCCGAGAAAAAGACCACTGATTTCGGCTAGTATGTTCGCAAAATTATGCTAAACTAAGATTTTATCCGTTAACATTTTATTAAGAAAGCACATATCATGAACATGAAAAAATGGCTGGCCACTGCCCTCGCTTGCTCCGCCCTTGCCCTGACTGCCTGCGGCGGTCAAAGCAACAATGCTTCTGCTCCTGCCGATAAAGTGTACCGTGTCGGCTCCAACGCCGAGTTTGCCCCATTTGAATCTTTGGATTCTGCCGGCAAAGTAGAAGGTTTTGATGTTGACTTAATGAACGCCATGGCTAAAGCCGGCAACTTCAAAGTCGAATTCAAACACCAGCCATGGGAAAGCCTCTTCCCTTCTCTGAACAACGGCGACGTGGACATCGTTATGTCCGGCGTAACCATCACTGACGACCGCAAACAAAGTATGCTCTTCAGCGATCCATACTTTGAAATCACCCAAGTTGTCCTCGTTCCAAAAGGCAAAAAAGTGGCCTCTTCCGAAGACCTGAAAAACATGGCCAAAGTCGGCGTAGTAACCGGCTACACCGGCGACTTCTCCGTTTCCAAACTCTTGGGCAACGACAATCCGAAAATCGCCCGCTTTGAAAGCGTTCCCCTGATTATTAAAGAATTGGAAAACGGCGGTTTGGATTCCGTAGTCAGCGACAGTGCGGTCATTGCCAACTATGTGAAAAACAACCCGACCAAAGGCTTGGATTTCATCTCCCTACCTGACTTCACCATCGAAAACTATGGTATCGCTGCACGCAAAGGCGACGAAGCAACCATCAAAATGTTGAACGATGCGCTGAAAAAAGTACGCGAAAGTGGTGAATACGACAAAATTTACGCCAAATACTTTGCTAAAGAAGGCGAAAAAGCAGAAAAAGCCGAAGCAGCCAAATAATCCGGTATGACTTCTTAAACTCAAGGCCGTCTGAAAACTTTTCAGACGGCCTTTAATCTGGTTAACGCCATTAAACGCAAGCCTCCCCTATAATCCGCTGGTTTTTATCCCTCAAATGAAAGACACGCCATGATCAAACCCCTTATCCTCAGCCTCGCTGCCGCCACTACTTTGGCTGCCTGCTCCGCTTCTGAAAAACAAGAATCACCCAACGTCGGCGTGGCCAATCCGGCTTCTGAATTCTGCCTCAAACAAGGCGGCAAATCCGAAATCAAAAAAGACAAAGACGGCAACGAATACGGCGTGTGCCACTTGCCTGACGGTAAAGTCGTTGAAGAATGGGAATATTTCCGTCAACACAACAAATAATTGCCCAATCATATAAAAGGCCGTCTGAACCCAAGTTTCAGACGGCCTTTTCATTTAAACAGCGATTATTTTACTTCCAGTTTGGTCACGCCGCCCATATACGGTTGCAACGCAGCAGGAACATTAATGCTGCCATCGGCATTTTGATGGTTTTCCAAAACCGCCACCAAAGTACGGCCGACTGCCAAGCCTGAGCCGTTCAAAGTATGCACCAAACGGTTTTTACCGTTTTCATCTTTGAAACGCGCTTTCATGCGGCGAGCTTGGAAATCTTCGCAGTTGGAGCAGCTGGAAATTTCGCGGTAGGTATTTTGCGCCGGAACCCAAACTTCCAAGTCGTAGGTTTTGGTCGCGCCGAAGCCCATGTCGCCGGTGCATAAAGTAATCACGCGGTATGGCAGTTCCAACGCTTTTAAAATATTTTCAGCATGGCCGACCATTTCTTCCAGCGCTTCGTATGATTTTTCCGGATGAACGATTTGCACCATTTCCACTTTGTCGAATTGGTGTTGGCGAATCAAACCGCGCACATCTTTACCGTATGCGCCCGCTTCGGAACGGAAACATGGGGAATGCGCAGTCAATTTCAACGGTAAATCACTACCTGCCACGATGCTGTCGGCAACAGTATTGGTCAGCGTCACTTCGGCAGTCGGAATCAGATATTGCGTTTTCTTGCTCTCGTCGCCACCGCGGGTAACATGGAACAAATCTTCTGCAAATTTAGGCAGTTGGCCTGTGCCCTGCAAAGTGGTGTCATCCACGATATAAGGCGTGTAATGCTCGGTATAGCCGTGTTTCAGCGTGTGCGTGTCCAGCATGAACTGAGCTAAAGCGCGATGCAGACGGGCGATTTGGCCTTTCATCACGGTAAAGCGCGCGCCGGACAGTTTCGCACCGCCTTCAAAATCCAAACCCAAAGGCTCGCCCAAATCAACATGGTCTTTGATTTCAAAGTCAAATTCGCGCGGCGTGCCAACTTTGCGGACTTCAACGTTTTCGGTTTCGTCTTTACCGACAGGCACGCTTTCGTGCGGCAGGTTCGGAATGCTCAGAAGCCAAGCATCCAATTCCTTCTGAACGGCATCCAAATCAGCGGCAGCCTGCTCCAAATCCGCTTTGATTTGGGCAACCTGATCCATCGCAGCTTGAGCCTCTTCGTGTTTGCCTTGGCCTTTCAACGCGCCGATCTGCTTGGAAATACTGTTGCGCGAAGCCTGCAACTCTTCTGTTTTCACTTGAACGGCTTTGCGTTGCTCTTCCAAAGCATTAAAACGCGCGGTATCAAACTCATAACCGCGTGCGGCCAAACGTTCGGCAACTGCGGCGGTATTGCTGCGGAGCAATTGGATGTCTAACATTGTTTTCTCTCGTTAAGATTCAGAATGGCATTATTGTAAACCAATTTAAAGATATTTTCACAGCGACAGGCTGTCTGAAAATAAAAAACGCCCCTGCAAAAAGCAGGAGCGTTTTTTAAGAATTTTGGCACGCCCACGGGGATTCGAACCCCGGTTGCCGCCGTGAAAGGGCAGTGTCCTAGGCCTCTAGACGATGGGCGCGTAACCGAAGCGCGAACTATACAGAAAGCCTTTTCTTCTGTCAACGCCTTTACTGCATTTTTAAAGATGCTGCCGATTTCCGTATGTTATTTTCCCTGTATAATGCCGGTTTTAATAAAAAGGAAAACTCGCCATGTGGTTTAAGCAAATCAGTTTTTATCCGCTCAACAAAGACAAATTGCCCGAATTGGAAGTCCTTGCCGACAAATTGGCGCAATCCGAATTTGCCCATTGTCAAGGTTTGGACTGGTTTAGCGAAGGCTTTGCCACGCCGGTTTCCTTTTCGCCCGAGCTGGTTTTCCCTGCCGATTACACTTGGCGCGTGGCCCTGAAAAAAGAAGAAAAAGTCCTGCCTGCCGGCGTGATCCGCGATATTTTGGATGAAAAGGTTTTGGAAATCCAAAACAACGAAGCGCGCAATGTCGGCCGCAAGGAAAAACAAGAGCTGAAAGAGCAGATTACCGACGACCTGCTGCCCCGTGCCTTTACGCGCAGCAGCCGCACACAGGCGATTTTCGACACGCGCCACGGGTATCTTTTGGTCAACAATGCCGCATCTGCCAAAGCGGAAAACATCCTGACCAAGTTGCGCGAAGCATTGGGCGGTTTGGAAGCCTCGTTGCCCAACACCAAACAATCACCCTCTTCCCTGATGACCAGCTGGCTGCTGCAAGGCCACTGCGAGGGCGGTTTTGAATTGGACAGCGATTGCGAACTCAAAGGCGTAGGTGATATTGTTCCGGTCGTCAAAGTTTCCAAACAAGACCTGACCGCCGACGAAGTGGTACAACACGTCAAAAACGGCAAAACCGTTACCCAGCTGGGCTTGGTATGGCGCGAACAAATCGCGTTCATCCTAACCCAAGACTTTACGCTCAAACGCATCCAGTATCTGGACGTTTTGCAAGAAGAAGCGGAAAGCAACGGCGACGATGCCGCCAGCCTCGCCTTTGCCTCGCAAATCCTGATGACCGAAGCCATCAGCACCATGTTGGAAGAACTGGTTTCTTATTTAGGCGGCTGGCAAGAGTAATTTTTCAGACGGCCTTTTGATTGGGAAATATCAAAGGCCGTCTGAAATATAAATAGAAGTATCAGAAAGGATGTCACGATGTTGGGTGCAGTCATCGGCGATATTGCCGGATCACGATTCGAGTTTGACAACTACCGTCATACCGATTTCGATATTTTCAGCCCCGACAGCGACTTTACCGATGACACGATTTGCACTGTTGCCATTGCCGATTGGGTTTTACAAGGCTGCAACGATCATTTGGCATCTATTTTACAAGGCTGGTGTAGGGCATATCCCTGCCCCAAAGGCGCATATGGCGGACGCTTCTCACAATGGATAGAATGGAAAGATCCAGAACCTTATAATAGCTGGGGCAACGGCTCGGCCATGCGTGTTTCTGCTGTTGGCTGGGCATTTGCCACATTGGAAGAAACCCTGCATTTTGCCGAACAATCCGCCGCCGTAACACACAACCACCCGGAAGGCATTAAAGGCGCGCAAGCCGTAGCCGCCGCCGTCTTTTGGGCGCGTACCGGTATGGGCAAAGCGCAAATCAAAGAAAACATTACACGACAATTCGGCTACGACTTGAGCCAAAGTTGCGACCAAATCCGCCCGCATTATCATTTCAACGAAAGCTGTCAGGAAACCGTACCTCAAGCAGTTACCGCCTTTCTTGAAAGCGATGATTTTGAACACGCCATCCGACTGGCGGTTTCCCTGGGCGGAGACAGCGATACCTTGGCGGCCATTACTGGCAGCATCGCCGAAGCCTACTACGGTATCCCTACATCCATGCGCGAACACGCTTTAGCCATATTGCCACGCCGCATTGCTGAAACCCTGCTGACTTTTGAATCCCAATATCAGGCCGTCTGAAACCGCCTGCAAAAAGGAACAATCATGATGAAATACCTCGCCCTACTTCCCGTCGCCTTCATGCTGGGTACGCCTGCCATTGCTGAAACCATCAATCCTTATCAGGAAAAAGGTTGCGTTTACGATGGCGATGTCGGCAAAGACGGCAAACCATCCGGTAAAGGCACATGGAAATGCCAGGACGGCCGCAGCTATGTCGGCGCCTTTAAAAACGGCAAATTTGACGGCAAAGGCGTATATACCGTCTCCGGCAACAGCGAAACCTTTATCGAACCTTTCTCCTCCAACAGCGCCAAATTACGCAATATGACGCTGGAGGGCGTGTTCAAAAAAGGCAGGGCGCACGGAAACTTTACCGCTTCCCAAAACGGCACACCCGTCTTCATCATGAAATGCGAAGACGGTATGATTAAAGAAGTCAAACTGGCTAAGAAATCTGCTTCCAAAACCAAATAAACAGCCTTTCAGACGGCCTTATCCAGCTTTTAGGCCGTCTGAAACATCAATTGACAAGCCTGTCTAAAGGCTGTCGTGTTGATTTCAAAGAATTCCCAAACAACCCTTACCCCAGGACAACCACCATGAGCATTAAATCCGACAAATGGATACGCCGCATGGCCGAAGAACACGGCATGATTGAGCCGTTTGAGCCCAACCAAATCAAAGAGGCCAACGGTCAGCGCATCATTTCCTACGGCACGTCCAGCTACGGCTACGACATCCGTTGCGCCAATGAATTCAAAATCTTCACCAATATCAACAGCACCATCGTCGACCCGAAAAATTTCGACCCGAAAAACTTCGTAACCGTCGAAGACGACTGCTGCATCATTCCGCCCAACTCCTTTGCCCTGGCGCGCACAGTCGAATATTTCCGCATCCCGCGCAACGTCCTGACCGTCTGCTTGGGCAAGTCCACCTACGCACGCTGCGGCATCATCGTCAACGTTACCCCGTTCGAGCCGGAGTGGGAAGGCTACGTTACGCTTGAGTTTTCCAACACCACGCCGCTACCGGCAAAAATCTACGCAGGCGAAGGCGTGGCCCAAGTCTTGTTTTTTGAAAGCGATGAAGTCTGCGAAACTTCATACAAAGACCGCAACGGCAAATACATGGGACAAACCGGTGTTACCCTGCCCAAAACCTAATGCGCCAAACAAAAAAAGGCCGTCTGAAACTTTCAGACGGCCTTTTATCATTTCAGTTAAAAACGGCGTTTCAGCTTGCAAGCCTGCAAGATATGCACAGCAAGTTCTTCCACAGATTTGTCCGTAGTATTGGTAAACGGAATACCGTGGCGTTTAAACATATTTTGCGCATCGGCAATCTCACTGCGGCAAGTATCGATTTTGGCATAAGTCGAATTAGGGCGGCGTTCCTGACGGATTGCCTGCAAGCGTTCAGGCTGAATGGTCAAACCAAACAGCTTGTCTTTATAAGGCTTGACCATACGCGGCAAATCGGTCGATTCCAAATCATCGGGAATCAGCGGATAGTTGGCGGCACGGATACCGTATTGCAAGGCCAGATAGAGACAGGTCGGCGTTTTGCCGGAACGGGAAACCCCCATCAAAATCACATCGGCTTCTTTCAAATTCTTATCACTGACACCGTCATCATGATTCAGTGAAAAATTGACCGCCTCCATACGCGCATCATAGCGTTGGGTATTGCCGATACTGTGGTGCCCCTGCTGGGCGGCAACCGCCTCCGTATTGAGTTCCTTTTCCAAAAGACCGAGAAAGGTTTCAAAGAAATTAATATGGAACGCATTGGCTTTCTTGATGATTTCACGGATTTCGTCATTGACCACACTGACAAAAGCAATCGGGCGCACGCCGAATTTTTCGGCGGACTGGTTGACTTTGTCTACAACAGCACGCGCTTTTTCAGGCGTATCGATAAACGGATAGGTATGGCGTTTGAACTCAACATTGCCAAATTGGTTCAGCAAGGCTTCACCGATATTTTCAGCGGTCAGGCCGGTTCGGTCGGAAATATAGAAGACTTGGCGTGGATCAGTCATAATGAATCCTCTTGAGGGTAACGTTTCAGACGGCAATCATAGCAGTTACAGCCTTTGCAATAAAGCGACCTCGACAGATTACACAGGATTACAACAAATTTGAACAAATTTTAAATTGGCACAAAATTTCATTTTTTAATTTTTTGTAGAATTTTGTTCTAAAATTGCAAAATAAATCTTATTTATCAAATTTATTAACTTATTTTGTTTTCCATATTTAACAATAGGATAACTCACAAAAACATGAATCTGATATTCACATTTCAGCAGACTACACGCTTGAAAAGCACAGTATCACAGACGAATTTGTGATTTTAAAAAAGATAAAACACATGACAGCCATCAAACGAATGGCTACAATAAGCAGGCGGATTTGTTTCTTTTTTAACATTTTTGGATTGGATTGGACACACAAATGGCCGAAAACTACGTTATTTGGTTTGAAAACCTGCGTATGACTGACGTTGAGCGAGTGGGCGGTAAAAATGCCTCTTTGGGCGAAATGATCAGCCAACTGACTGAAAAAGGCGTACGCGTTCCCGGTGGTTTTGCGACCACTGCCGAAGCCTATCGCGCTTTCCTGGCTCACAATGGTCTGAGCGAGCGTATTTCCGAAGCCCTGAAACAACTGGATGTTGAAGACGTTGCCGAGTTGGCGCGCGTGGGTAAAGAAATCCGTCAATGGATTTTGGATACTCCGTTCCCTGAGCAGCTGGATGCTGAAATCGAAACAGCTTGGAACAAAATGGTTGCCGATGCCGGCGGTGCGGACATTTCCGTTGCCGTACGTTCTTCCGCAACAGCAGAAGACTTGCCGGACGCTTCTTTCGCTGGCCAACAAGAAACCTTCTTGAACATCAATGGCTTGGAAAACGTTAAAGAAGCCATGCGCCATGTATTCGCTTCCCTGTACAACGACCGTGCCATTTCTTACCGTGTCCACAAAGGCTTCGAACACGACATCGTTGCCCTTTCCGCAGGCGTACAACGCATGGTGCGCTCCGACAGCGGCGCGTCCGGTGTGATGTTCACCATCGATACCGAGTCCGGTTACGACCAAGTCGTTTTCGTTACCTCTTCTTACGGCCTGGGCGAAAACGTCGTACAAGGTGCGGTCAACCCTGACGAATTCTATGTATTCAAACCTACTTTGAAAGCAGGCAAACCGGCTATCCTGCGCAAAACCATGGGTTCGAAACAAATCAAAATGATCTTTACCGACAAAGCCGAAGCCGGTAAATCTGTAACCAACATCGATGTACCTGAAGAAGACCGTCAACGCTTCTCCATTACCGACGCCGAAGTTACCGAGTTGGCCCATTACGCGCTGACCATCGAAAAACACTACGGCCGCCCAATGGACATCGAATGGGGCCGCGACGGTTTGGACGGCAAACTCTACATCTTGCAAGCCCGTCCTGAGACTGTAAAATCCCAAGAAGACAGCAGCCGCAACCTGCGCCGCTTCTCCATCAACGGCGAAAAAGTTGTCTTGTGCGAAGGCCGTGCCATCGGTCAAAAAGTCGGCCAAGGCAAAGTACGCCTGGTGAAAGATGCCTCCGAGATGGATTCCGTTGAAGCAGGCGACGTACTCGTTACCGACATGACCGACCCGGATTGGGAACCGGTGATGAAACGTGCTTCCGCCATCGTGACCAACCGCGGCGGCCGTACCTGCCACGCAGCGATTATCGCGCGTGAATTGGGTATTCCGGCCGTGGTCGGCTGCGGCGACGCAACCGATCTGCTTTCAGACGGCCAAGAAGTTACCGTATCTTGTGCCGAAGGCGATACCGGCTTCATCTACTCTGGCCTGCTGGACGTACAAATTACCGATGTTGCTTTGGACAACATGCCTAAAGCGCCTGTAAAAGTAATGATGAACGTTGGCAACCCTGAATTGGCATTCAGCTTCGCCAACCTGCCTAGCGAAGGCATCGGCTTGGCACGTATGGAATTCATCATCAACCGTCAAATCGGTATCCACCCGAAAGCCTTGTTGGAATTTGACAAACAAGACGACGAATTGAAAGCGGAAATTACCCGCCGTATCGCCGGCTACGCCTCCCCTGTCGACTTCTATGTCGATAAAATCGCAGAAGGCGTGGCAACCTTGGCTGCTTCGGTTTATCCACGCAAAACCATCGTCCGCATGTCTGACTTCAAATCCAACGAATACGCCAACTTGGTGGGCGGCAGCATTTACGAACCGCACGAAGAAAACCCAATGTTGGGCTTCCGCGGCGCGGCGCGTTATGTAGCCGATAACTTCAAAGACTGCTTCGCACTCGAGTGCAAAGCCTTGAAACGCGTTCGCGATGAAATGGGTTTGACCAACGTCGAAATCATGATCCCATTCGTTCGTACTTTGGGTGAAGCAGAAGCTGTTGTTAAAGCCCTGAAAGAAAACGGTTTAGAACGCGGCAAAAACGGCCTGCGCCTGATCATGATGTGCGAGTTGCCAAGCAACGCTGTATTGGCAGAACAATTCCTACAATACTTCGACGGCTTCTCCATCGGCTCTAACGACATGACCCAGCTGACCCTCGGCCTCGACCGTGACAGCGGTTTGGTATCCGATTCCTTCGACGAACGCAATCCTGCCGTTAAAGTGATGTTGCACTTGGCAATCTCTGCCTGCCGCAAACAAAACAAATACGTCGGTATTTGCGGTCAAGGCCCGTCAGACCATCCGGACTTTGCCAAATGGCTGGTTCAAGAAGGTATCGAAAGCGTATCGCTCAACCCTGATACCGTAATTGAAACTTGGCTGTATCTGGCTAACGAATTGAACAAATAAGTTCGATGAGACAAAAATCCCCTGCCCGTTTATCTCGGCAGGGGATTTTTATTGCCTTATTCAATGCCGTCTGAAAGAACTTTCACGTTCTTTTACCTTTTCAAAAAAGTCCCTTTTCATCAAAAAGATATAGAAATATTCAACCATATCTACAAATTCTCAATGGTACTATATTGCCTTTCCGCATTTTATCCCATGCCTTTTGAGTGAACCTTTTTTCACTCTTCCTATCTATCATATACAGTATAACGATACATTTAGAAACAACCCATGAATACAACCTTTATTTCCACCTTTCAGACGGCCTTGAAACGTCTGGCACTCATCAGCACCATTGCCGTCTTAGCAGCCTGCGCCGGCAACAATACCTCTTCCAACCGCGCCGTACCCGACGGCTACTACAAAGTCCGTCCCGGCGATACCCTGACCCAAATCGCCAAACGCTACGGACAAAACGTCAATACACTGGTTGCATGGAATAATCTTCCCAACGCCTCACAAATCGAAGTCGGTCAAGTATTGCGCGTCCGCCGTCATGTTGCCTCCCGCAATACTGCTACGCAGCAACGCCAAGCAACCGCCGTTACCCCGATCAACCGGTTAAGCTTGCAATGGCCGACCGATAACGCCTCATCCTCCATTATCCAACGCTACAACGGCACAACCAGCAAAGGCATAGATATTGCAGGCACACAAGGCCAACAAATCCGTTCTGCCGCAGCCGGTACCGTCATCTACGTTGGCGAAGAAGTCCGCGGCTACGGCAAGCTGATTTTGATCAGCCACAACGACTACACCATTACCGCCTACGCCCACAACGAAACGCTTTTAGTACAAAAAGATCAAAAAGTCCAAGCCGGCCAAGTTATCGCCACCATGGGCAGCAGCGATACAGACAGCGTCAAGCTTCATTTTGAAGTTCGTCTAAACGGCAAAGCAGTCGATCCCCTGCCTTATTTGACCAGAACAAATTAATGTCCCAATCAAAAGGCCGTCTGAAATAACAGTATTTCAGACGGCCTTTTGATTATCTTGCTATAACAGCCATTTCAACAAAATCTTTTCCTATTTAACTTATGTTGATTGAGTGTAAACGCCGTTATACAATAACAACTCTTTTTAACATTTAATTTCAGGTATCCTACTATGTCTCCTAACCGCATCCTTGCAACCGCATTCTTGTTTGCTTCTGCATTTGCCAGCGCAGATGTCCATATTGATGAAAGCATCCCTTACCGTCATGCAGAAGAAATCGATACCCGTATCGTTTCCGAGTGTTTACAAATTGGCAACGTCATGTCCAAATCTTTGCAAGAAACTGCAGCCAAAAGTGATGTAACTATTGTCCGTGACGGTAAAAAACAAGGCACATACGCAGATATCTCCATTACTTCCGCCATGAGCGCAGGCGTAGCCTTTGTCGGCCACGCCAAAAGTATTACAGCCGTTGCCACTTTGTATGTTGATGGCGAAGAAGTCAATAAAAAAACCTTTACCCGCAATTCTTCCGGCGGCATGCTCGGTGTTTATAAAAGCTCTTGCGCCGTCTTAAATCGCACTTCTAAAGTCTTGGGTTCAGATATTGCCCAATGGATTGTTAGCGAACAAAAAAACGCTCAAGACAAATAAAACCCCAACTTGATAAAGGCCGTCTGAAAAACCGTATTTCAGACGGCCTTTATATTTTCTATTTCTCTAGAAACAAAGAAATAAATTATCCATTAATCATTGTCAAAAATAGAGAATTTTATTTCCAACGCCCTTGATTTTAGAATATCCACCCTCAATTATTAAAACTATAAGAATTTTGTATATGAGCAGTCAAAGGAATAACATGGCAGAAAAAAACTATTATGAAATACTGGGCGTTGCCAAAGATGCGGATGAGGCTGAAATGAAAAAAGCCTACCGAAAACTGGTGCGCAAATACCACCCCGATGTCAGCAAAGAACCTGACGCAGCCGAACGTACGGTAGAAATCAACCGTGCCTACGAAACGCTTTCCGACAAAGAAAAGCGGGCCGAATACGATGAAATGTTGGCTAATCCTTACGGACGCAGCGCCGGAGGCAATCCGTTCGGTCAAGGCAGCAATCCGTTTGGCAATGGATTTAACGGCGGCGGCTTCCGCTATGAACGTCATGAAGGCGAGCCGTTCGGAGCGGGAGATTTCAATTTTGAAGATCTGTTTTCATCATTCCGCCAATCCCACACTCGTTCCGAGCAACCCCGCGGCCCAATAAAAGGCGAGGATCAACATGCTGAATTGAGTATTGATATTTATGCAGCGTATGTTGGCGCAGAACGTAGCATGACTTTGAATGTGCCGACTCTAGACGAATACGGACGTGCGGTTTATCAAAATAAAACCCTCAACGTCAAAATCCCCAAAGGCATTGCAGAAGGCCAACAAATCCGTTTGGCCGGCCAAGGTTTGCCGGGATATAACGGCGGTGAAAACGGTGACTTGTACTTAAAAATCAAATTCCACGACCAACCTGATTTATACGTCAAAAACAGGAAAGACGTATATCAAACAATAGATGTCAAACCTTGGGAAGCCGTATTGGGCGGCAAAATCATCGTCCCTACCGCATCAGGCCGCTTACAGGTCAATCTGCCTGCCAACAGCCAAAGCGGTAAAAGCATCCGCCTTAAAGGCAAAGGTATTCCTGCAAAAGAAGCCGGAGACCTTTATCTCAATATCCGCATTAATGTTCCGCCAGTAGAGAGCGAAGCCGACCGTGCCGCATGGGAAAAATTGGCTGAACACTTTGCCGCGAAACAAGCATAAGAGAAAGGATAAATTATGATTCAATCCTCCGATGTTACCCTTACTTTTGAAGAAATTGTTGCCGCCAGCCGCTGCCGTCGCGATTGGCTGTTGGAACTTATAGCAGAAGACATCATCAGCATCGATGGTGCGCCCGAAAAAAGCACCTTCAGTGGTTTTCATCTTGCCCGCATCCGTCGCGCACAACGCTTAAGCCGTGATTTTGAAGCCGGCATTCCCGCATTGGGACTGATTATGCGGCTGTTGGACGAGGTGGAAGAACTCAGAAAAATACAGCGTCCGCTGGTACTGCTCGAAGATGAGTAAATATTGGCAAGTTGTTCGCTTAAATATTGATGGCAAGACAAAATCTTTGATGTTTATTGATATTCCATAATAAAAGGCCGTCTGAAAGTATTTTCAGACGGCCTTTTTATGCCTTCATTAACAACAGCGTCCGCCGTTGCCGCCGCAACGGCGTTTGCGGCAGTAGTCTTGGAATTGCAGCTCGGTCATGACCGGCGCATTGGGATTATGTTTGCGCTGGCGGGCAACGTAGTTTTCATAATCCGGGACACCGGCCATCAAGTTTGCTGTCAGCTTGATGGTTTTCCACCAAGATGCGAGCTTATGCTTCACTCTGAGCCTCCGGTTGTTTGCCGTCGCGGTACACTGCCGGAATTTCTTTAGCAGTTGGCCAGCCGACTTTGCGGGCTTTCATGGCGGTACGCAAACCGTACACGGCGACAATCACGACAACAGCCAAGAACAAAGCAGTCAGGCCGGCATTGATTTGGTCGTTGAAGATGATTTGTGACATTTCGCCAATGTCTTTAGCCGGGGCAAGGACTTCGCCTGAAGCCAAGGCATCGCGGTATTTGCCTGCGTGCGCCAAGAAGCTGACGCGCGGGTCGCTGTGGAACAGTTTTTGCAAACCGGCATAGCAGGTTACGAACAATACGCCGACAGCAGGAACCAAGGTTACCCATACATAGTGGTCGCGTTTCATTTTCACCAAGACAACGGTACACATAATCAACGCTACGCCTGCCAGCATTTGGTTGGCGATACCGAACAGAGGCCAGAGCGAGTTGATGCCGCCCAGAGGGTCGGTTACGCCGGTATAGAGGAAGTAACCCCACAATGCCACGGCAAAGAATGTGGCAACCAGGTTGGCAGGGATAGAGTCGGTGTTACCGAATGGTTTGTAGAAGATACTGCCCAAGTCTTGGATCATGAAACGAGCAACGCGCGTACCGGCGTCAACCGCGGTCAAGATGAACAAGGCTTCAAACAGCAAGGCAAAGTGATACCAGAACGCCATCATGGCTTCGCCCGGAATCAGACGGCTCATGATGTGCGCCATACCGACTGCGAGGGTTGGCGCGCCGCCTGCACGAGACAGAATGGTGTTTTCGCCCACTTCTTTAGCAGTGTGCAACAAGGTTGCGGCATCAACAGAGAAATTCAGTTTGGTGGTGATGACTTCGGCAGCAGTGTTGGCATCTGTACCAATCAGTGCAGCCGGGCTATTCATCGCGAAATACACGCCTGGATCAAGCGAAGCGGCGGCAGCCAGCGCCATAATGGCCACAAAGCTTTCCATAATCATGCCGCCGTAACCGATCATGCGGACGTGGGTTTCGTTTTCCACCATTTTTGGCGTAGTACCGGAAGAAATCAGCGCATGGAAGCCTGAAACCGCACCACAAGCAATGGTAATGAACAAGAATGGGAACAATGCACCGGAGAATACCGGGCCTGAACCATCGATAAAGTGGGTAACCGCAGGCATTTGCAGGGTTGGGTTAACAATAACGATACCCAAGGCCAAAGCTGCAATCGTACCGATTTTCAGGAAGGTAGACAGATAGTCGCGCGGAGTCAGCAAGAGCCAAACCGGCAATACGGAAGCCACGAAACCGTAAATCATAATCGCCCAAGTCAGCTGAATGCCGTCAAGGTCGAACCAATGGCCGAAGGAGCTGCGGGCAACATCTTCACCGTAAATCACGGCCAACATCAGCAAAATAAAGCCGACGATGGAAATCTCGCCGATTTTGCCCGGACGGATATAACGGGTGTAGATACCCATAAACAGGGCAATCGGCATGGTTGCGGCAATGGTGAACGTACCCCAAGGGCTGTGAACCAATGCTTTCACCACAATCAGCGCCAACACCGCCATAATGATGACCATAATCATCAAAATACCGATGGATGCAATCACGCCGGGAACGGTACCGAGTTCTTGTTTCACGATATCGCCCAAAGACTTACCGTCACGGCGCATGGAGACGAACAAGACCATCATATCCTGTACGGCACCGGCAAACACCACGCCGAAGATAATCCACAAAGTACCGGGCAGATAACCCATTTGCGCTGCCAATACAGGACCGACCAAAGGACCTGCGCCGGCAATCGCGGCAAAGTGGTGGCCGAACAGTACGCCTTTATGTGTAGGCACATAGTCCAAGCCGTCATTGTGGCGTTCTGCCGGAGTCAGACGGTTAGGATCAAGCTGCATCACACGGTTGGCAATGTAAAGACTGTAGAAACGGTAGGCAATGCAGTATACTGAAATGGCGGCCGTAACCATCCAAATCGCACTGACCTGCTCGCCGCGACTGAGGGCCAAAGTGGTAAAGGAGGCCAGGCCGACCAAAACCACAATGCCCCAAATCAAAAATGATTTGAGCGATTTCATTGATTTATCCTTAAAACGTGATACACGAAAGCTTGTTTTAGTGACAAACTGCCTTCATGCGCTTTAGAAAGACCAATCATTTTAGTCTTCATAGATTTTATGAGTGAAATGTCATTTCAACCCGAATTCGACAAAAAACAAAATGATTAGTTCGCCCGTAAGGTTAACACAAACAGACAATATACCCTTCATTTTTTACTTCAAATCCAAATATTCCTTAACATATAGCAAACGAAAAGCCGTCTGAAAACCCAAAGATTCAGTTTTCAGACGGCCTGACAAACGGTCAATGCTATAATCCGACATTCCCATTTCTCTATATTGCCATACCATGCAAAACAACGATTCCGAAACCATGCGCCTCTCCAAACGCATGGCACAATTAGGCTTATGCTCGCGCCGCGAGGCAGACAGCTACATCGAGCAAGGCTGGGTCAAAGTCAACGGCCAAACCGCTGTACTCGGTCAAAAAGTCACCGAGCGCGACCGCATCGACCTCAACAAACAAGCTCATGAAAAACAAGCAGCGCGTGTGACCATCCTGCTGAACAAACCTGTCGGCTACGTCAGCGCTCAGGCAGAAAAAGGCTATAAATCCGCCGCCGAACTCATTACCGCCGACAACCATTGGGAAGGCGACGACAGCCGTATCCCTTTCAGTGAAAAGCACAAATTCGGTTTGGCTCCTGCCGGCCGCCTGGACATCGACTCTGTCGGATTATTGGTGCTCACCCAGGACGGCCGCATTGCCAAACAGCTGATTGGCGAAAACAGCAGCAGCGAAAAAGAATACCTCGTCCGCGTCCGCGGCAAACTGGACGACAAAGGCCTCGCCCTGCTCAACCACGGCTTGAGTTTGGACGGCGAAAAGTTGCGACCCGCCAAAGTCGAATGGCAAAACGAAGACCAATTGCGCTTTATTTTGCGGCAAGGCAAAAAACGCCAAATCCGCCGTATGTGCGAGCTGGTCGGCCTGCGCGTTGTCGGCTTGAAACGCATCCGCATGGGCAAAGTCAAACTCGGCAGACTGCCGCCGGGCAAATGGCGTTATTTACGCGCTGACGAATCGTTTTAATTGCAGATAACAAAAAGGCCGTCTGAAAACACATTTCAGACGGCCTGATCTTTGACTGCCTACTCGATATAAGTAAACTTCGCACGTTTAATATTACAGAGGATTTCGTACGGAATCATACCGGCAACTTCGGCAACTTCATTAATATTAATCACATCGCCCCAAAGCTCTACTTCCGCGCCCAAGCCCTCTTTCGAGGCTTCCAGTTCGACCGTAATCATATCCATAGACACCCTGCCGATAATACGGCTGCGTTTGCCATCGATGGCAACCGGAGAATTAGTGGAAGCGCGACGCGGATAACCGTCGGCATAGCCGCAGGCAATCAAACCGACACGGGTGGATTTGCTGGTGTAGAACGTTGCGCCGTAACCAATCGGAGAATGCGGCTGCAACACGCGTTCGCCGAAAACGCGGGAAGTCAGGCGCATAACAGGTTTCAAACGCTCATCCACGCCGCCGAAAGGCGAAATGCCATACAAGGCCAGACCGGCACGACCCCAATCGCGGCGCGCTTCAGGCACGTTCAAAATCGCGGCGGAATTGGCCAGGCTCTCCTCGCCTTCCAAACCCTCACAGGCCAAATCAAACGCTTCAAGCTGCATTTCGGTCATACCGTTTTCCGGCTCGTCCGCACAGGCAAAATGGCTGAATTTCACAATGTTTTCAACCGATTCGGATTGTTTCAATGCCGTATAGGCGGCAGCATAGTTATGCGGAAAGAAACCGGCACGGTGCATACCAGAGTCCATTTTCAGCCATACGGTTGTCGGACGTTGCCACTCATGATGTGCAAACGCCTCCAGCTGCCATTGACTGCCGATTGCCGGCCACAAATCATAACGGTCAACATCCGCATACTCTGCAGCCTCAAACACGCCTTCCAACAAAACAATCGGGTTTTTAATGCCGTTTTGACGTAATTCCACGCCTTCATCTACCGTTGCCACCGCAAAGCCGTCGGCAATATCCGCCAACGCATGTGCACATCTGACCGCGCCATGCCCGTAAGCATCGGCCTTAATCACAGCCAACAATTTATTGCCATGCAACTCTTTGAGAAAACGATAATTTTGACGTAAATTATCCAAACGGATTTGCGCATTGAGCGGACGCATAATGTATTCCTCTTATCGGCATCCGTTTCAGACGGCCTGCCCTATTACTTTGAAGCGAATATTATAGGTCAAAAACCATACAGGATTCCATGAAATACACAAGATTAATATCTTCCTTCCGCCTTACCTTTAAGGATTTATGCTTCTTCTGAGCCTGTTTTAAGGTTATGATGTCATCCAAATTGAAAACGACAAGCATCAAAGCCATGAAAGAACTCGACAAAACCGACTTAAAAATTCTCAAGCTCCTGCAACAAAACGCACGCATCCCCATGACCGAATTGGCTGAAAAAGTCGGCCTCTCCACTACGCCGGTAACCGAACGCGTCCGCCGCTTGGAACGCGACAACCTCATCACCGGCTATCACGCCCATCTGAATCCACATGCCTTAGGTCAAAGCCTCTTAGTCTTTGTCGAACTGAAACTGCGTTCCAAATCCGGCAATATTTTTGAAGACTTCAAACGCGAAGTGCTGAAGATTCCGCAAATTTTGGAATGCCACTTAGTTTCCGGCGAATACGACTACCTCATCAAAGTCCGCCTACCCGATATGTCCGCCTATCGCGATATGCTCGGCAATATCCTGCTGCAACTGCCGGCAGCAGCCGAAAGCCGCAGCTATGTTGTCATGGAAGAAGTCAAAGAAGAAGTAGTATTAGACATCTAATTCTATTCAACCAACAAAGGCCGTCTGAAAGATTACAACATTCAGACGGCCTTTGTTTTAAATAGGCAAAAAAATGCACACATCCGACAGAATGTGTGCCAAGTCTACAAAGGAGAAATAGAGGAGAAACTATTAACTGACTACTCGAACCAGCTAACGAAACGAATTATGCAACAAGAGCTTCAACCGCGCAAGTATTTTTCTTGTAAAGTTTCTTAATTATCCAATTTACAGAACTTAAATGTAATCATGTTTCAATGCAGATAAAAAAATGCGCATACCGTTTCGATATGCGCCAAGTCTACAAAGGAGAAATAGAGGAGAAAAATCAAGCTGCATCAAGCAACTCAACGGCGCGAATTATCCTAGCCTTCTACCCGACTGTCAACTGTTTTCCTACCTATTTTCAAGCATTTTGCCAAAAAACAACAAATCCGCTATTCCCCTCTTTTTCTGGCTATTTTCGCCCATATATAAAGGAAATTTAGAGCCGTCTGAAACATATATTGCCACTACAGGCAAACAGCCCCATACTCACACATTCATAGCCCATATCCGTCCCAACCCACGACCATGACCACCCCACTTTCCCTTGCCGTCGTCGGCCATACCAACACAGGCAAAACCTCACTCTTACGCACGCTTTTGCGCGACAGCACCTTCGGCGAAGTAAAAAATGCGCCCTCGACCACACGCCATGTCGAAGAAGCCCTCATCAATGATGGCGACGACAGCTTGGTTTACCTCTACGACACACCCGGCCTCGAAGATGCCGGCGGCGTGTTGGACTGGTTGGAAACCCACACATCCGCACGCGATGACGGCATCGAGCGCATCCAACAATTCCTCAACAACCATGAAGCGCATCACGAATTCAGCCAAGAAGCCAAAGTGCTGCGCCAAGTCATGCAAAGCGACATGGCCATGTATGTCATCGATGCGCGGGAGCCCGTCCTTAACAAATACAAAGACGAGCTGACCATTTTGTCTTGGTGCGCCAAGCCCATCATGCCCGTGTTCAACTTCACCCAAAATCAAGACCTGACTGCTTGGACCAATATGCTCGCCCGCAGGAACCTGCATGTTTACGCCGGTTTCGATACCGTTGCGTTCGACTTTGAAGGCGAAATCCGATTGTGGGACAACCTTGCCACCATGTTACCTAAGCGCGACATCCTCGACCGCCTCATCAATATGCGCCGTCGCGAGTGGCAACGGCTGGATACGGAAGCGCGCCGTGAAATTGCCGATTTTCTGCTGGATGCCGCCGCATTCACCCAAGAAATTGCCGAAAACGACGACCCTGCCCCGACTTTGGAAGTCATGCAATCGGAAATCCGCCAACTTGAGCGGCAAATGCAACAACGCCTGTTCACACTTTACCGCTTCTATCACGACGAAGTCGGCAGCGACAGCACATGGATGCCCAAAGCCTTCAAACAAGATCCGTTTGACAGCGAATTGCTCAAACATTACGGCATCCGTACCGGTACCGGCGCAACCGCAGGCGCACTCATCGGCCTAGGCTTGGACATTGCCACGCTTGGCGGTTCGCTTGGTTTGGGTACGGCCATCGGCGGCCTGTTGGGCGGCATTTTGCCCAACGCCCAAGACATCACCGACAAAATCAACGGCCGACAAACCCTGCATACCGATCCGGAAACCCTTACCCTGCTCGCTGCGCGTGCGCTGGATTTGTTGCACGTCTTGCAAACGCGCGGCCATGCCGCACAATCGCATATCGAGCTAAACGAACGCAAAGCGCCATGGAATGCGGCCAAACTGCCAAGCGAACTCAACAAAGCACGCAGCAACCGCAAATGGTCTTCACTCAACACACACCAACCCGAACTCAGCCGTAATGAACGCGCAGCCTATGTCGGTTCTTTAAGCGAGAAATTAAAAGTTTAAAATCGCTGTTGAACAAAAAGGCCGTCTGAAACCCAAATGTTTCAGACGGCCTTTTGATTTTAGCTGACAAAACTTATTCGGCAGCTTTGGTTTCGCGTTTCAAACCGCCGCCAAGCGCTTTATACAAGTCGGCAAGGTTTTCCAGACGGGTCAGCTGATTGGCTAAAAGAGCAGTTTCTGCGCCGTAACTGCTGCGTTCGGCATCCAGCAAATCCAATGCGCTGGACACACCATGTTTGTAACGCAGGCTGACGAGGCGCAGGCTGTCGTTATAAGCACGGCTTTGCTTGCTCAACGCTTCATAGCTTTTATCCAACTGTTCACGCGCAACCAAAGCATTGGAAACGTCTTTAAATGCGGATTGAACAGCGGCTTCATAAGCAACGATTTGTACCTGTTGGCGCAGTTTGGCTACGTCAAGATTGGCTTTGTTGGTACCCCAGTCAAAGATAGGCAGCGTGATGGATGGTGCAAACGCCCAAACACCTGTACCGCTCTTAAACAGGCCGCTCAACTCGCCGGAAGCCGTACCGACCGAACCGGTCAGGCTGATGCGCGGGAAGAAGGCCGCACGTGCCGCGCCGATATTGGCATTGGCTTGTTTGAGCGAGTGTTCGGCCGCGCGGATATCCGGGCGGTTGAGCAATACGTCCGAACTCAAACCGGCAGGCAGTTTGGTGATTTTGAACTGTTTGCTCAAAGGCAGAGCGGCAGGCAAATCTTCAGGCAAAGGTTGATTAATCAGCATGGCCAAAGAATTGCGCGCTTGCTCGCGGTTTTTCACCGCAGAGGCGTAATCGGCTTTGGCCGATTCAATCAACGCTTCCTGTTGGCGCAAATCAACGGCGGAAATCACGCCGGCTTTATGGCGCAATTGCGAGAGCTTGTACGTCGCTTCACGGGTTTGCAACACACGTTGTGCCAATGCCATGCTTTCTTCGGCGTAACGCTCGTTAAAGTAGGCTTTGGCCACGGTAGAAATCAAGGTCAGATGTGCGGCATCGCGGTTGGCAGCCACATTGAAATAACCTTGCAACGCGGCTTCGCTGGTGCTGCGGACACGGCCAAAAAGGTCAAGTTCATAAGAGGCTGCGCCCAAACCCACGCTGTATTGGCTGCTGACGCTGCCGCCGCTCAAGCTGCCTTGACGCGAACCTGTACCGCTGGCATTGACGGTTGGCAACAAATTATTACGCGCAATCATGTACTGTTTGCGGTAGATTTCCGCATTCAGTGCGGCTGTACGCAAATCGGTATTGCGTTCCAATGCGATGTCGATTAGACGGTGAAGGCGCGGATCGGCAAAGTAATCTTGCCAACCCAATTCAGCGGCACGGATACCGTCGTCAACAGTATCGTATTTAAACGTATCGGCCACGGCAACTTGAGGCTGCTCATATTTCGGCATCATGGTACAGGCCGACAAAGCCACAGCGGCGGCAACGGCGGTCAGTACAGGTTTGAATGTAATCTTCTTCATTTTAGAATCCTTTAGCATTTTGAGGCCGTCTGAAAAGTTTTCAGACGGCCTTTGCTTTAATACTTGTCTGAATCGTGTTTACCGTCTTCAATCATGCCGGCTTCAGCGGCGTGTTTGGCGGCCATCTCATGCTCGTGTGCGGTTTCTTTAAAGAATTTGCGCACAACCACATAGAACAAAGGCACAAGGAACACAGACAGAATCGTACCGATCAACATACCCCAGACCACGGTCGTACCAATCGCACGTTGGCTGGCGGAGCTGGCACCGCTGGCAACATAAAGCGGTACCACGCCCAAGATGAAGGCGAACGAGGTCATGATAATCGGACGGAAACGCAGGTGTGCGGCGGCAAGCGCAGCTTCAAGCGCGCTCTTGCCTTGCGCTTGCAGGTCTTTGGCAAATTCGATAATCAAAATCGCGTTTTTCGCACTCAAACCCATCACCGTAACGAAACCGACTTGGAAGTAGATATCGTTGGCGTATGCCGGAATACTGCCCAGCAGCGCTTCAAACATGTTGCGGCCGGTCACGCCCAATGCCGCGCCAATCAAGCCCAACGGAATCACAAGGATAACCGCCAACGGGATAGACCAGCTTTCGTACAAAGCAGCCAATACCAAGAATACAGCGGCAGCGGCCAATGCGTACAACATGACTGTTTGCGAGCTGCCTTTGGCCTCTTCACGAGACTGACCGCCCCATTCCAAACTGTAACCGCCGCCCATTTCATCAACCATTTGCTGTACCGCAGCCATGGCTTGACCGGAAGACACGCCATTAACAGGCGAGCCGGAAAGCTCCATTGCAGGATAACCATTGAAGCGGACGCTTTGTTCCATACCGTTTACCCAAGAAACAGTAGCAATGGTAGAAAGCGGTACGGCAACACCGGATTTATTCGGCACGGTCAAGTTCAGAATATCGGCAGGCTGCATACGGGCACTCGCATCAGCTTGTACCATCACGCGTTGCAGACGGCCTTGATTCGGGAAGTCGTTTACATAAAACGAACCCAAAGAAGAAGCCAAAGCAGTACGGATGTCAGAGAACGAAATACCTTGTGCAGCTGCGGCAGAGCGATTGATGTCGATTTTCAACTGCGGCGCATCTTCCAAACCGCTCGCACGAACGGTACTTGGGTTAAACAAACCGCTTTTGCGCATTTTGTCAATCAGCTCATTGCGCTTGGCCAACAATGCAGCATGGCCGCTGTTGTTACGGTCTTGCAGGTAAATCGTCAAGCCGGAGCCTGTACCCAATTCCATAATGGCAGGAGGCACAATCGCCAAACCGAAACCGTCTTTCAGCGTAGCCATCATCATGCCGGTCAACTTACCGGAAATAGAAGTCGCATCGCTGCCCGGAGCAGTACGTTCGCTCCAGTCTTTCAGAATGACAAAGCCCAAAGCCATGTTTTGGCCGGAACCGCTAAAACTAAAGCCGGAAACGGTAACAATGTTCTCGATCTCAGGTACAGATTTCGCCAGTTGAGTGATTTGAGCCAAAGTTGCATCGGTACGCTCTTTGGTCGCGCCGGCAGGCAGCTGTACGCTCAACATCAAGTTACCTTGGTCTTCAGTCGGCAAGAAGGAAGTCGGCAGACGCATAAACAGGAATACGCCCACAACAGTCAAACCGATATAGACAACCATCATGCGCAAAGTCTTGCGCAAGACTTTGGCTACCCAGCCTTCGTAGCCGTGTGTCCAGTTGTCGAATTTCTTGTTAAACCAACCGAAGAAACCTTTTTTCTCTTCGTGATGACCATTCTGAATCGGCTTGAGCATGGTGGCACACAATGCCGGAGTCAGCGTCAAAGCAAGGAATGCGGAGAAGCCGATCGATGCCACCATGGTCAGGGCAAACTGTTTGTAAATGTTACCGGTTGCACCGCTAAACATTGCCAGCGGCACAAATACGGACATCAACACGGCAGTAATACCGATCACCGCGCCGGAAATCTGACTCATCGCTTTTTTGGTTGCAGCCTTAGGCGACAGACCTTCACTCGCCATAATACGCTCAACGTTTTCAACGACCACAATCGCGTCATCGACCACAATACCGATCACCAATACCATCGCAAACATGGTCAATACGTTAATCGACATACCCATGTATGAGATAAAGGCAAAACCGCCCAACAGGGAAATCGGTACAACAATGGTCGGAATCAGCGTATAGCGGATGTTTTGCAGGAAGAGATACATCACTAAGAATACCAATACGATGGCTTCCAAAAGCGTATGGATCACTTTCTCAATCGAAATTTCCACAAATTTGGAAGTATCGTAAGGAACTTTCCAGCTCATGCCGTCTGGAAAATACTTCTGCAAAACTGCCATTTTTTCTTTCACGGCAGTCGCCGTTGCCAAAGCGTTACCGCTGTTGGACAGCATCACTGCCATACCGGTGGTATTCACGCCGTTCAAACGTGTGGAAGTAGAATAGTCCTGCATACCCAAGCTGACTTTGGCAACGTCTTTCAGATAGACATTAGAACCATCGGTATTGGATACCAAAATGATGTTGCCAAACTCTTCAGCAGTGCTCAGCTGACCTTGAGCCGTCACAGTTGCTGAAATGGTCTGACCTGCAGCCGCCGGCAAAGAGCCGATAGAGCCTGCAGAAATTTGGATATTTTGAGTAGCCAGTGCGTTGGTTACCGTTGCAAAAGACAGGTTGTAGTTTTGCAGTTTTTTCGGGTCAACCCAAATACGCATGGCGCGTTGCGCACCAAACAATTGTACCTGCCCTACGCCGTCGATACGCTGCAGTTCAGGAATGATATTGCGCTGGGCGTAATCGTTCATTTCCTCAATGGATTGCTTTTCAGAAGAAAGCATGACCACTTGCAAGAAGTTGGAACGCGCTTTAGATACGGTTACACCATATTGCTGTACGGTAGACGGCAATGTGGACAACACTTCCGACAATTTGTTCTGCACGTCTACCTGCGCCAAATCTTCATTGGTTTCCGGTGTAAACGTCAGACTGACGCTGCCGCTGCCGCTGGAATTGGCAGAAGTCGTCATATAGTCCAAACCTTCCACACCGTACATATTACGTTCGATAACGGCCAGTACGCTGTCTTCCATTACCTGAGCAGAAGCGCCCGGATAAGTAGCGCGCAAAGTAATGGTCGGTGCAGCAACGGACGGATATTGGGAAATCGGCAGTTTTTGAATACCGAAAATACCCGCTGCGATGATAAAAATCGCAATAACCCATGCAAAGATGGGGCGGTCAATAAAAAACTTAGACATTCACGCGTTCCTTATTTGGCTTCAGATGCAGCTTTAGCTTCAGGCTTGGCCTCGGATGCAGCCTGGCCGTCTGAAACTGCCGGTGTTGCTGCCGCAGCACTTGCAGGCGGAGTCCATTCTTTCGGCGTTACCTGTTTAGCACCCGACATAGCGGCAATGCTGATGCCTTCAACAATCACTTTGTCGCCGTCTTTCAGGCCGTCTGTAATCACCCAATTGCTACCTTGCTGTTGGGCAATGGTCACGACACGCGCTTCCATTTCGCTCTTGTCATTCACTACCATCACAGTATCTTGCGAACCGCGGGTAACTGCTTGTTGCGGCACTACAAATGCATTATCCACAGCCACTTGTTCCATCAATACGCGCACATACAAGCCCGGCATCAAGATATTTCTGTCGTTAGGAATGGCAGCGCGCAAGGTAATTTGACCGGTCGTTTTGTTGACAGTCGGATCTGCAAACAGCAGACGGCCTTTTTCAGGGTAAACCGTACCGTCGTCAAATTTGATATCCACTGCAATCGCGCCGTTTGCCGCCAACAATTTGCCTTCGGCAACCTGTTGACGCAGTTTCATGACCTCACTCGCAGATTGGGTAACGTTGACATACATCGGATTGGTTTGTTGGATGGTTGCCAAAACAGTGGTATCGCCGGAATTCAGCAGCGTACCTTCAGAAACTTTAGATTGACCGATAAAGCCGGAAATCGGCGCAGTAATGCGGGAGCGGTTCAGGCTGATACCGGCAGATTTGATGGCTGCTTGAGCGGATTTGACGCCTGCCTCTGCTGAACGCTTGGCCGTTACGGCCGCATCATATTCTTGTTGGCTGATGGCATCGGCGGCAACCAGCGGTTTGTAGCGGGCTAAGTCGGCATTCGCTTTGGCCAAAGTAGCTTGCGCACTCGCCAACTGGGCTCGTGCGCTTTCTAAGTTTGCTTCATAAGATGAGCTGTCGATTTGATATAAAGGCTGACCGGCTTGCACATAGCTGCCCTCTTGGAACAGACGTTTTTGCAGAATACCGCCAACTTGGGCGCGAACTTCGGCAGTACGCAATGATTCCAGACGGCCCGGCAACTCGGTTGTCAATGCAACGGTTTCCGGATGCACAGTAACCACACGGACTTCAGGCGCAGGTTGTTTTTGCTGTTGCTGACTGCCTTGCGCCTGTTGGCCGGCTGCTTTTTCATCGCCTTTGCCACAAGCGGAAAGCGCCAACGCAGTAGCTGCTGCAATTGCCGCGACACGCATCATTTTAGAAGCATAAAGAGCCATAATTTTCCTATCTCTATGATAAATAAGGGTTTGACTAATTGAAAATTGATTACTTTAATCTCATATTTCACAAACAGAAATTGCCTGCTTTTATGAAAAACAGGCTGATTATATAGTGTTGAGAAACACTATCAAGTATTGAATTAAATTATACATACATTCTTGCATGTTCAGAAGTAATTTTTTATAATCCAAACCATAAATTTACATTTCCTACAAAACAACTATGAGAAGAACCAAAACCGAAGCCTTAAAAACCAAAGAATATCTCATGCTTGCCGCATTGGATACGTTTTATCAGAAAGGCATTGCCCGCACCTCGCTTAACGAAATTGCCCAAGCCGCAGGCGTAACGCGCGGCGCGCTGTATTGGCATTTCAAAAACAAAGAAGATTTGTTTGACGCCTTGTTCCAACGGATTTGCGACGACATCGAAAGCTGCATAAAAGAAGACTCGAACAACAATAACGAACAGGCTTGGTCAAGCTTCCGACTAACTCTGACCCGTTTCTTCGAGCGCCTGCAACACAACGATCTTCACTATAAATTCCACAGCATTTTGTTTTTAAAATGCAAACACACCGAGCAAAACGAGGCGGTCATTGCCATCGCTAAAAAACACCAATCACTATGGCGTGAAAAAATCGTTGCTGTCCTGACTGATGCGGTACAACAAAAAGCGTTGGCGGATAATTTGGATATCGACATGGCAGTCATCTTCATCAAGTCTTCATTAGACGGCTTGATTTGGCGCTGGCTTTCTTCAGGTCAAGGCTTCGATTTGGCGCAAACTGCCCCACGCATGATTGAAATCATCATTGATACATTGGAAAACCATCCGCAATTAAGAAAACAATCCTAAATATTAAAACTTAAGGCCGTCTGAAACTTTGAAGTTTCAGACGGCCTTTCCATTCAAACCTGCTTAACGTGTTACCGGTTTGTAGCGGATACGTTTCGGTTTCGCACCCTCTTCACCCAAACGGCGTTTCTTGTCAGCTTCGTATTCCTGATAGTTGCCGTCGAAGAACACCCATTTCGAATCGCCTTCACACGCCAAGATATGCGTGGCGATGCGGTCGAGGAACCAGCGGTCGTGCGAAATCACCATCACGCTGCCGGCAAATTCCAGCAATGCGTCTTCCAGCGCACGCAGGGTTTCTACGTCTAGGTCGTTGGACGGTTCGTCCAGCAGCAACACATTGCCGCCGCTCAATAAGGTTTTTGCCAAGTGCAAACGTCCGCGTTCGCCGCCCGACAATTGACCTGCGATTTTGCTTTGGTCGCTGCCTTTGAAGTTGAAGCGTCCCAAATATTGGCGGGCGGGAATTTCAAACTGCCCAACCTGCAAAATGTCGCGGCCTTCGGCAATGTTGTCGAACACGGTTTTATCGTTTTGCAAACCTTCGCGGCTTTGGTCAATCAGGCTCATTTTCACGGTTTGGCCGATTTTCACTTCGCCGGAATCGGGCTGCTCTTTGCCCGCAATCATTTTAAACAGCGTCGATTTACCCGCGCCGTTCGGGCCGATGATGCCGACAATCGCGCCCGCAGGCACTTTGAAGCTCAAATCGTCAATCAGCACTTTATCGCCGAACGATTTGGAAACGTTCACAAATTCAATTACTTCGTTGCCCAAACGCTCGGCGACGGGAATGAAGATTTCCTGAGTTTCGTTGCGTTTTTGGTATTCGTAGTTGCTCATTTCCTCAAAACGAGCCAGACGTGCTTTGGACTTGGCTTGGCGGCCTTTGGCATTTTGGCGCACCCATTCCAATTCCTGCTTCATCGCTTTCACACGCGCAGCTTCGGATTTCGCCTCGTTTTCCAAGCGTTTTTCTTTCTGCTCCAGCCAAGACGAGTAATTGCCTTTCCACGGGATACCGTGTCCGCGGTCAAGTTCCAAAATCCATTCGGCGGCGTTGTCCAAGAAGTAGCGGTCGTGCGTTACGGCAACGACTGTGCCGGGGAAGCGCACGAGAAATTGCTCCAGCCATTCCACCGATTCCGCATCCAAGTGGTTGGTCGGCTCATCCAGCAGCAGCATATCGGGCTTGCTCAACAAGAGTTTGCACAAAGCGACGCGGCGTTTTTCACCGCCGGATAGATTGCCGATTTTGGCATCCCATTCCGGCAGGCGCAGCGCATCGGCGGCGATTTCCAATTCATGTTCCGCACCGCCACCCGTGGACGAACCCGCCGCAATAATCGCTTCCAAGCGGCCCTGTTCTTCCGCCAGCGCGTCAAAATCCGCATCGGGATTGGCATACTCGGCATACACTTCTTCCAAACGTTTCTGCGCCGCAGCCACTTCGCCCAAACCGCTTTCCACTTCCTCGCGCACGGTTTTCTCAGGATCAAGCTCCGGCTCTTGCGGCAGATAGCCGATTTTGATGCCGCCCATCGGCACGGCTTCACCCTCGAATTCCTTATCCACACCCGCCATAATCCGCAGCACGGTGGACTTGCCCGCGCCGTTCAAACCGAGCAGGCCGATTTTCGCGCCGGGGAAGAAGGAAAGGGAAATATCTTTAATGATGGTTTTCTGCGGCGGCACAACCTTGCTCACGCGCAGCATAGAATAGACGTATTGTTGGGACATGGTTTTTTCTCGATTCGGTCAAACAAATTTCAGACGGCCCATTTTAACCGATTGCTCAAATACTTGCTTGTTCAAATGCCGTCTGAAAATAGAAATCGGCATCACAATATGCAGCAAAGCCGAACCAATGCTTTCATTCTCCAAAATTTTCAACACGAAACCGTAAAAAATTTGATTTAAGCCAGTTTATCTTTGAACAAACGTTGCCAATATTCGATACGCTCCATAAAATGCGCCTATATCCTTGAAAGTACATAAACAAATAATAACGACAAAGAAACACCGCGCTAAAAACAATTTCAGATTTCCCAATACAAATACTTTTAAAATAAGGATTTGCCTCATGTCTGAACATACGCAAAAAACAACAAAACAAGGTTTGCCCTCATTGGCAAAAAGTACGATTTGGATGCTGAGCTTCGGCTATCTCGGCGTTCAGACGGCCTTTACCCTGCAAAGCTCGCAAATGAGCCGAATTTTCCAAACACTAGGCGCTGACCCGCACAATTTGGGCTGGTTTTTCATCCTGCCGCCGCTGGCCGGTATGCTGGTTCAGCCGATTGTGGGCTACTACTCAGACCGCACTTGGATGCCGCGCCTGGGTGGCCGCCGCCTGCCCTATCTGCTTTACGGCACGCTGATTGCGGTCATCGTGATGATTCTGATGCCCAACTCGGGCAGCTTCGGTTTCGGCTACGCTTCTTTGGCGGCTTTGTCGTTTGGCGCGCTGATGATTGCGCTGTTGGACGTGTCGTCAAATATGGCGATGCAGCCGTTTAAGATGATGGTCGGCGACATGGTCAACGAGGAGCAGAAAAGCTACGCCTACGGGATTCAAAGTTTCTTAGCGAATACGGGTGCGGTTGTGGCGGCGATTCTGCCGTTTGTGTTCGCGTATATCGGTTTGGCAAACACGGCCGAGAAAGGCGTTGTGCCGCAGACCGTGGTCGTAGCATTCTATGTGGGCGCGGCGTTACTGATTATTACCAGTGCGTTCACCATCTTCAAAGTCAAAGAATACGATCCGGAAACCTACGCCCGCTATCACGGCATCGACGTCGCTGCGAATCAGGAAAAAGCCAACTGGTTCGAACTCTTGAAAACCGCGCCTAAAGCGTTTTGGACGGTGACTTTGGTACAATTCTTCTGCTGGTTTGCCTTCCAGTATATGTGGACTTATTCGGCAGGCGCGATTGCGGAAAACGTTTGGCAGACAACCGATGCCTCTTCCGTAGGCTATCAGGAAGCAGGCAACTGGTACGGCGTTTTGGCGGCGGTACAATCCATTGCTGCCGTTATCTGCTCGTTTATTCTGGCAAAAGTACCGAATAAATACCATAAAGCCGGTTATTTCGGTTGCTTGGCTTTGGGTGCGCTCGGTTTCTTCTCCGTTTTCTTCATCAGCAATCAATACGCGCTGGTGTTGTCTTACACCTTAATCGGTATTGCGTGGGCCGGTATCATTACCTATCCTTTGACGATTGTGACCAATGCCCTCTCAGGCAAACACATGGGTACTTATTTGGGCCTGTTCAACGGCTCTATCTGTATGCCTCAAATCGCCGCTTCGCTGCTGAGTTTCGTCCTCTTCCCTATGCTGGGCAGCCATCAGGCAACCATGTTCTTGGTTGCCGGCGCAGTCTTGCTGATGGGGGCTTTCTCAGTATGCCTGATTAAAGAGACCAACGGCGAATAATCCGTTTCAACACCATCGGCAAAGGCCGTCTGAAACCTTTGCCGATCTGACAATTTTAATAACAGGAGCTTCATAAATGTACACGAGAATCATGGAAGTCAGCCCTTGGACACTGCGTTCGACAAAACTGGAAAAAGAGCACAAACGGCTGCAAGAGAGCCTGACCAGCTTGGGCAACGGCTATATGGGTATGCGCGGCAACTTTGAAGAAACCTATTCCACCGACAGTCACTTGGGTACCTACATCGCCGGTGTGTGGTTCCCCGACAAAACCCGCGTCGGCTGGTGGAAAAACGGCTATCCTAAATATTTCGGCAAAGCCATCAATGCGCTCAATTTCAACAAAGTCAAAATCTTTGTCGATGGTCAAGAAGTGGACTTAGCGAAAAACGACGTTGCCGACTTCTCCGTCGAACTCGATATGCAGCACGGCGTGTTGCGCCGCTCGTTCACCGTATTCGGCGTGCGTTTCGATGTGTGCAAATTCCTGTCCGTCGCGCAAAAAGAGCTGGCTCTCATCCGCTGGGAAGCCGTATCCGTTGACGGCAAAACCCACCAAGTCCGCATCGATTCCATCATCGATGCCGACGTGAAAAACGAAGACTCCAACTACGAAGAAAAATTCTGGCAGGTATTGGACAAAGGCATTTCAGACGACCGTTCCTACATTGCCACCCAAACCGTCGCCAATCCCTTCGGCGTGGAACAATTCATCGTCAACGCCGAGCAAACCTTCGCCGGCAGCTTCAAAGCCCTCGGCGGCAGCCAAACCGATTGGCAGGTCTCCAATTCTTTTGAAGCCGAAGTCGGCGGAACGCCCGAAACCTTTGAAAAACGCGTGATTGTTACCACCAGCCGCGATTATCAAGGCTTGGAAGCGGTGAAAGCCGCAGGCCGCGCCTTGTCGGAAAAAATCGCAGGCGTTGCGTTTGAAACCTTGCTGGAGGCGCACAAAGCAGGCTGGCTGCACCGTTGGGAAATCGCCGACGTGGTCATCGAAGGCAGCGACGAAGCGCAGCAGGGCATCCGCTTCAACCTGTTCCAACTGTTCTCCACCTACTACGGCGAAGACGCGCGCCTGAACATCGGCCCGAAAGGCTTTACCGGCGAAAAATACGGTGGCGCGACCTATTGGGACACTGAAGCCTACGCCGTGCCGCTCTACCTCGCACTGGCGGAACCCGAAGTTACCCGTAACCTGCTGCAATACCGCCGCAACCAACTGCCGCAGGCGCAGCACAACGCGCGCGAACAGGGTTTGGCGGGCGCGCTCTATCCGATGGTGACGTTTACGGGCATCGAGTGCCACAACGAATGGGAAATCACCTTTGAGGAAATCCACCGCAACGGCGCGATTCCTTACGCCATCTACAACTACACCAATTACACCGGCGACGAAAGCTATCTTGCCAAAGAAGGCTTGGAAGTTTTGGTCGAAGTGTCCCGCTTCTGGGCGGACCGCGTCCATTTCTCCAAACGCCATGGCAAATACATGATTCACGGCGTAACCGGCCCGAACGAATACGAAAACAACATCAACAACAACTGGTACACCAACACCCTTGCCGCATGGGTATTGGACTACACCCGCGAAGCCCTGGCGAAATATCCGCGTCCGGATTTGAACGTGAGCGCCGCCGAGTTGGAAAAATGGGCGGACATCAGCGCGAATATGTACCGTCCGCATGACGAAGAACTCGGCGTATTCGTACAGCACGACGGCTTCCTCGACAAAGACATCCGCCCCGTGTCCGCGCTTTCGCCCGACGATTTGCCGCTCAACCAAAAATGGTCGTGGGACAAAATCCTGCGTTCGCCCTTCATCAAACAGGCGGACGTATTGCAAGGCATCTACTTCTTCGGCGACCGTTTCAACATAGACGAAAAACGCCGCAACTTCGACTTCTACGAACCGATGACCGTGCATGAAAGCTCGTTGTCGCCTTGTATCCACGCCATCCTTGCCGCCGAACTGGGCAAAGAAGAAAAAGCCGTGGAAATGTACCAGCGCACCGCCCGCCTGGACTTGGACAACTACAACAACGACACAGAAGACGGCCTGCACATCACCTCCATGACCGGCTCGTGGCTCGCCATCGTCCAAGGTTTCGCCCAAATGAAAACTTGGGGCGGCAAACTCAGCTTCGCCCCGTTCCTGCCGAGTGTGTGGACAGGCTACGCCTTCCACATCAACTACCGAGGCCGTCTGATTAAAGTCGCCGTCGGCAAAGAAAACGTGGTCTTCACCCTGCTCAAAGGCGAGCCGCTCGATTTGCAGGTGTACGGCAAAGACATCACGCTCAACGGCAGCCACACCGTCGCGTTAGAAAAATAAGGAGGGCGCAAAATGACTTTTACCGCAGTGCTCTTTGACCTCGACGGCGTCATCACCGACACCGCCGAATACCACTACCGCGCATGGAAAAAGCTCGCCGAAGAACTGGGTATCAGCATCGACCGCAAGTTTAACGAGCAGCTCAAAGGCGTGTCGCGCGACGATTCGCTCAAACGCATCCTCGCGCACGGCGGCAAAACCGTCAGCGAAGCCGAGTTCGCCGAACTGACCAGCCGCAAAAACGACAACTACGTCGAAATGATTCAGGCAGTCAAACCCGAAGACGTGTACCCCGGCATTTTGCCGCTGCTGGAAGCATTGAGGGCAAACGGCAAAAAAATCGCCCTCGCGTCCGCCAGTAAAAACGGCCCGTTCCTGCTGGAGCGCATGGGGCTGACCCACTTCTTCGACGCCGTCGCCGACCCTGCCGCCGTCGCGCATTCCAAACCCGCCCCCGACATCTTCCTCGCCGCCGCCGAGGGCGTGGGCGTGAACATCCGCCAATGCATCGGCATTGAAGACGCCGCCGCCGGCGTCGCCGCCATCAAAGCCGCCGGCGCCTTGCCCATCGGAGTGGGCAAATCCGAAGACTTGGGCAGCGACATCGCGCTGGTGGCCGGCACCGCCGAGCTGACCTACGCCTACCTGCAAAACGTGTGGGCACAGTCAGGCAGATAAAATATTAGGGGCTGACGTAGATTAGCAGTTATGCTAGGCTACGAAAATGCAGATAACCAATTGTAAATTAAGCAAGAGATT
>NZ_JBQCUK010000006.1:0-185316 GCF_051963335.1 Neisseria sp. P0004.S004
GAAATCTCTTGCTTAATTTACAATTGGTTATCTGCATTTTCGTAGCCTAGCATAACTGCTAATCTACGTCAGCCCCTTTCATTTATGGAAACGCTGTTTTTCAGACGGCCTTTCTTTTTCCGTATCCATCAATCCTGAGCCATGAACCCGACCGACTCTATCCTTTCCTCTGCCGCAGATGCGGCCATAGCGTTTTTCCGCCGCCACGAAGTACAGGGCGCATCCATTATTGAGCCTTATGTGGTTCGACTGTTTGCAGCCTTGCAAAACGGGCATTCGTTTATTTATTTGGATAAAGCGGATGTCGATGCCTTAAGCAACTTGCCGAATTTAGTCGGCAATGCGGATAAACCGCTTATCCTGCAAGGCCGGAAATTGTTTTTAGGGCGGATGTGGCAGTTGGAGCATGATTTGGCTGTCGAAATCAAACGGCTGGCAAGTGCCGAGGCGGAAGAAGTGAATTTCATGGCGGCTTCAAAAAGCCTGAGTGATTGGTTTGATCCTAAAGACAGCAAAGAGCAACGGGATGCTGCGGCTTTGGCCTTGCTGCAAAACTTTATGCTGATTACCGGCGGGCCGGGCACGGGTAAGACCACGACCGTCGCAAAGCTTTTGGGCCTGATTTGCAATAACAGTACGAAGCTGCCCCGTATTGCGTTGGCTGCGCCGACGGGCAAAGCGGCTGCACATATGGCACGGGCTTTGCAGCGTGCTTTAGACGGTTTTGATTTGTCTCCGAGCATTAAAGTGCATTTGGAAAACTTGGAAGGGCAAACTGTCCATCGATTGTTGAAATTGCGGCCGCCGCAAATGCGCCCTGCGTTCAATCATGAACATCCGCTTGCTTTGGATGTTTTGGTGGTGGATGAGGCTTCGATGTTGGATTTGCCGCTGGTGTTGGATTTATTGCGCGCCGTGCCGACCGGTTGTCGTCTGGTGTTGCTGGGTGATGAAAACCAGTTGCCGTCGGTTGGCTTGGGTGCCGTATTGGCGGCGTTGTCGCGTCCGACGGCTTTGGATAAAGAAACTGCTGAAAAGCTGGAAGTGTACCTGCCCAATCATGGCTTTGAGATTAAAGAGCGGCCTCATGCTTTATCGCAAAACAATGCTAAATTGACGTTCAGCCACCGTTTTGGCGCAGACAGCGGTATTGGTTGTTTGGCAAGGGCGGTGGTATCCGGGGAAAAGCAAACTGCGGTCGAACAGTTTGACAAGTTCCCCAAAGAGTTGGAAATGAAATCAGGCCGTCTGAAAGAGCAGGTCGCCTTGCTGTATCAAAAGCAACAGGATTATTGGCAGGCTGTGGCAGAGAATAATGTTGCACTCGCCTACGGTCATGCGGCCGATGTGGTGGTATTGGCGGCTTGGCGGCAGGATGCGGATGATTTGAATCAGGCTTATCAAGAATATTTGCAACGGCAAGGCAAGGTTTCGGGCGAAACGCCTTGGTTTGCCGGACAAATCATCATGATTACCCACAATGATTACATGCTGGAATTGTTTAACGGCGACATCGGGCTGATTATGAAAGATGAAGAATCGTTGAATGGTTTGTCTGCCTATTTTCCTGAGAAAGATGGATTCAAAAAAATTGCCATCAGCCGTTTGCCCGATTTTGAATCGGCTTTTGCCATGACGGTGCACAAGAGCCAAGGTTCGGAATATCGGGAAGTATGGCTTTTACCGCCGTCAGTGCCTGCAACGACGGAGGGCGAAGAGGAAGCTCGAGGGTTGGATAAGGCTTTGCTTTACACAGCCATTACCCGCGCGCGTGAATGTTTTGTGTTTTGGGGAAATGCAGAGGAATTGGTTAAGGCTGTGGGATGCCACCAAAAACGCAGGACGGCATTAGCCGATGCCTTGGAACGGCAGTTTGAACAGCCTGATATGCAGGCTTCTGTTTGACCTGAATCAAGAGGCCGTCTGAAAGCGGATAAAGCGTTTAAATCTGCTTGACTGATTACACTAATTTACATACGATAAAAATAATTAGTAAACAAAATGAATAATTTTTACAAAATCCACGATTTTGTACGCTTTATCGAATACTTCACTTTCAATACCTTCTTTTGGAGAGTCGGCATGAAATTTCAAACCAAACTGATTGCAACCTGTATTTTATTGGCTTCATCATCTTATTCATTGGCAGAGAATGCTGATGGCGGGCGTGATGCGGCGGCTTTGGCCACCACCAACGATTATGTCAATTCCGGCAGCATCATTCGCAAAGATGACGATAAAATCAGCATTTTCAATGATTTGTTAACTGTGAACGGTGGTTTGCGCGTACGTGCGGATACCAAAGACATCAATGCCAACAACAGCAGCGTTAATCCGACGCCTGAAGACACCAATGCCAACTTCAACGCGGAATTTTGGTTACGCGCAAAACTGTACAAAGATTGGAAATTGGTAGCGCAAATCGAGCCGAATATCGATTTGGAAACCGGTAAATTCAACGGCGATCATGATGTGCCGGTCAATAAACTGTATGCCGAAGGGACTGTGTACAACAACATCAAAGCGCGTGTTGGTAAATTTGGCGCGTTCTCTTCATACGGCCGCGTGTGGGATACCGAAGTTACCGGCGGTGAAATCTTCTTTGACAATAAAACCCTGCCGACCAAAATCTATGCGGGCCGCCGTACAGGCAATCTGAACGACAACGCATGGGGCATCGGCGGCCGCCGCAGACATTTTGCCGCGGTTCAAAGCGTGTTGCCTGTGAATGAGAATATCAACGTCGGCGCAACCGTCAGCTACATGAAAGACATCGATGTACGCGGCGCGAAGAAAAACGCGGTCTTCGGAGAAATCGGTACGGACATTAAATTTAATGACGATTGGCGTTGGATGGCCGCGGTCAGCAAGTCCAATATCAAAGCTTATAATGATGCCGGACAAAAAATCAAAAATGACGGCGTGTTCACTGAAGTGCGCTATAAATCGGCCGACTGGAACGTCCGTAATTCTTACGACGTATTCTTGAACTACCGCCGTGTCGGTTCGTTGTCCGGTGTCTCTTCTGTTGAGGATTACAGCAAAAACGTCCAAGGCGTGCAAATCGGTGCAACCTATATTCCTTGGAAAAACTGGAAACTCAAAGGCTTCTATTTGGCCGGCAAACAGGTTACGCCTACCGTTGGCACGGATAAGCAGGACGTGAACGTTATTCGCGGTCAGTTAGAATATAAATTTTAATTACCACAAATAAAAAACAGGCAGGATGTCCTGCCTGTTTTTGGTTTTCAGACGGCATGGATATAGGGCCGTCTGAAACAATGGATGAAACGCTTTACCAGCTATCGCGCTTCATGCGGTCAAGCTGGCGGCGGTCGCGTTTGGTCGGGCGTCCGTCCGGATAAGCGGCACTGATGCGGCTGGCCTGGTCGAGTTGTTTTTGAGCTTCGCGTTCGGCAGCCGTTTTCATGTCTTCTTCGTACAATAAACGCGCTTCCGGTGCCGGGCGGCGTTGATGATTGAGCGCGGCGACTTTGAATTTGTAGGGGAGGGAGTTCAAAGTCATGTCGATGGTGTCGCCGGTGGAAATATTTTTGCTGTTTTTCACCTTCGAGCCGTTTACCAAAACCCTGCCTAGCTCAATGTGTTTTTGTGCCAGCGCACGGGTCTTGAAAAAGCGCGCGGCCCACAGCCATTTGTCCAAGCGCATGGACGAATTGTCATGATCGTTTTTCATAGCCTGTTTGAAATGATTGAACTGAATTGAAGTTTATCATAAGATACGGCACTCCATGAGTTTAGTGCAGATATACTATTTCTTTGTTAAAGGCCGTCTGAAAGTTTTTTATTGCAAAAGATGGCAGTTTCCCTTTGAGAAATGCTGTCAAATACGTCTGATTAGCGTATCATGTCAGCAACCATTACCGAGAGCTTCGTTTTATGAAACCCGTTTTTTTGGACTTTGAACAACCCATCGCCGAATTAACCAATAAAATCGACGAGTTGCGATTCGTACAAGATGAATCGGCCGTCGACATTTCCGACGAGATTGCCAGACTGCAAAAGAAAAGCAACGAGTTGACCAAGTCGATTTTCAGCAAGCTGACTCCGGCTCAAATTTCACAAGTGTCCCGCCATCCGCAACGTCCTTATACTTTGGACTATATCAACGGTATTTTTACCGATTTTGAAGAGTTGCACGGCGATCGTCATTATTCTGACGATCATGCCATTATCGGCGGTTTGGCACGTTTCAACGGTCAAAGCGTGATGGTCATTGGCCATCAGAAAGGCCGCGATACCAAAGAAAAAATCCGCCGCAATTTCGGTATGCCGCGTCCCGAAGGTTACCGTAAAGCGTTGCGCTTGATGCAGACTGCCGAGAAATTCAATATTCCGGTCATGACCTTTGTCGATACTCCGGGCGCGTATCCGGGCATTGGCGCGGAAGAACGCGGCCAGTCTGAAGCCATCGGCCGTAATTTGTACGAACTGACCCGCCTGCATGTACCGGTATTGTGCACCATCATTGGCGAAGGCGGTTCGGGCGGTGCGTTGGCAGTAGCTGTCGGTGACTACATCAATATGCTGCAATACTCGACCTATTCGGTGATTTCTCCCGAAGGTTGCGCCTCTATTCTTTGGAAAACTGCCGAAAAAGCAGCAGACGCCGCGCAAGCATTGGGGATTACCGCCAAACGCCTGCAAGAATTGGATCTCATCGATAAAGTCATTGACGAGCCGTTGGGCGGCGCACACCGTGATTACGAAACCACGATGAAAAACGTTAAAACCGTTTTGGAACAGCAATTAAGCGAAGCGCAAAGCATGACCATGCCTGATTTGCTTTCCCGCCGTTTCGACCGCATCATGGCTTACGGTAAATTTACCGATAAATAAGTTTGGCTGCTGAAAAAGCAAGCAGATGTCGCTGCTTGCTTTTTTTGTATTCTATTTTTGAGTCATTCATAATTTCAGGCCGTCTGAAATGTCGCAACTATCCCCTGATTCCCTATTTAAAAGTTTTCAAGCAGCTTTTCTTGATTTGCCGAGCCATACTGTTTTTGAAGTTGGTTTGAGCGGCGGATTGGATTCCGTTGTCCTGTTGCATCTTTTGCACCGGATGCGTGAATTTCGCCGTTTTGATTTGCGTGCCGTCCATGTTCATCATGGTTTAAGCACCAATGCCGACAGTTGGGCAAAATTTTGTCAGGATTATTGTCGGCGTTTGGATGTTGCCTTGAGGGTGTGCCGTGTCAATGTGGAAAAACAAGGAAAAGGTTTGGAAGCGGCGGCCAGGGCTGCCCGATATCAGGCATTTTCAGACGGCCTGAAGAAAATTATTGTTTTGGCCCACCATCGCAATGATCAAATTGAAACATTTATGCTGTCGGCCGTACGCGGCGGCGGATTGCGCGGTATGGCGGCCATGCCGGTATGGCGTGATTTAAATGAAGAGATCCAAATCTGGCGGCCGCTTTTGGCATTTTCCCGTCAGGAATTGGCAGGGTATGCGCAACAATGGGGGCTGTCTTTTGTCGAAGACGAAAGTAACGAAGACTCCGGCTATTTACGCAATTGGATGAGAAATCAGACCTTGCCGCAATGGCAGCAGCGGATTCCGAATTTTGAGCGGCAAATTTGTGCCAATATCCGATTATTGCAGGAAGATTTGCAGCTTTTAGATGAATTGGTTGAGTCTGAATATCAGCGCATCAGTCCGGACGGAATATTCAGTATCAGTCTGTGGCGGCAATGTACGCAACTCTTGCGCCGTCGGTTGCTTTGGTATTTTTTGCGAAAGCAAGCGGAATCATTGCCTTCTTATCACAGTATTGTCGATTTTACCCGAGTATTGGAAACCGCAGAACAGGCGCAGTTGAGTTTGCCAAACGGCGAATTGGTCGCCTATCAGGATCAGTTGTTTATTTGGCAAGAAAGTGAATTTCAACAGCTGCCTTGGTGTAATGGTTGGGAAGTTCGAGGCCGTCTGAAAGATATTTTGCTGGAAAACGGTTTTGTTTTATTACCGTTTAAAGGCGGTTTGCCGGAAGAGGAGTTGGAAAAGCCGGCTGTGCTTAGAACTGTATCCGAGGGCGACGTGATTCAGTCCGGTCAGAAGGAAAAATCAGTCGAAAAACTATTGCAGGAGTGTCATATCATGCCACTCGTGCGTAAATATTGGCCGATTATCATAAGTATGGGCAACAAGTGCCTTGCTGTTGCTAACCTTAGGGTTGGAAGCGATGTTCAAATAGAGCAAGGCTATCTGCCAGTTCATAGAAAGTTGGTCGAATATATGGCAAAAGTAAAGTAAATAACTCTAAATTTAGTAAGTATCAGTAATTTAACTACTTGTGCTAAGTGTAGGTATATTAAGCAATACAGCTTATATTAGAGTACCTACACGAATAAACTTTTGCCATTAAATGTAATCTTATGGAACTATTTCAAAGCAGTGTTGTCTTTATTGTGCACAGCACGCTTTACTATTTTTTGGTTTAAAGCAGTAAAACGATTAAAGGGTGAGTATGAACGATCGCCAAATAGATCAAGTTTTGGTGGAGCGCGCGCAGAAAGGTGACCATAAGGCATTCGAGATGCTGATGTCCAAATATCAGCGTCGGCTAAACAGACTGATTTCCCGTTTTATTCAGGATGAGCATGAAGTGCACGATGTAACCCAAGAGGCAATGATTAGGGCTTATCGTGCGCTGGTTAATTTTCGAGGTGAGAGTGCATTTTATACATGGCTGTACCGTATCGGTATCAATACGGCAAAGAATTTCCTGACTACTTCGGGTCGTCAGTTTTTTGTCAGTTCGGAAGCAGCCAATGAGGAAGGAGATGTTCTTGATTTAACTGATCAGATTGCGGATTACCATACGCCGGAAGCTGAGATGATGAATCGGGAAATCTTGCAGACCGTCGAAGCAAGCATTGCGCAACTGCCAGACGATATGCGTCAAGCCATTACGCTTAGGGAAATGGACGGCTTGTCTTACGAAGAAATAGCTCGGGTAGTGGATTGTCCGATAGGTACAGTACGTTCGCGTATTTTCAGAGCGCGTGAACTGATTGCAAAAGATTTGCGGCCGCTGTTGGATACTTCTGAAGATCAAAGGTGGTAATAAAAATGAACGATAAAACAAATAAAGCATTGGAGTATGTGTCCGCATTGATGGACGGTGAAGCATTGACTGATGAGATGCTGGATGCCGTATTGGCAGACGAGGAAGCATTGCGCGCTTGGCATGAGTACCACATTATCGGCGACTGTATCCGTCAGGGTGCGGCTGCGAAGGTGGCTGATGAAACCATGCAAAGCAAAGCATTTACAGTGCCTCAAGCTGAGATTGCCGGCAAGCAGAAAAAATATACTCATCGCGAAGCGGCCAATAACGGCTTCTTTAAATTTTTTGCGGCCGCTGCCAGCGTGTGTGCCATTGCTGTGACGGCATGGCAGTTTACGCCGCAAACTTCTCGTGACGCTATGCCGGTTGCCGAGAAGTCTAATGTTCAGCCTGCACAAGATATCATTCCGGTAAGCGGTACGCCTGACGATAAAGCGGCTTCCGAACCAGGTGAAACCGTTGTGCCGAATGCGGCGAAAGACGGCAAGATTGAAAACCGTCCGACTGTCCGTACCGAGCAGAAAAATGAGCAGCAGACTGTTGTGCAGTAAAAAATGAAATCATGCAAAACCCTTGCTTTATGGCAAGGGTTTTTATTTTTGCAGTAAAACCGTCAGGCCGTCTGAAAGCATAGCTTCAAAGAAGTCAAAAACAGTTATAATGCGCTCCATGAAACTGATTACCTCTGCTCAAAACGAACAGCTCAAACATTTATTCCGTCTTTTGACGCAGGCCAAAACAAGGCGCGAAAGCGGTGAAACCGTATTGGAAGGCGTACATCTGCTGCAAACTTATTTGCAAAGCGGCGGTACGCCCAAACAGGTTTACCTGCCTGAAAAGAAACAGCAACATCCTGAAATTCAAGAAATTACGGCGCAGTTGGACGAGGGATTGATTACTTGGGTTGGTAACGAAGCGCTGTCTAAAATCACCAGTCTGACCGATGCCGATGATGTGATGACTTGGATTGATATTCCGAAACAGGCAGGCTTGCCTTCAGACGGCGATTGCGTGGTATTAGAGCGGGTACAAGACCCCGGCAATGCAGGCACAATTTTGCGCAGCGCGGCGGCGGCCGGAGTCAAGCAAATCGTGTGCAGCAATGATTCCGTGGATATCTGGTCGCCCAAAGTGTTGCGGGCGGGGATGGGTGCGCATTTTTTGCTGTCTATTTTCAGCCGGGTGGAATTATCCGCTTGGATGGAAACGTATCAGCATCCAATTTGGGCAACAGCTTTGGGCGGCCGCAATATCGGGTTGTATGAGATGAACCTCAGTCAACCCTGCGCTTGGGTGTTTGGCAACGAAGGCAGCGGCGTGAGTGAACGAATAAAAGAGAAGGCTGAAGCCTGTGTCAAAATCCCCATGTTGGGGCAAACCGAATCCTTGAATGTCGCGATGGCGGCAACAGTTTGTCTGTTTGAACAAATGCGGCAGCGTATCCATGCCCAGGTCGTCTGAAAACCATAATATGATTTTATTTTAAGGAACGAAAATGCAAATACTGACTTTTGATGAAGCGGCACGCAGCCGATTGATGGAATTGCTGGATGCCAAATCCGAAGCACACAACACTATGCGTTGTGATGAAGTTCAAGGTTTTATGATGGCTTTATTGAGCGGTCCGGATGCTTTGAATCCGACCAACTGGCTGCCTGAAATTTTGGGTGAAGAATCTTTGTTTGATGCCAAAGAGCGTACCGAAATCGAGCGTTTGGTGATGGCAATGGCCGCCGATATGCGCATGAAGCTCAATGAGAAAATCCTGCCGGATTTGTGGTTTTATGAAGACGAAGCCGGTAATCCGGATTTCTACACATGGTGTAACGCCTATCTTTATGCACTGGATATTGTGCCTACCGATTGGTTTGAAGCAGTCGATCAGGAAGAGTTTGAAGATTTGTTCTATCCGATTATGGCTTTGGGCGGTATTTATGACGATGAGGAAAACGGCGAAGTCATCTTGCATCTGAATGAAAAAGAGCTGACCCAGCTGGAATCTGATTTGCCGCATGTCCTGTTGGATATTTACTGGTACTGGCAGGCCATCATCAATAAACCGCAAACCGTCCGCCGCGAAGGCGAAAAAGTGGGTCGCAACGATCCTTGTCCGTGTGGCAGTGGTAGAAAATACAAAGCTTGCTGCGGCAAATAAACAATGAAATGAAAAGGCCGTCTGAATGCTTGAAATTCAGACGGCCTTTAATGTTTTGTCTTAGAACAACGAGGCCAACCAAACAAACAGGATGGTCATTGCAATGGTCAAGGCGCAGCCGATTTTGGCCACGGTACCGATGATAAAACCGATAAACGTACCGATACCGACTTTACCTGCCTGCCAAGTGTCTTTGCGTGCGATAAATTCGCCGATGGCCGCACCTGCCAACGGGCCGAGCAACAGACCGGGAATAGAGAAGAATGCGCCGACGATGCCGCCGATAAACGCGCCCCAAACCGCAGTTTTACTTGCGCCGGTATATTTTGCACCCAATGCCCCTGCCACATAGTCCATCGCAGTACCAAATACGGCAACGATGGCCAAAAAGGTCAGCGTGCCCGAGCCAAACACTTGATAATCGCCGGCATAACCCAACAACCATGCGCCACCAAACATCAAACCCAATCCAGGCAGGGCGGGATAAATAGTGCCTAAGATGCCGACAACAATAGCAATCAAGCCGAGAACGATGAGAACAGCAGTCATGAGGTTCCTTTTGAATGTAAGAGTGTAATAACGGCAGTATTATGGGCACGTTTTGTTATATTTTCATGAGAGATTGTGCAATAAAATGAAAAATTATCCGGAGGCGCGCTCAATTAAAATCGATGGATAAATATCTAAGCGAATTATTGTGCATCACGATCCGAATAATTGAATAAATTTCTATTCAAATATAAAAGCAGTCCTACCAATACGGCCAAGTACACTGCAACCCAATACGCATCTGTATAACCAATAGCCTTTGCCAGCCGCAGGGCAGCGAAACCGGCCACGTAACTGCCGAGCAGGACGACGGAAAATTGCAGGCTGCTGTCGAGTGCGGCGGTGGCGCGGTCGGACTTGTCCATCACCAACGCTAGTATCACCGGCAGCAGCAGCGTGTAGCTCAGGCTCAGGGCGATGATTTGAGCGGGCGGCAGCCAAGGGTGGACGCGGGCGAGCGCGTCGATAGCGTTCATAGATGCCAAAAGCGGCAGTTGCAGCGCGTAGAGCAGGAACACGAGTTTGCGGCGCGGATAATTGCGCGAAAACCAGCCCGACAGCGGCGTCACAATCAGGCAGGCAACAGGAATACCTACCGCCAGAATCCCGCCCGTCTGTTTCGGAGTAAAGCCCAAATCCGCCAGTTTGGGTACAAAAGTTGCCGCCATAAACGCATACGGTGCGGCAACGGCAAACAGCAAAACCAGCCACCGCCAGCCCGTTTCAGGTTGCTGCCAAAAAGAAACCAGCCGCGCCGCCAACGCCGTCCAACTGCCTTGCGCGGTCGGGCTTTCCGGCTCGCGGTAGTACAAGAGTTGCAGCAGCATCAGCAGGCTGAACGCCAGCATAAAGCCGGCCGCCGCCGTCTGTCCGTATTCCTGATACAGCCACAACACCAGCGCGCCGCCGATCATCTTGCCGCCGCGCGCCGCCATCGTTTGAATCACGCCGCCGAAACCGCGTTCGCGGTGAGGCAGGACAATACACGACAAACCCAGCATCGCGCAGCCGTACACTGCCGACATGGCCGAGAGCAAAACACAGCAGGCCAGAAGTAGCGGGAAGTTCTGCGTGATGTCGGTGCAGGCCATCAGCCCGAACACTGCCGAAAGCCCTAGCGTCGCCGCCAGCAGCCAGCCGCGAAACCGCCCGAACCGCCCCGCCGGCCGCCGTTCCATTAGCGCGGCAAACAACACCTTCGCCGCTTCGATACTGCCGATTAAATGAATCCAGCTTAGTTGGTTCAGGCTGTAACCGTGGTTTTTCAAAATGGCGACCAGCGCGACCAGGTAAAAACCGGTTAGCGTGAATTTGTAGGTGCTGCCGCCGATAAGCATCAGCCAGTCGCGTGAGTTTGGGGAAATCTGATTGTCGGACATCACATGATTCTTTTGAAGATGAGGCGAATAAAGGGACAAGGCCGTCTGAACATATTGGGTGGCAATACTTGATTTGTATTTAAATAGGTTTAGTATCTTTTCAGACGGCCTTCAATGCTTCTTCTGCGCGAAGCAGGGCGGTTGTTTCATCTGCTTCGACGATGTAGTTCACGCCCAATGCAGGGCCGAGTTTGGAGGATTGTTCGCGGAAGAACGCCAGTTGCGCCGCGTCGGGTTCGATAAGGAGCATGGCGGCGCAGCGTTCGGACAGTTGCGGCCGGTGTGCCTTTATCCATTCGATGTAGGTTTTGCGGTCGGCAATGCGCTGTTCGTCGCTCACCTGCCGCCGCATCGGGGTGCAGACGGTGGCGAAGCGGCGGTTTTGGCTTAACAGGATTTTGAATTCGGCCAGCCAGTCGGCGAAGTCGGCGACGTGGGTCAGGTCGGTCAGGTAGATGGTGCCTTCGGGCAGGGTTTTGGCGTGGGTGAAGTAGTGCATGGGATTCCTTTGGGTGTTTTAGCGGAATAAATGGTAGGTCGGGCATAAATGTCCGACCTATGTTTTTTCAGACGGCCTCCATCATTTCAGCCTCGTCTAAAACTTCCATTCCGCGCTCAAACCTACGCTTCTGGGGCGTTGGTAGAGTGCGTCTTGGCGGTCGGCGCTGGAAATGAATATGGGTCGGCGGCGGTTGAACACGTTGTCGGCGTAGAGCGAGACGCGGCCTTGTTTGAAGTTGTATGCGGTGTAGAGGTTGACTTGGTTGTATGCGCCGATTTTGCCTGATTCGGCATTGTCGGCGGCGGAGTAGTAGCCGCCGTAGAAGCGCACGTCGCCGCCGGCTTCCCAGCCTTCGTCGTTCAGGTATTTCACGCCGATGTTGGCGGTGTATTTGGGCGCGCGGCCGAGTTTGTTGCCTTCGATGCCGCTGTCGGGATAGCTTTTGATTTTGGTGTTGAGCAGCCCCAGTCCGGTGGTGAGTTTCAGGCTGTCGGTCGCCTGCCAGTCGGCGGCGAGTTCCGCGCCGTAGGTATGGACTTTTTTGGCGTTGCGGATGACGACGGAGTTGGTGCCGAGATAGAAGGGGAGCTGCATGTCGCGGTAGTGGTTCAGGAACAGGTTGCCGGAGAGTTGCAGGCGGCGGTCTGCGCTGCGCCAGCGGGTGTATCACTCGTAGTTGTTCACATATTCGGGTTCATAAGTGTAGGTTACGACGGGGCGGCCGAAGGTGATGCCCGCGCCGCCGGGGTTGTAGCCGCGCGCGGCTTTGATGCCGCTGACCCATTGGTCGGTAGGTTTGAAGGCGATGTCGATTTTGGGCAGGAAGACGGTCTGGCCTTTGTCTAAATCAAGGTGCAGCGCGCCGCTGCCGCCGCTTCGTTTGTGCGTTTCTTTTTCAATGCGGGCGGCGGCCGTGATGTCCCATTTTTCGCTGGGGCTGTATGTGGTTTCGGCAAACAGGGCGCGCACGCTGTTGCGGTCGTCAAAGGTGTTGCGGCCGCCGACGCTGCGGATATCTACCCATTCGTCTTGTTTGCTGCGGAAGTAGTGCAGTCCGGCAAGGCCTTTCAGACGGCCTTTGTTTGAAAAATGCAATACCGGCTCCCATTGCAGTTCGCGGCCTTTGAGTTCTGCAGGCACACCTTGCGGGCTGACGGTCATCGGCAGGTGCAGCCGCTCGTTGTGGTAGCGGCCGTAAACCAGTTTGTTTTCCAGTTTCAGATAGTCGTTAAGCTGCCACGATACGTCCCAGATGCCCGATGTCGAGCCGGTTACGAACACGGGCTTTTCTTTTAAAAAACGGCGGCTGGCGGTGTTGCCCATGATTTCGTTTTGCGGCGCGCGCGAACGGATGTGGTTCAGCGTCAGACGGCTGTAAAAATCGGGGTGGTTTTCGGGCGTGAGCAGGAGTTTGAAGCGCACGTTGGTGTTTTCCACGCGGCGCGGGTTGCCGGTCGGCTCGTAGGACACGAATGGCTCGTAACTTTCGCGCTGCTGCCGCTCCGCGCTCAGGCGGAAAGCAAGGTTGTTTTTCACAATCGGGCCGGACACTACGCCGGCGACATTACGCGTTTTCTGGTTGCCCAAACCCAAGCGCAGCGTGCCTTCCCATTCGTCGGTCGGGTCTTTGGAGCGCATCACCACTGCGCCCGCCACCGCGTTCTGCCCGCGCACATGGCTTTGCGGTCCGCGCAAGACTTCCACCTGCTGCATGTCCCACAGCGACTGCGTGCCGAAGGCGTATTCGTTGTAAGTGGCAGAGCGGCCGTCTATGGACAGGTTCAGGCGCGGCCGTGTGCCCGCGAAAAACGCCACCGCGCCGACGGCGGGGCCGGAGCCGTCCACGCCGCGCACGGTCGGCAAATCGTTTCCGCTGCCCAAGTCCACTGTGTTCACGGTCTGTTTGAGTAGGTCGGTTGCGGAAAGGTTGTGGCCGCTGCGGTCGATGTTGGGCGTGGTGAAAACGCGGTTGGACGTGGCGGTTTCAAAGCCGCTGCGGTTGGCACGTTCGCCGGTGACGACGACTTCTTCCAACTGCACTTGTTCCGCGTCTTGCGCCGCATCGGCGGCATAAATCCATTCGGAAGCAAAGGCGGCGGCAAGCAGTAGCGGCAGGCGGCGGAGGGTAGGTTTCTGCATTTCCTTATCCTTTCAGACGGCATACGTCGGGGCAGATTGAACATCAGGCAATCCAATTGTTCCGTCAGTATGCAAATATTTGTGTTTACACATTTACATAAAACAAACTATTAATGTAAAGTATAAGAAATAAGAAACAGGAATGCAAGTGTTTATCATTCACTTTACTTCCCCTCTTATCTTGTGAATCGTCTAAAAAAATCCCTCTCCTATTCGGCAGGAGAAGGTTGGAGGAGGAAGATTCTGTAATCTTCATGAATTTGGCCTGCCAAGCATCCGACAGCCCTCATCCGTAGGGCGGAGCGGAGGGACAAGGAAAGAGGCCGTCTGAAACCCCGCCGTATTGCCATTGCAGCCGTGGGGAAATATAGTGGATTAACAAAAATCAGGACAAGGCGACGAAGCCGCAGACAGTACAGATAGTACGGAACCGATTCACTTGGTGCTTCATCACCTTAGAGAATCGTTCTCTTTGAGCTAAGGCGAGGCAACGCCGTACTGGTTTAAAGTTAATCCACTATATGATGGGTATCCGACTTGCGGATAACTTTAATGAACCTCCTTTATGAACAAAATCAAAACCTTACTACCGTCATGACTGCCAGCAAACAACAAACCATCATCGACACCGCCCGCCGCCTGTTCCGCGAACACGGCTTTTCCGCCGTATCCGTAGGCAGCATATGTACCGAGGCCGCCGTCAGCCGCGTTACCTTTTACAAATATTACAGCGGTAAAAACGCACTCTTGCAGAAAATTGTTACCGAGCAGAAAAACCGCGTCCGTGCCGAATTTGAAAATCTGCTTGCACGGCAATGCAGCCTGCGCGAAGCCGCCGAGGCTGTGTTTGCCCTGCAAAAACAATCGTTTGAAGAACTTTATTCCGCCGCCTTCCTGCGCGACATTGAAGAGAACACCGATTTGGAGCTGGAGCGGTTTTTCCACGAATTGAACGAAGAAAAATACGCCTTTATGCGCGGATTCTTCCACACCCTGCAACAACGCCGCCTGATCCAGCCCGATTTGCCGGTGGAACTCATCGACCTGTTCATCCGACAGGCGGATATATTGATGCGCCATCCGCAACTGGCCGCGCTTTATGCCGCCGCGCCGCAAAAGCTGCCGCAAGACGTATTGGGATTGCTGCTGCACGGTTTGTCAGGGAAAGAATAGATAAAAAAGAATAGAAAAATTTCAAATATGAATATTCAGACGGCCTTTCGGTAAATAGCTACCGAAAGGCCGTCTGAAAATTAAATGGAATTATAAACCGCAGGTTTTAGGTTTATTTGCCAGAATATTGATGACTTTGCGTTCGGCTTTTTGCGGCTCGATTTTGATTTCGCTTTCGTCTTCTTCGCTGCCGTCGGAGAAACGTTCCGGCATTTTTTCACTGTCAAACGCCAAGTCGCCACCATGTTTCAGGTTTTGACCGCGTTCCAAGCCGACAAAGTCGAAGAGCTCGGTATCGGCCAAATGTGATGGAACAACGTTTTGCAGCGCGGAGAACATCGATTCGATACGGCCGGGGAAGCGTTTGTCCCAATCGCGCAGCATGTCGCCGATGACTTGGCGTTGCAGGTTGGGCTGAGAGCCGCAGAGGTTGCATGGAATAATTGGGAATTGTTTCAGCTCGGCATATTTGATCAAGTCCTTCTCTTTGACATATGCGAGAGGACGGATGACGATGTGTTCGCCGTTGTCGCTGACCAGTTTGGGCGGCATGGCTTTGAGTTTGCCGCCGTAGAACATATTCAGAAACATGGTGGCAAGGATGTCATCGCGGTGGTGTCCCAAGGCGATTTTGGTGCAGCCCAATTCTTTTGCAGTGCGATAGAGGATGCCGCGGCGCAGGCGGCTGCACAGCGAACAAGTCGTTTTGCCTTCGTCCAACACGCGTTTGACGGTGGAGTAGGTGTCTTCTTCAACGATTTTGTAGGGAACGCCGATGCTTTCGAGATAGGTCGGCAATACTTCTTCGGGGAAACCCGGCTGCTTTTGGTCGAGATTGACGGCAATCAGCTCGAAATCAATCGGCGCGCTGGCTTGAAGCTGGCGCAGAATGTCTAACAGGGCGTAGCTGTCTTTGCCGCCGGAGAGGCAGACCATGATTTTGTCGCCCGGCTCGATCATGTTGAAATCGTTAATGGCATCGCCGACGGCATGGCGCAGGCGTTTGCTGAGTTTGTTGTTTTCTAATTCTTGCTTGGTTTTTTTGGACATGGCTGTTTGTGCTTTGAAATAATAGAAAAATTTAAGGGCGGTATTGTACCGCAAAAGAATAAAGGCCGTCTGAAAAACTGAGCTTGTTTGGTCAATGCGGCATTTTCAGAGGGCCTGATATTTGTGCTTTATTTGATTTGAAGGGCGGTAATTTTGATTTCAATCTTCCAGTCGGGTGAGGCCAGTTTTGCTTCCACGCAGGCGCGGGCCGGAGCGCGCTCGGGGGCTGTCCATGCGTCCCAGGCTTCGTTCATGGCGGCGTAGTCGTTCATATCGGGCAGATAGATGGTAGCTTCTAAAATATGGGCCTTGTCGGATTGGCATTGGGCGAGCCATGAATCGATTTGTGCCAAAACATTTTCAGTTTGCGCTTTGGCATCGGCTTCAGGATTTTCGGGAACCATGCCGGATAGGAAAACCAAGCCGTTGGCTACGACGGCTTCCGAATAGCGTTTGCTTGTGCCAAGATAGCGGATGTCCATGTTGTCTCCTGATTTCAAAAAGAAGGTATGGTAACATTGCAGTTGTTTACGTTCCACATTTAAGAGGGGCCGTCTGAACAGGGTGGCGGCAAACAACCATGAGTAAAGCAGAATATCCGGTTACGCAGGCAGTGCGCTTTTTACGCAGTAAGAAAATCGATTTTGTCCCTTATGTTTATGCGTATGAAGAACATGGTGGCACGGCGCGTTTTGCCGAGTGCGCGGGCAAGCCTGAGCATCAAGTCATCAAAACAATCGTCCTGCAGGATGAACACAAAAAAGGCTTGGTTGTGTTAATGCACGGCGACAAACATATTTCCACCCGCAATCTGGCGCGCGAACTGGGCTTGAAACACATCGAGCCGGCAACGGCGGATCAGGCGGCGAAATGGACGGGCTATTTGGTCGGCGGTACGTCGCCGTTCGGTATGAAAACCGCGTTGCCGGTTTATGTGGAAGAAAGCATTTGGGCTTTGGACGAGATTTTTATCAATGGCGGCAAACGCGGGTTTATCGTGGGCATGAAGCCTGAAAACCTGCGTACGCTCAACCCGCAAGATGTTCATGTTGCAGTGGATGCATAAAGGATAGGAATAAAGATGGAACAATTAAATTTATACGAAATCTTGGGTGTGTCTCAGGATGCGGATATTAACGTTATCCGCGAGGCTTACGGCAAATTGGTTGCCAATCCGGATATTCAGAAAGATGCGGAGCGTTTCAAAGCCATCGGACAGGCGTTTGAAGTATTGTCTCATCCGGAAAAACGTCTGGCTTATGATGCGGCGATGCAGTACGAGCCTCAGGAAGTCCAAGACAACGGCTTCAATAATACGGTGGTCAATCATACGGAAAATCATAATACAGGGAACAATAATACGGAGGCCAATATGGTCAATACGTCTAATTCTGAAGTGAAAAACTATGTTTTTATCGCCTATATTACCTATGCGTTGGGCCTGTTTATCTGGTTTGCGCCTGTTGTCGGTGTGATTTTGGCATATGTCAAACGCGATGAGGCGCAAGGCAGTATTTATGCCAGCCATATTGACTATTTGACCAAGACATTTTGGGTATCGTTGGTGGGTATGCTTTTCGGGATGTTGACCATACTTATCTTAATCGGTTGGCTGATTTTGGTGGCAACCGGTATTTGGCTCATTTATCGCGTAGTCGTCGGACTGATTAAACTGAATGAAGATAAGCCTGTTCCTACTCAAGGATGGTTCTAAAGCATGGCATATTTATTGGCAAGTATCGTTTGCAGCGTGTTGGTTTCCGTATTGCTGAAAGTGGCGCGTAAGCAAAAAATCAATATTGAGCAGGCGGTAGCGGTGAACTATATCGTTGCCGTCACTTTGACCATGCTGGTGTTAAAACCCGATTTAAGCAATCCGCAGGTATTTTTACCGACTTGGTGGCTCTTTGCGGCTTTGGGTATCTTGTTGCCAAGCGTGTTTGTCATTATGGGCAAATCCGTCGATGCGGCAGGTATCGTTAAATCGGACGCGGCACAACGCTTATCGCTGTTTTTGCCCATTATCGCTTCATTCACGCTTTTTCATGAACAACTGACCGAAGGCCGTCTGATTGGTTTGGTATTGGCATTTACGGCATTGTTTTTCTTGCTTTGGAAAAGCGATGGCGGTAAGAAATCCGGCGGTCTCAGCACGCAAGTGATGCTGCTTTTGGGTGTTTGGTGCGGCTATGGCGTCATTGATATTTTGTTCAAACAAGTGGCAAAGAGCGGTACCGCGTTTGCCGGCAATTTGCTGGTGGCATTTTGTTTGGCCGGTATCTTGATGTTTGGCTACCTGTTTGCCAAAGGAAGCAAATGGACCAAAGAGGGTATAGTGGGCGGCATGATTTTAGGCTGCCTGAACTTTTTAAATATTGTTACCTATATCTCGGCACACCAAATCATGAAGGATAATCCGACCTTGGTGTTTGCCGGTATGAACATCGGCGTGATTGTTTTGGGTACGCTGATTGGTGCGGCAATGTTTAAAGAAAAAATCAGCAGCATTAATGCAGCCGGTATCAGTATTGCTATTTGCTCGATAGCCTGTTTGTTTTATTGGCCGCAAATTCGAAGCTTGGTGGGTTAAAAATACTTATGCCGTCTGAAAATTTTCAGACGGCCTTATTTTTATTATAAAATAGCCATTCATGCGCCGATTTGGCCGTATGGGAATTATTTTGCTCTTACGGGCGTTTCTATGTTAAACAATCAGTTGAACTCACACAATAATATCGATAGTTACATCATGAAACATATTAAAAAACACATTCAATGCGCCGTTCTCGGCATGCTGGTATTGTCCGGTTGCCAATCGTATCAGGAAGATCAAAGCCGCCGCAGTAAAATGGCACAATTTGCGCTTAACCATCCCGTGGCCGCCCAAGTCATCGGGATGGAGGACGAGGGCTTAATCAATATGACCAGTAATGCCACACGCTTTGCCGAGCGTACAGGTTTGGATGACAAAGCAAACGGCGACAGCAGGGGAACACAGGTTAATGCCGTACGCCAAGCATTATGGCAGGCGGCGATTGCTTCTAAATTCGACAGCATTATTGCTGAAAAAGCAGGTAATGCGCGCCTGACGGATATGGAGTTGCGAGAAGGTAAAGACGACTACTTCAGCCGTTACCTTGCCGACCAGGCAGTCGATCAACGTAACAACCGTATCGGCCGCAGTATCGGCAGTGCCAAACCCGACAGCGATATGAAGACGCTTGCGGCAAGCATTTTGTTCTACTACAACAAAGTAGGCTTGTGGACGGCTTCCGAAGTGAAAAACCGTTGGCACATCAAACAGGAAAAACTTTCAGACGGCCAATATGCCGAAGCATTGAAAAATATCGCCAAATTGGATCAAAACGGTATGACCGAGCAGGAACGTAATAGTTATAAAACCGGTACGCTCAGCGAAATCAAACGTTCGGTCAAAGCCATACGTCAAGTCGAAGACTGATTTTAAGACTTCATTATTGAAAGGCAATTGTTATGAATTTCCCTCCGCGTTATGTCTCAAACACCCGTATGCGCCGTATGCGTAAAGACGATTTTTCACGCCGTCTGATGCGCGAGCATACTTTGACGGCAGATGATTTAATCTATCCGGTTTTTGTATTGGAAGGTCAGAATCAGGAAGAGGCAGTGCCGTCTATGCCCGGCGTCAAACGCCAAAGTTTGGATAAATTGTTGTTTACCGCTGAAGAAGCACTGAATCTCGGTATTCCTATGCTGGCTTTGTTTCCCGTGGTAACGCAAAACAAAACCGAATTTGCGGAGGAGGCTTATAACCCGGAAGGCTTGGTACCGACAGTAGTGCGAACCCTGCGCGAGAAATTCCCAGAGCTGGGGATTATGACCGACGTTGCCTTGGACCCCTATACCATTCACGGCCAAGACGGTTTAACCGATGAAAATGGCTATGTCCTCAACGATGAAACCATTGAAGTTTTGGTAAAACAGGCTTTGTGTCATGCCGATGCAGGTGCACAAGTCGTCGCCCCATCAGACATGATGGACGGACGTATTCTTGCCATCCGCGAAGCCTTAGAAGATGCCGGACACATCCATACACGCATTATGGCGTATTCGGCAAAATATGCTTCAGCATTCTACGGCCCGTTTCGTGATGCTGTCGGCAGCTCCGGCAATTTGGGTAAGGCAGACAAGAAAACCTACCAAATGGACCCTGCAAACACTAACGAAGCCTTGCACGAAGTAGCATTGGATATTCAAGAGGGCGCAGATATGGTCATGGTAAAACCGGGTCTGCCGTATTTGGATGTCGTCCACCGAGTTAAAGATGAGTTCGGCGTACCGACTTATGCTTATCAAGTTTCCGGCGAATATGCCATGCTTCAGGCTGCCATTCAAAACGGCTGGTTGGATGGTGAAAAAACTATTTTGGAAAGCCTGTTGGCATTCAAACGCGCCGGCGCCGATGGTATTTTGACTTACTATGCGATTGAAGCGGCAAAATTGTTGAAGAAGTAAAATAAAGAAGTAAATTAAAAAGCGGCAAACAGTATTTATCCTGTTTTGCCGCTTTTTTGTATTACTTAAGATTGGCTCAATCATTATATTTCAGACGGCCTTGATACGGACATATAGTTATTAATAGAGTTTATTAAGATTTAAGCTACTGAATTTCAATTTATGCAATTTGAAATTTATGGTTTATTTTTAATAATATCGTCTGGTGCCTAAGGCTTCCAATACGTTTTCAAGCAACGGCATGGTAACGAACGACAGTATTAATGAGGATACGATACTTATCAGAATAATCTTATTTAAAAATTGAGCATATTGAGTTTTTGAAAAAGCCAAAGCCACAGCAATAATGAAATACAGTAATGTCATGAAAGGTGGGAGTGCCAAGTAGTAAAAAGCAGCACCGCATATCACGCCGGATAGGACGATTTTGCTTAATTTGGACAGTTTCTCAAACTCAAGAGGCACGATAACTAGTGAAAGCACAAATGGTTTAAAAAATAGATAATTCATTTGTGTAAATAGTGGATCAAATGCCCAATATTCTTTTATGCGGACGTATTTCAAAAAAATAAAGGTCTGTAGGAATATGGATAGTAATACACCATAGAAAATAACTTGTTTTCCAAGCTGCTTCTTAGAGTAGAATATAGCAAGTCTGATAAAGGCAATGACGGCTGCAACTAAGCATAAACCCATTAGGAGGAAAAGGATAAATCCCATTTTTTTTCTCAATTCATTATAAATATCAGTGTGTTAAATTCTTAGTTTTCTTTAGAGTCCGACTAAGGTTCATTTTTGAAAACTAAAGAGTTTTTACATATTAAATAAAGGCCGTCTGAAAAAACAGCAAACTGATTTTTCAGACTAAGTAGCTAAAAGGTAATCCGAATGGCCAATTATCGGATATTTAGGGAGGAGAGGGGAAATAAAGGGGGATTTGGAACAAAAATAGCTGAAATCCTGTATTTGATTCTCAGTTTTTGGCTAGGTCGTAATAATACTTATTGATCCAATCGGATTAACTTGCCTTTTATTTTGGTGCAAATACCTCCATCCTCTCCACATCGCATCAGTTTACCATTGTCAATAGCTTTATTAATTTCCTCAACCCATTCTATACGTTTTATCTGGGTATTAGCCAGTTGAATAGAATAAACTATTGTACCTAAACATAATAGAGCAGTTAGGCAAAATAGAGTGATTGATGCTATTACCAAATATTTTAAATTTTTAGCTGATTGCTGCTGCTGTTTTTCAATTTCACGAGAATTTTCGAGCAACCATCTTCCACTTGTCTCCATCCTTTCGGTAAATTTATCTACTGACTGATTTAAACCACGATGTACTTCTTCTGCGGCTGTTTGCTTAATAGTATCTGCTGAGCGGTTCAAATCGGTAGTTGCTGTATTCAATTCTTGGAATGCTTGTGAAATTAATAGTTCAGCATTTTTTGCCCGCTTTTCCGTTTGTCCAGCTAAAGCAATGATATTATCAGTCAGATGATCAATTTTTTGGTCTAGATCCATATGTTTTCCTTAACTTCGGACGATACCTGAAGATTTTGATTGCTCTTCGGCTAATCTCATATTTTCTTGCTCCTGGAACATTTTTTCCGTATTTTGTTGTAAACCTCGATTAATGTTGGAAGCAAGTAGACTGTCTAGCGAATGTTGCATTGTTTTGTCGTCTGCTAATAATGCTGCAAAACCGTATTCACGGAATTCTTTAGAGGAAGCATTTGAAGCTAAAGGTTTGCTAAGATCAAGTTTATTTGCATCAGCATAAATAGTTTTATCGCTATGAGGATGTTTACCCTTATCTTGCATAAGATGCATTGACCGACTATCGAATATAGATTTTGGAGTAGGCGTACTATTAATAAGCTCTTTAATCTTTTCCTGATCTCTATCAAATTTTTCTGTCATGTTACGCATGATTTTCATTTTTTCGTAAAGATTGGCATTCGCAAAACTGACTGCAGCAAATAAAGTTTTTGAGGTAGCTACATCACCTCGATAGTCTGAAATCATAAATTTATTTGCTTCCGCTAATTGGCGAGCACGAGTGTAATTATGTTCAGAAAGGATCGAATCTTTACCCACAAAATGATCAGATGAGTGAGCTTTAAATGCTCTTGCTGCTGCAGTCACCGCATGGTAAACAGACGTATTGCTTTTATTGTTATAGCCAGATTTTTTTAAAGGGGCAAGGTCGTCTTGTTCGGCTAGAATGATAACTTTACCGTAATGCGGATTAGCAGCAGAAACGGCATCTGCAGCTTTAACGTAATTGGTTACATTACCGTTACCCTGTCGTACACCATGCATAAGGACAGCGCCATATGCATTAAAGGTCACTCCTTCATGGCCAAAGCGGTATGTTTGAATTTGAGCGTGTGTTCCACCGAGTGAATGTCCGGTATGAGTAACAGAAGGTTTGGGTAGATATGGGCGATTACGATGAAACTCTTCTGCTTTTGAAATAGCCATGCGTGTTAGTTTTTCTGCATCGGCTGATTGATTATTCATACTCCGGGTAACCATTTTTAAGTCTGTATACCCATCACTCAAATCCTTAAGACTGATCGCGGTTCCTCTATGGGCAGCAATAAAGTCATTGGTACGGACATCTTGATATACGGCACCATAATATCCAGTTCTCGGATTATTCCATACAGCAGCTACTTTATATTCATTACCTCCGATTTTAATAGTTTCGTTTCCTTTGGTAACGGAGCGTGAGGTATAAGCATCTATAGCCAAATCGGCATGTTGCTGTCTAGTAATTTCACTCATGGTCGAATTTCCTCTAAAGAAACGGTGATGCTGAATTTTTCTTTGTCTTGATTTGGATTATATAGCTCTGAGGGTGTTATTCCGTAATGAGTGGGATTATCAATATAAATAGTACCGTCTTCTTTTTTTGAAAAAGGATATGGTCGTGTTGAGAAATATTGCGTTAGTGTTTTTTTACTCAGTAGCTTTTCCAATATATCGCTAAAATTGAATCTGGTTTCTTCAGGTTTACCCGTTGCTGATAGTGAAAAACCAAATCCTTCTGGGTTCCAATGACAAACTCCGTCGCCAAAGTAGTCTTCATTTAAAACAGCATCTGCATATACAATGGATTCATATTCAAACTCATTGATTTGATGGATATCAAACTGTACATTTTTTTCAGGATGGGCGGGAGCACCTTCAATTTTATTGATGATGTATGTGCAATCCTCAGCTTTATAGCCAACGCCCATCTTTCCTATGAGTTTTAAGGGGCCTGGGGCATCATTGATTTTAATCTTGAGGCGGTATGCTTGTTTAGGCTGAGGATTTAAATGAAATTTGGCTTCTGTCTCTTGTTGAATACTCATACTGTTCTCCGAATTGCTGCAAGCACTTATGCTGAAAATTGAAAGCAAGGCTGCAGTCAATAATACGATCATCGGTTTCATTAGGTTGTCCTATTAGAATAGAGGGATAGTCCAAAGACTGGTGCAGATGGCTTTTTATTTTACACGAATAAACTAGTGAATCAACATATTAATCATTTTGGACATTTCTTTATTGTTGGGGGAAGGTATTTTTAAGAATTCTTGGATGGGAAATGATTGTTTTGTAGTTACATTTGTTTATTGTATATAGGTAATTATGGACAACTTGTACTAGGGTATAAGTAGAGAAACGTATAGCTGCTTTATAAGTTAGACGATTTGATTATTATGAACCTGAACAGTAATAAGGAAATCAATGGGGCACTCTGTAAAGGCTAAAGAATTAATTATAGTAAGCTAGATACTGATAAGGAGAGTTTTTTCATCATTTATATTCGAATATAAAACAGCCTTTTCCATCAATAGCCAAAAAACTTTGTTTGAGTCCCGACTCTTGATAGGAAAAGGCTGTGTTGTAAAGGCATTAGCTATTTATATCTTAGTGATGGCTACACCCGCCGTGGGTTTCACGCAAAGCTTCTGCTGCTTGTTCGTCAGCGTGGTAGCTGGAACGAACCATTGCGCCGATGGCGGCATTGGTAAAGCCCAATTCGTATGCTTCTTTTTCAAAAACTTTGAATTGGTCAGGCGTTACATAGCGCAAGACGGGTAAGTGGCCGTCTGAAGGTTGCAGATATTGGCCGATGGTAATCATCTCGATATTGTTGGCACGCATATCGTGCATGATTTCGCGCACGTCCTCGTCTGTTTCGCCCAGGCCGACCATAATGCCGGATTTGGTCGGGATATGTGGCATCATTTCTTTGTAGCGGCGCAGAAGGTCGAGGGAGTGCTGGTAGTTGGCACCCGGACGGGCTTTTTTATACAGGCGCGGATGGGTTTCCAAGTTGTGGTTCATCACGTCAGGCGGTGTTTCTGCCAAGATTTTCAATGCGATGTCCAAGCGGCCGCGGAAGTCGGGAACGAGGATTTCGATTTTGGTATTCGGGCTGGTTTCGCGGATGGCTTTGATGCAGTCGGCGAAGTGTTGTGCGCCGCCATCGCGTAAGTCGTCTCGGTCGACAGATGTAATGACGACATAGCGCAGGTTCATGGCTTTGACGGATTCGGCCAAGTGCTTAGGCTCATCAGGATCCAGCATATTCGGGCGGCCGTGGCCAACGTCGCAGAATGGGCAGCGGCGGGTACAAATATCGCCCATAATCATGAATGTGGCCGTACCCTTGGTAAAGCATTCGCTGATATTGGGACAAGATGCTTCTTCGCACACGGTATGCATTTTTTGTTCGCGAAGAATGTTTTTGATTTCAAAGAATTTCTTGCCCGGCAATTTGGCGCGGATCCATTCGGGCTTTTTCAATTTTTGTTCCAATGGAACCACTTTAATCGGAATGCGTGCAGTTTTGTCTGCACCTTTCAGTTTGATGCCGCGTTTGGGGTCGTTTTTTACTTCTTCACTCATGGTGATGTGTTCTTTCTGTCGTTATAAAGGCCGTCTGAAAAGCTTATAGGAGGATTTGTACCTAAAAGTTTATGGGTAAAAGTTCAGAGGGCGGTTAAAAGATGGCAGTGTGACTGGATTTTTTCAGACGGCCTTATGCCAGCTCTTTTTGTAAATGCTTGGTCAGCTTGTCTGCAACTTCTGCCAAACTGGGTGCCGGAGAGACGTAGTCGGCAATTTGGGTCATTTCCATACCGGCATAACCGCAGGGATTGATGTGGGTAAACGGACTTAAATCCATGCTCACGTTGAGCGCCAAACCGTGGTAAACGGAGCCGTCTTTGATACGCAGGCCGAGGGAAGCAATTTTACGCTCGCCGACATAAACGCCGGGACGTTTGGGATCGGCGGCTGCTTCAATGCCGTATTCTGCCAAGGTGGCGATGATGCTGTTTTCAAGTGCGGAAACGATATGGCGCACACTGGTCTTACGGCGTTTGAAATTGATCATCGTATAGACGACCAATTGGCCGGGACCGTGATAAGTAATTTGACCGCCTCTGTCAATTTGGACAACGGGTATATCGTCGCGGATGAGGAGGTGTTCGGGCTTACCGGCCAAGCCTTGGGTAAATACGGGCGGATGTTCGACCACCCATAATTCGTCTTCGGTATTTTCGTCACGCGAGGCATTGAATGCCTTCATGGCTTCGAAAGTCGGCAGGTAATCGACCAAGCCTTTGTGCACGATTTTCATTACAACACCACTTTAACCAATTCGTGGGAAGTCAGGTCGCGGTAGATATTGTCCAACTGCTCTTGATTTTCAACATTTACATGGACAGTCGCGCCGGTATAGTTGCCTTTGCTGCTTGGGCGCGTAGTGATGTGGTGCGGCTCGGTATCGGGAGCATGTTTGCGCACGGTTTCCAAGATGGCGGATTCAAATTCCGGATGAACCGCGCCCATGACTTTTACAGGGAAGGTGCAAGGGAATTCAATTAATGATTTTTTTTCGGTTGAGTCTGTCATGGTTTACTACCTTGTTTGGTTAGCCAGGGCCGTCTGAAAAGTTTTCAGACGGCCCAAAATCCGATATATTTTATCGTAAACGTCCATATCGGGCTATTAAAAATGATGTTTTTGAAAATAGGTGCGGATAAGCTGTTTTCAAGTCTTGAAATGGAGCGCTTCAGCCCAATTTTGAGCTACATTCTGATTTAACAATGATTGAGATTATTAACTATGCCGACAAAAGACAAATATTTCGAGGAATACAGTGCGCTGGCTACTTTGCCTTTACGCGATGTAGTGGTGTATCCGCATATGGTATTGCCGCTGTTCGTCGGTCGTCCTAAATCGATTGCAGCCCTTGAGGCGGCAATGGCCAATGATGATCCGGTTTTCCTGTTGGCCCAGCTTGACCCTAATACAGAAGACCCTAAAGCCGAAGATTTGCACCAAACTGGTACGGTTGCCCAAGTTTTGCAGGTTTTGAAGCTGCCTGACGGCACCGTTAAAGTGTTGGTAGAAGGTATCCGTCGTGCGCGCGCATTGACGGTTGACGAAACAGGCGGACTGTTTTTATCCCATGTTGAGGCGATTGATGAAAACAGCGACAAGGACAATCCTGAAATTGAAGCCTTGCGCCGTACCTTGCTGACTCAATTTGAGCAATATGCGAAATTGAACAAAAAAATCCCTGCCGAAGTCATCAGCACCATCAGCAGTATCGATGACAACAGCCGTCTTGCCGATACTATTGCCGCGCATTTACAGCTGAAATTAGAGCAGCGTCAATATGTGCTGGAGACTGCCGGCATTGTTGAGCGTTTGGAATTTCTGCTGGCTCAGTTGGAAGCCGAACTCGACATCATGCAGGTCGAGAAGCGCATTCGTGGCCGTGTAAAACGTCAAATGGAAAAATCCCAACGTGAGTATTACTTGAATGAGCAAGTAAAAGCGATTCAGAAAGAGTTGGGCGAAGAAGACGAGCGCGGCGAGCTGGATGCGCTGGAAAACAAAATCAAAGAAGCAGGCATGAGCAAAGAGGCTGAAGAAAAATGTCTGTCTGAATTGAAAAAACTGAAAATGATGCCGCCAATGTCTGCGGAATCTACCGTCGTGCGCAACTATATCGATACTTTGCTTGAGCTGCCGTGGAAGAAAAAATCCCGTGTCAGCAAAGATATTGCCAAGGCTGATTTGATTTTGAATGCCGACCACTATGGTTTGGAAAAAGTCAAAGAACGTATTTTGGAATATTTGGCCGTTCAAAAACGTATGGATAAGCTCAAAGGCCCGATTTTGTGTTTGGTCGGCCCTCCGGGGGTCGGTAAAACTTCCTTGGGCGAATCAATTGCCAAAGCCACAGGCCGTCAATATGTGCGTATGGCATTAGGCGGTGTGCGTGATGAAAGCGAAATCCGCGGCCACCGCCGCACCTATATCGGCTCTATGCCGGGCAAAATCCTGCAAAACATGGCAAAAGCAGGGGTGAAAAATCCATTGTTCCTTCTTGATGAAATCGACAAGATGGGCAGCGATTTCCGCGGTGATCCGGCCAGTGCATTGCTTGAGGTGCTGGATCCTGAGCAAAACAACAAGTTTGCCGACCACTATGCCGAAGTCGATTATGATTTGAGCGATGTGATGTTTATTGCCACTTCAAACAGCTTGAATATCCCGACTCCGCTGCTTGATCGTATGGAAATCATCCGTCTGTCCGGTTATACGGAAGATGAAAAAATCAATATCGCCATGCAATACCTTGTGCCGAAACAAATGAAGCGCAATGGTGTGAAAGAGGGCGAGTTGGTGGTTGATGAAAGTGCAGTGCGCGATATTATCCGTTACTACACCCGCGAGGCCGGCGTCCGCTCGTTGGATCGAGAAATTGCCAAAATCTGCCGTAAAGTGGTGATGCGGGTTACTTTGAATGAGGACAAGAAAAAAGCGTCCAAATCCAAAACAGTAAGCAAGGCCAAGCCTAAAGCAATTAAAGTTACTGAGAAAAATCTGCATGACTATCTGGGCGTGCGCCGTTTCGACTATGGTGTGGCCGAAAGCGAAAACCGCATCGGTCAGGTAACCGGTTTGGCTTGGACCGAAGTCGGTGGCGAGTTGTTGACTGTTGAGGCAGTAGCTTTGCCGGGCAAAGGTACGATTCAATGTACCGGCCAACTGGGCGATGTCATGAAAGAATCGGTATCGGCCGCATGGTCGGTTGTCCGTTCTCGTGCTGAATCAGTGGGTCTGGCTCCTGATTTTTATGAGAAGAAAGACATTCACGTCCATGTACCTGAAGGTGCGACGCCGAAAGACGGTCCGAGCGCAGGTATCGCCATGACTTTGGCGATGGTTTCTGCCTTCACCAAAATTCCGGTGCGTGCAGACGTGGCGATGACCGGCGAAATCACTTTGCGTGGCGAAGTCTTGCCGATTGGCGGTTTGAAAGAAAAACTGCTGGCTGCTTTGCGCGGCGGTATCAAGCATGTATTGATTCCAAAAGACAACGTCAAAGATTTGGAAGAAATCCCTGAAAATGTCAAAACCGGTCTGACTATTCATCCGGTCAAATGGATTGATGAAGTGTTGGCTTTGGGTTTGGAAGCTCAGCCTGAGCAATGGGCGGCTGAATTGGCAGTTGCCGAGACCCCGCAAACTTCTAAGACGAAGTCAAGAACAAAGGCAACCAAGCATTAAGTTGGTCGTCTGATGTTGCAAAAAATGTGGTTTTGCCCTGAATGCCACAAAAATAGGGCAATTCCACATCTTTTACTTGACATGATAATTTCAGAATTGCTATAAAGTGCGTATGTGCTTTAAAAGTGCTTAAGCCCCGAGTATTCGGGCATTTCATCATTTTTTACGATAGGAAGGGACTAATTGTGAACAAGTCTGAATTGATCGAAGCAATTGCTCAAGAAGCCGGCATTTCCAAATCTGCTGCGCAAAAAGCTTTGGATGCTACTACTAATGCCGTAACCAACGCATTGAAAAACGGCGACACTGTTACTCTGGTCGGTTTCGGTACTTTCTACGTCGGCGAACGCGCCGAACGTCAAGGCCGCAACCCAAAAACTGGCGAGCCTTTGACTATTGCTGCTGCTAAAACTCCTAAATTCCGTGCCGGTAAAGCATTGAAAGACGCTCTGTAATTTAGAGTCTTTCCCTGAATGGGAATAAAAAACCGATTTGATTCGGTTTTTTATTTTGAAGGCCGTCTGAAACCTTTCAGACGGCCTTTAGTTTGTTGAGTGCATAAAAAGGCTGAAATCCTAATGATAAAAGGATTTTAGCCTTTTTAGTTTATCTTGTTACATTTGATTTTTATATTGATATACCTTATCATTAAGGGAAACAATAACAGTATTCAAAACAAACCGCACTTATCGAAAGAAGGGGCAAATAGCCATTCGTAAACAATCTTTCAAATGTGCTACACATTCATCATACTTCTCACGTTTTTTCAATAATCTATTTTTAAAACAAAAAGAAAAGAGAGACTTATGTCTGCTGTTCCTTTGTCGCGCCTGAAAAAAGGCGCAGTCGTACATATTGATTCCATTGCTCCCAATCCTGTTTTTGGTGATTTGGATACCTTGGTAACCCGTCGTCTTGCAGATTTGGGTTTTTCCAGCGGAATGCCGTTGCAAGTGATTGCAGTCGGCGGTTTTGGAAGAGGACCGTTTGCAGTACGCTTGGGTAACCAATCCCAATTTTCCCTGCGTTCGGAAGAGGCCGGGAAGATTATGTGTCGTATCGTTGAGGCCGTTTAAGGCCGTCTGAAAGAATAAGGAAAAATGATGGAACTAAGCTATTTTGCCTTGATTGGCGCGCCAAACTGCGGCAAAACCGTTTTGTTCAACGGTTTGACCGGCTCACATGCCAAGGTTGCCAATTATCCGGGCGTAACTGTCGATAAGCGCGAGGGCGCCTTCCTCGACGACGAGGCCGTCCGCATTATCGACCTGCCGGGCACATACAGCCTACGCACGACCAGCCCCGACGAAGCGGTGGCGAAAGATGTAATGGTAGGCAAGATGGGCATTCCGCCCGATGCCATTATTGCCGTTGCCGACGCGACCAACCTGCGTATGACCCTGCGCATGATTTTGGAACTGAAAACGCTGGGACTGCCTATGGTGGTGTCGCTGAATTTGAGCGACGTGGCCCGCAAAAGGGGCTTGAATATCGACGCGGCCAAACTGAGCGAGTTGTTGGATGCACCTGTTTTGGAAACAGTTGCAGTGAGCGCGTCGGGTGTACAGGCTGTACGCGAAGTCGTGGCGAAGCTGCCGCGCAAACGCTCTTTCCCCGCAAACCCCGCCTCTGCCGAACGCACGCTCGATGCGCTGGATAGCGACAAACTTTATCAAGAAGTCGAATCGATTTTGGCACAAGTGGTACGCACCCAGATGACGCTGCCCGCATGGCACAAAAAACTCGACGACATCGTGCTGCACCCCGTCTGGGGCATGATTATGCTGCTGGTCATCCTGTTTATGGTGTTCCAAGCGGTTTACACATGGGCGGCGCCGATTATGGACGCCATCGAAGGTGGCTTTACCGCGCTGGGCGAATGGATAGGCGCCAACATGGAGCCGGGCATCCTCAACGATTTGCTGGTCAACGGCGTCATTGCCGGTTTGGGCAGCGTGTTGGTGTTCCTGCCTCAGATTACGATTTTGTTTGCCTTTATCCTGCTATTGGAAGACTCAGGCTATCTGCCGCGTGCAGCCTTCCTGCTGGATAACATCATGGCAAAAAGCGGTTTGTCCGGCCGTTCGTTTATTCCCCTTTTGTCCAGCTTTGCCTGTGCCGTTCCTGCCGTGATGTCGGCGCGTACCATTAACGACCCGCGCGAACGCCTTGTTACCATCGCGGTTGCGCCGTTGCTGACTTGTTCCGCACGTTTGCCGGTGTATGCGCTGATTATCGCCGCTGTTATTCCTGACCGTACAGTGGGTGGGATTTTCAACCTGCAAGGCCTGACATTGTTTATTCTTTATATCGTAGGCATTCTGTCGGCCGCATTGGCAGCGTATATCATGAAACGCTTGGCGCGGATGAAAGGCAATGTGCAACAATTCCCACTTTTGATGGAATTGCCGACTTTCCGTACGCCTAACTTCAAACACATCATGACCAGCTTGTGGGATAGGGTAAAAGCCTTCCTGAAACGCGCGGGTACCATCATTTTTGCGTTGGCCGTGGTTCTGTGGGGCTTGGTAAGCTGGCCGCAACCGCCTGAAGGCGCAACCGGTGCCGCCATCGATTACAGCTTGGCAGGTACGCTTGGTCATGCTATTCAGCCGTTTTTTGCACCTTTGGGTTTTACTTGGGAAATGTGTATCGCCATGATTCCGGGTATTGCCGCGCGCGAAGTGGTCGTTGCCGCATTGGGTACCGTTTATGCCGTCAGCGCGTCGTCTGAAGATGCCGTACAAAACGCATTAATTCCCATCATACACAACAACTGGGGCTTGCCGACCGCCTTTGCCTTCTTGGCTTGGTATGTGTATGCTCCGATGTGTGCCGCGACTTTGACCGTGATTAGACGCGAAACCAAATCCACGAAAAATATGCTTATGATTACAGGCTATTTGTTCCTGATGGCTTATTTTGCCGCATTTGTGGTTTACCAACTTTCTTCAAGGATACTATCGTCATGACTCAATATATTATCGTCGGCTTGATTATGCTCGCCTGCGTATTCTTCCTCTTGCGAAAATTCGTGTTCAAACCGAAAAAACGCGACTGCAGCAGTGGCTGCGGCAAATGCGGTGGTTGCGGTTAAATAAAGAGGGTTAGATAAGTAAAAGGCCGTCTGAAACTGTTTCAGACGGCCTTGGTTATTGGAGAAGGCTTATTTCAATGCTTCCAACAGCTTTCCGTGTATTCCGCCGAAGCCGCCGTTGCTCATGACTAAAATATGGTCGCCTGCCTCGGCATTTTTCACGATTTCGGCAACAAAGGCATCGAAGTCTTTGCCGACGTGCAGCTTGCCACCCAAAGGCGCGAGGGCTTCGGCAACGTCCCAGTCCACGCCGCCGGCGTAGCAGAACACTTGGTCGGCACCTTTGAGGCTTGCGGGCAGGGCGGCTTTCATGGTGCCGAGTTTCATGGTGTTGGAGCGCGGCTCGAGGACGGCGAGGATGCGGGCGTTGCCGACGCGCTGGCGCAGGCCTTCGATGGTGGTTTCGATGGCGGTCGGGTGGTGGGCGAAATCGTCGTAAACGGTGATGCCGTTCACCGTGCCTTTGATTTCCATGCGGCGTTTGACGTTTTTAAACGCGCTCAAGGCTTCGCAGGCGGTCTGAATATCGACGCCGGCATGACGCGCGGCAGCGATAACGGCGAGGGCGTTCATGCGGTTGTGTTCGCCCATCAGTTCCCAAGCGACGTGTCCGACCGTTTCGCCATGATGGCATATGTCAAACGAGCCGTCGGCATGGACGGTACCAACCTGCCAGCCTTGTTCGGTACCGAATTTTTCCACCGGCGTCCAGCAGCCTTTGTCCAAAGTGTCTTGCAGGCTTTGTTGTTGTCCGTTGCAGACGATAAGGCCTTCAGACGGCACGGTGCGTACCAAATGATGGAATTGGGTTTGAATGGCGCCCAAATCGGCAAAAATGTCGGCGTGGTCGAATTCCAGATTGTTCAAAATGGCAGTACGCGGACGGTAGTGTACAAATTTGGAGCGTTTGTCAAAAAAGGCGGTGTCGTATTCGTCGGCTTCGATAACGAAGAATGGGGATTTTGAGTTAGGATCTTGGCGCGGCGTTTGCGGCAGGCGGGCGGAAACGCTGAAGTTTTCCGGTACGCCGCCGATGAGGAAGCCCGGCGCAAGGCCGGCATATTCCAAGACCCATGCCAGCATGGAGGCTGTGGTCGTTTTGCCGTGTGTTCCGGCTACACCGAGTACCCAGTGCCGGTGCAATACGTTTTCAGCCAGCCATTGCGGGCCGGAAGTATAAGGCAGGCCTTTGTTCAAAATGGCTTCAATCACATCCATGCCGCGTTTGGCAACATTACCGATAACATAAATATCGGCTTTAAATTCGTCCAACTGCGCGGCATCAAAGCCTTCGTGTACGTCAATGCCCAAGGCTTCGAGCTGGGTACTCATCGGCGGATACATTTTGGCGTCGCAACCGCTGACTTTAAAACCTGCTTCTTTGGCAATAGCCGCTACGCCGCCCATAAATGTGCCGCCGATACCGATAATGTGGATGTGTTTCATGATAAGACTGTCTTTGGATAAATTAATTGTAAAGCCGTCATTATAACGGAGTTTGGATAAAGGGGTCGTCTGAAAAGTTAGACAACAATAAGAATAGGAAAAAAATACGAGGGATTTGATTTTAAAGGGAGGGCGTTGAGGTTTTGATTGGGTAAGTCTTACTTTGAAAAGAGTTATTTGATACGGTAAAGTCGTTCACGAAGGTCAGATGAAGCATTGCCTCGAACTCCTCAATGCTTGATAGCGTGAGGTTTTCGGTAATAGGGTTACTTGGATAGATTTTAGAAAATGGGAGGGTATTCAATAATGCTGTCTGAAAAATAAGCCCTGATTAAAACAAGACATGGCTTTTTCCAGACGGCATTTGTATTCTGTATCTTGTGATTTCTATTAAAGCGCAGCATCCGAACGTTCGCCGGTTCGGATACGGATGGCTTCTTCAACCGGATAAATGAAGATTTTACCGTCACCGATTTTGCCGGAATGTGCGGTTTCCAAAATGGCATCAACAGCCTGATCGACTTTGTCGTCAGCCAATACCAATTCGATTTTTACTTTGGGCAGGAAATCAACCGCGTATTCTGCGCCGCGATAAATTTCCGTGTGGCCTTTTTGGCGGCCGAAGCCTTTAACTTCGCTGACAGTCATGCCGGTAATGCCGATTTCGGTCAAGACTTCGCGCACATCATCGAGTTTGAAAGGTTTGATAATGGCTTCGATTTTTTTCATATTAATTCTCCTTATTTGAGAAAAGGCCGTCTGAAACATTCAGACGGCCTTTGTTCCATTAAGTTCGTTCAAACTTTATTTGAGTGAACTTATTTCTTTTTCTGAGCCGGCAGGTCGGTACATACACCCAATGCCACTTCCGCAGCCATACCGATGGATTCGCCCAAGGTTGGGTGTGGGTGGATGGTTTTGCCGATGTCGGTTGCATCGCAGCCCATTTCGATAGCCAAGCAAACTTCGCCGATCATATCGCCGCCGTTAGGACCAACGATACCGCCGCCGATGATGCGGCCGGTTTCAGCATCAAAAATCAGCTTAGTGAAACCATTGTCGCAACCGTTGGCAATCGCACGGCCGGAAGCAGCCCATGGGAAGTTAGCTTTGGTGATTTTGCGGCCGGAGGCTTTGGCAGACAATTCGGTTTCGCCCACCCATGCCACTTCAGGAGAAGTGTAGGCTACGCCCGGAATAACGCGCGCGTCGAAGTAGGCTTTGTGGCCGGCACAGTTTTCAGCGGCAACGTGGCCTTCGTGAACGGCTTTATGCGCCAACATCGGTTGACCGACGATGTCGCCGATGGCGTAGATGTGCGGCACGTTGGTGCGCATTTGTTTGTCCACTTCGATGAAGCCGCGGTCAGTTACGGCAACACCGGCTTTTTCAGCGCTGATGAGTTTGCCGTTAGGCGCACGACCGGCAGCCACCAGTACGGCATCGTAACGTTGTGGTTCTTTAGGTGCATTTGCACCTTCGAAGGTAACGTAAACGCCGTCTTCTTTAGGCTCGACAGCAACGGTTTTGGTGTTGATCATGATGTTGTCAAAACGGTATTCGTTTTGTTTTTGCCATACTTTCACCAAGTCGCGGTCTGCGCCTTGCATCAGGCCGTCCATCATTTCAACGACGTCGAGGCGTGAACCCAGCGTACTGTAAACTGTACCCATTTCGAGGCCGATGATACCGCCGCCGATGATCAGCAGTTTGCCCGGTACTTCTTTCAGGGCCAAAGCACCGCTGGAATCGATGATGCGTGGATCTTCAGGAATGAAAGGCAGTTTGGTTACGCGGCTACCTGCTGCAATGATACAGTTTTTAAAGGCAACGATTTTTTTCTCGCCGGTAGGAGTCGCTTGCTCGTACACGTCGCCGGTGGTCAGCGACACTTCCAAGTGGTGAGGATCCAAGAATTGACCGTCGCCTTGGATAACGTCTACTTTACGGCCTTTGGCCATACCTGCCAAGCCGGTAGTCAGGCGGGAAACCACGCCGTCTTTGTAAGCGCGCAGCATGTCGATGTCGAGTTCTGGTTCTGGGTATTTGATACCGTTCGCAGCCAAGTGACGTACTTCATCGATTACGGCAGCGTTGTGCAACAAGGCTTTGGAAGGGATACAGCCGACATTCAAGCAAACGCCGCCCAAAGTTTTGTAACGCTCGACGATGGCAACTTTCAAGCCTTCATCGGCTGCGGCAAATGCAGCGGAATAACCGCCGGGGCCGCCACCCAATACGACCACATCGTATTCGGCATCGGCAGAACCGCCAAATTGTGCAGCTTGAGGAGCAGCAGCTTTAGGGGCTTCTTGTGCAGGAGCAGCTGGTGCTTCGGCTTTAGGAGCGGCAGCCGCACCTTCGGCTTCAACGACTGCAATCAAGCCGCCTTCGGAGATTTTATCGCCGACTTTAACTTTAACTTCTTTAACAACACCTGCAACTTCGGCAGGTACGTCCATAGTCGCTTTATCGGTTTCCAAAGTAATCAGGGTATCGTCCACGGCAATGGTGTCGCCTACATTTACTTCAACCGCAATAATATCTACATTTTCGTGACCGCCAATGTCGGGCACTTTTAATTCAACTAAGCTCATGTCTAATCTTTCTGAATGATGTTCGGACTTCCTTTTTCAGACGGCCTGAGTAAAAAGGCCGTCTGAAAATGCTTGGATTACAGAGTAATGCGGCGGAAGTCTTTCAACAGGTTAGCCAGGAATACGGTAAAGCGCATACCGGCGGCACCGTCGATGACGCGGTGGTCGAAGGACAGGCTCAATGGGCACATCAGGCGAGGAGCAAATTCTTTGCCGTTCCAAACCGGTTTGATTTGGGATTTGCACACGCCCAAGATGGCAACTTCAGGAGCATTCACGATCGGAGTGAAGCCTGTGCCGCCGATACCGCCCAAGCTGGAAATGGTAAAGCATGCGCCTTGCATTTCTTGCGGTTTGAGCTTGCCTTCGCGGGCTTTTTTAGACAATTCGGTCAGTTCTTGGCTGATTTGTTTCAAGCCTTTTTGATCCACGTCTTTGATCACTGGAACAACCAAGCCGTTTGGCGTGTCGGCAGCGAAACCGATGTTGAAGTAGTTTTTCAGCACCAGATTGTCGCCGTCCAGAGAGGCGTTGAATTCAGGGAAGGCTTTCAGCGCAGAAACAGAGGCTTTAATGATGAACGCTAACGGAGACAGTTTCACGCCTTCGCGTTCCCATTCTTTGTTCAGCTGTTTGCGGAATTCTTCCAATTCGGTCATGTCCGCTTCTTCGTGTACGGTAACGTGAGGAATCACAACCCAGTTGCGGGACAGGTTTTGACCGGAAATTTTCTTAATGCGAGACAACTCTTTAACTTCGACGCTGCCGAATTTGGAGAAGTCGACTTTAGGCCATGGCAACAAGTCCAGACCGCCGCCCAAAGAGGCAGTGGCAGGTTTGCCAGCACCGCTTTGCATAACGGATTTAACGAAGGCTTTAACGTCTTCGCCCATGATACGGCCTTTCAGACCGGTACCTTTGACTTGACCCAGATCTACGCCCAATTCGCGTGCCAGTTTGCGTGCGGAAGGACCGGCATGTGCTTTGGCAAAAGCAGCTTCGTCAATTTTGGCAGCTGCAGGTGCAGCCGGAGCAGGCGCAGCGGCTGGTGCTGGAGCGGCAGCCGGAGCCGGAGCAGCAGCCGGGGCAGGTGCGGCAGCTTGAGTGGCAGGAGCAGCTGCGGCAGAACCGGCAGTTTCTACTTCGATAATGGCAGAACCTTCAGATACTTTGTCGCCAACTTTTACAAATACGGCTTTAACCACACCGGCTTCTGTACATGGTACGTCCATAGTGGCTTTGTCGGTTTCCAGAGTAATCAGAGTGTCGTCAACGGCAACAGTGTCGCCAACTTTGATTTCAACGGCAATAATGTCTACATCTGTATGACCGCCAATATCCGGTACAACAACTTTTACAGTTGCACCGCCTGCAGGGGCTGCAGCAGGAGCGGCAGCCGGAGTCACAGGAGCTTCAGCTGCAGGAGCCGGGGCTGCATCGGCAGCGGCGGCACCGGTTTCAACGGTCAGAATTACGCCGCCTTCGGAAATTTTATCACCGACTTTAACTTTCACTTCTTTTACTACACCTGCTGCATCGGCAGGTACGTCCATAGTGGCTTTGTCGGTTTCTAAAGTAATCAGGGTGTCGTCTACGGCAATGGTGTCGCCTGCTTTAACTTCTACAGCGATGATGTCGACGTTTTCATGACCGCCGATATCAGGGACTTTGATTTCTACGATACTCATTTGAGTTCCTTTAATATTTTCAGTTTGATGCCGTCTGAAAACTGTTTCACACGGCATCGGTACAGTTTGTCTGTTCAAACCATTCAAGCATTTGGTTTTCAGACGGCCTAATGTCGGCATGAAGCAAACAGGCCGTCTGAAACATCAATTAGCGTTTCCAGCTAGGAGCTGCATCGGCTTTGATGCCATATTTTTCAATGGCTTGTTGAACGGTTTCTTTGCTGACTTTGCCTTGTTCGGCCAAGGCGCTCAATGCAGCAACGGCAACGTTGTAGCGGTCAACTTCGAAGAAGCTGCGCAGGTTGACACGGCTGTCGGAGCGACCAAAGCCATCGGTACCCAAGACGTGGTAGTCGTTAGGGATGTAGGCGCGGATACGGTCAGCATAGCTGCGGATGTAGTCAGTAGCGGCAATAACCGGACCGTCATGACCTTGCAGTTGAGAAGTAACAAACGGTACTTTTGCAGTTTCCAATGGGTTCAGACGATTGAAGCGTTCCACTTCGATGGCATCGCGGTGCAGCTGGTTGAATGATGGGCAAGACCAGATGTCTGCTTCTACGCCGAAGTCGGCTTTCAGCAATTCGGCACCGGCAATCACTTCTTGCAGGATGGTACCGGAACCCATCAATTGGACTTTTTTATCGCCTTTGCCGCCGGCTTTAAGCAAGTACATACCTTTCAGGATGTCTTGTTCTACGCCTTCAGGCATGTCCGGATGGGTGTAGTTTTCATTCATCAGGGTGATGTAGTAGAACACGTCTTCGTGGTTAACATACATACGGCGCAAGCCATCGTGTACGATAACGGCTACTTCATATTGGAATGTCGGATCGTAAGTTACACAGTTTGGAATCAAGTCTGCTTGAATGTGGCTGTGGCCGTCTTCGTGTTGCAAACCTTCGCCATTCAGTGTTGTACGGCCGGCTGTACCACCCAACAGGAAACCGCGTGCATGCATATCGCCTGCTGCCCATGCCAAGTCGCCAACGCGTTGGAAACCGAACATAGAGTAGTAGATGTAGAAAGGAATCATGGCAAAGTCGTTGTTTGCGTAGCTGGTCGCAGCAGCAATCCAGTCAGCCATGGCGCCTGGTTCGTTAATACCTTCTTGTAAGATTTGACCGTCAACAGATTCTTTATAGAACATCAGTTGGTCTTTATCTTGAGGAGTGTATTGTTGGCCTTTAGGGTTCCAAATACCGTATTGGCGGAACATACCTTCCATACCGAACGTACGGCTTTCATCAGGAACGATAGGCACCACGCGTTTGCCGATTTTTTTGTCTTTCAGCAAAGTAGACAGGATGCGGACGAAAGCCATGGTGGTTGAGAATTCACGGTCGCCGCTGGATTTCAGTTGAGTCTCAAATGCTGACAGTTCAGGCACTTCCAGAACTTCTTGGGTAGGTTTGCGTTGAGGCAGGTAGCCACCCAAAGCTTCACGGCGTGCATGCAGGTATTTGTATTCTTCGCTGTCGGGAGCAAAAGTCAGGTAAGGCAGGTCGCCGCTGTCGATTTGCTCGTCGGTAACAGGAATGTCAAAGCGGTCACGGAATTGTTTCAGAGAAGCTTTGTCCATTTTTTTGGCTTGGTGGGCAACGTTTTGGCCTTCGCCGGATGCACCCATGCCGTAACCTTTAATGGTTTTAGCCAAAATGACAGTAGGTTTGCCGTCAGCGTGGTTCACTGCGCGGTCGTAAGCGTTGTACACTTTTTGAGGGTCGTGGCCGCCGCGGTTCAATGCCCAAATTTCATCATCGGTCATATCGGCAACCAATGCTTTCAGTTCAGGGGTATTGAAGAAGTGTTCACGGACGTATGCGCCGTCTTTGGATTTGTAAGTTTGGTAGTCACCGTCCAAGCATTCTTCCATGCGTTTGCGCAGAATGCCATCTTTGTCTTTTGCCAAGAGGCGGTCCCAACGACGACCCCAGATGACTTTCACAACATTCCAGCCGGCGCCGGCAAAGTTGCCTTCCAGCTCTTGAATGATTTTGCCGTTACCGCGTACTGGGCCGTCCAAACGTTGCAGGTTACAGTTGATGACGAATACCAAGTTGTCCAAGCCTTCGCGTGAAGCCAGGGCAATAGCACCTTGGCTTTCTGGCTCGTCCATCTCACCGTCACCGCAGAATACCCATACTTTACGGCCTTTGGTTTTAGCCAGACCGCGAGATTCCAAGTATTTCAGGAAACGGGCTTGGTAAATCGCCATCAATGGGCCAAGACCCATAGATACGGTTGGGAATTGCCAGAAGTCAGGCAACAGGTGAGGGTGAGGATAGGAAGGCAGACCATGACCGGCAACTTCTTGACGGAAGTTGTTCAATTGGTCTTCAGTCAGACGGCCTTCAACGAAAGCACGTGCATAAATGCCGGGGGCGGCATGACCTTGGAAGAATACCAAATCGCCTTCTTCGCCTTCGCCTTTGGCTTTCCAGAAGTGGTTGAAGCCGACTTCGTACATGGTCGCAGCAGATTGGAAAGATGCAATGTGTCCACCCAATTCCAAATCTTTTTTACCTGCGCGCAATACGATGGCCGCGGCATTCCAACGTACGAAAGCACGAATGCGGTGCTCGATGTTTTGGTCGCCGGGAATGCCTTTTTCGTTTTCAACGGAAACAGTATTCAAATATGGAGTAGTGGTGCCGTGAGGCATGCGAATGCCTTTGTCACGGCTGTATTTGACCAAACTTTCCAGCAGGTATTGGGCACGTTCGCTGCCTTCGTATTCTAAAACAGAGCTTAACGCGTCTAACCATTCTTTGGTTTCAATTGGGTCAACATCGTGTAATTGGGTGGACATAATATCTATCCTTGTGTTGAGTGTTTTTCAATGACGGAGTAGTACCCCGATATTTTCGTTTGTGAACAAATACGGCTTATAAACGAAAATTCCAAGAGTCAAATTCGAAAAAATTTTAATTATTTAAATATTTTCAATACGTTATATTAAGCAATGAAAATTCTGAAAAATTAAAATTTTTTGCAAACTGGCTAACCTGCAAATGCTATCAGTAATTGGGCAAACTGGCAAATTGCGCTGTTGATATTAATAGGAGGGTAGAGGTTGAATTGATGGTTTTTTGAGAGTGCCGTTATGATGGTTTTAAAATTGGAACATTAAACAGACACGGTAAAAGTCCCTGTTGTTTAGATGAATAAATTCGGATACGAAAATTAATTTTCAAAATTTGTCTAAAATCGAAAATAAAATTTAGACTTTGAGTTTGGAAAAGAAAATTCAGACTGTGTTATTTTTTACAAGCGAATGGGCCGTCTGAAGATTTTGAAAGAGGTTAAGAAAGAGTGAAATTCTAAGAAGACGATGATTGAGGATGGGAAAATTAAAAAAATGACATGCACAGGCTAGTTGAATAGCTGGGCATGTCATTTATCTAGTAGTCTGAGAATTTCAGACGGCCTTTAAACTGCAGAGGATTTTTGAGCAAATTGCTTCCATTGAGCTAAAAGCTCTTTGAGAACATCTTGCTGCTCATGTCCATGTTGGATGGCTTCTTGCAGCCAAAAACATGCGTTATTGATGTCTTTCTCTACACCCAGGCCGTGGTAATACAGACAGGCAAGATTATATTGAGCCATTGTATCCCTTTGTTTGGCTGCCGCTTCAAACCATTTCGCCGCTTGGGCATAATCGACAGGTACGCCTTGTCCGCTGTAATACATCATGCCAAGATTGGTTTGTGATTTGCTGTGTCCTCGTTCTGCAGACTGAAGGTATAGCTCCAGTGCTTCGGCATAATTTTGTTGGCGTTTTAGGCCATAGTGCGCTGCAAATGCCAGCTTGTACAGACGTTCAGCTTCTTGACGTTGGAGGGCGATTTCTTTGGTCAACTCATAGTTTTGCTGGTTATTCAACGCGCTGTCAGATAGAAGTTTTTGGTAAGCGACAAGATTACCTAAGTCGGCTGCGCGTTGATAATACTGACGGGCGGTGTCTGCATCAACTGCTCGTCCCAATCCGTAGCGATGGATATCTCCCAAAAGGCGCAAGCCTTCCGGATCATTTTGATCCGCAGCAGACTTGGCGTGTTGATAGGCCTTTTGAGGGTCTCGCTCGGTGTTTTTTCCTAAAAGATAGATTTCGGCAAGCGCTACATGCGCATTGCTGTCTCCTTGTTCTGCCGCTTTTTCAAACCATTCTAATGCCTCGGCAGGGTTTGATGCCGACAAGAGTTCTGCAAGAGAAGTTTGCGCCGGAACAATGTCGTAATTGGCGGCAATGCGTAAATGTTCGATTGCTTTTTCAGGATTTTGTGCGACACCTTGGCCCAATTTATATTGAAGACCAAGTTGCCAGTGTGCTGCAATAAATCCCTGTGCGGCAGATTGCTGGTAGAGTGTATGGGAATATTCTAAATCGGGGGTGCTTGAGTATTGGTAGTGTTGGGCTAAGAAATATTGCGCCTGAGGGTTTTGTTGCTCGGCAGCTTTCAATGCCCATTTGACTGCTTGTTGTTCATTGCCGCTATCTGCATATAAACGCATCAGGCGTAGCTGGGCCGGGACCAAGCCTTCTTCGGCAAGTTCTTGATAGGCTGAAATAAGCGTTTCTACTTCTGCGCCGTTATTTTCTTGTAATTGGAGAAGATTGTAGCGGGCATAGGGATGACCGGCTCTTGCCGCTTGTTTTAAATATTCAACTGCAATTGCCAAATCTTGTTCGTTTTCGTGGTTTTCGAACAGGCATCCTGCCAGCTGAAATGCAGCCTCGATATGTCCTGCCTCTGCGGCCTCGCAGAGCAATGGAATAGCTTGCGCAAAGTCAGGCGGGTCTTGAGTAATTAATTTTTTTGCCAGAAGAAAAGATTCTTCATATTGTTGAGCATTCATCGTTTTTTATGTTTATGAAGGATTCAAGGATAAAATAATCGGCCGACAGGGTGCGGCCGTTATGATTTTGTAATTTTGGGGTTATTTACAAAAACAGGCAACCGTATTTGTATTTTTATACTTAGAATGATGGAATAAATTGCTTTATGCTGCATAAATACAACAGAAGGTGGAATAAAGTGGGTTGAGAAAATACTTCTGCTGTTTGTTCAGTTTGAATTACTCTTCGTCCGGTTTTTTACGCCATAAAACAAGTAATTTACCAATGTGTTGAACCAGTTGGGCACCCAGTGTCTCACACAGGGCATTGCAAATTTCAATACGTTCTGCACGGTCATCGCCAAAAACGCGGACTTTAATCAATTCGTGTGCTGTCAATGCGGCGTCGGTTTCTTTAATGACAGAGTCAGTCAAACCTTGTTGGCCAACCATAACAACAGGATGGAGGTGGTGTGCTTGGGCTTTCAAGGCCAAAATTTCTTTGGTGCTTAGTTTGTTGTCGCTCATTTTGATAAGTATCCAATTAAAAAGAATAATGGCTATATTGTACGCGATTTAGAACATTTACGGGGGAAATAACGTACAATACTGGTTTTTAACTTAAGCATTTCAAACCAAGATGGCTGTACGCTCAAAATCTTCAAAAGCATGGCTGCATGAGCATGTCAACGATCATTATGTCCATATGGCACAGAAGGATGGATATCGTGCCCGAGCGGCTTATAAATTATTAGAAATCAATCAGAAAGATAAATTGATCAAGCCGGGTACGGTCTTGGCGGATTTGGGTAGTGCGCCGGGTAGTTGGTCGCAGGTGGCGGCCAAGCTGGTCGGTAAAACAGGGGCGGTGTTTGCTTTGGATATTTTACCGATGGATGCGATTGATGGTGTGTCGTTTATTCAGGGTGATTTTCGAGAAGATGCTGTTTTGGAGCAGTTTGAAGCCTTATTGGATAATCGCCCGTTAGACCTTGTAATCTGTGATATGGCACCCAATATGTCAGGCAATGCCGTAACAGACCAGGCACGCAGTTTTTACCTGTGTGAACTGGCTTTGGATTTTGCCTCTCAGCATTTGAAACCCGGAGGCAGTTTTTTAGTGAAGGTGTTTCAAGGCGCGGGCTATCAGGAATATACGGCGGCAATGCGCGAAATTTTTGCCAGTGTGCAAACTCGAAAGCCGGATGCTTCCCGCAATCGTTCCAGTGAGATTTACCTATTAGGCAAAAATAAACGCTGACAATGTAGGGTGGGTGCTTTAAAATTCTTTCCCTTGATTTTATTTATTTTGTAACCATGGAGCCTGTTCAGTGGGGAATACCATTAAAAACATATTAGTCTGGGTAGTGGGTGGTGCTATGCTTTTAGCAGCATTCAATGCACTCAGCGATAAGCAGGAAGATAAACAGCAAATCGAATATTCTCAATTTATTCAGCAAGTTAATAGTGGCGAAGTATCCAATGTCAATATTGAAGGATCTGTTGTCAGCGGCTATCTGATTAAAGGTGAGCGCACCGATAAAACTGCCTTCTATACCAATGCGCCTTTGGATGACAACTTGGTTAAAACACTGTTGGACAACAAAGTACGCGTCAAAGTAACTCCGGAAGAAAAACCAAGCATGCTGGCCAGTCTGTTTTACAGCCTGCTGCCTGTTTTGTTGTTGATTGGTGCATGGTTCTACTTCATGCGCATGCAAAGCGGTGGTGGCGGTAAAGGCGGTGCCTTCTCTTTTGGTAAAAGCCGTGCGCGTTTGTTGGATAAAGATTCCAATAAAGTGACTTTTGCCGATGTTGCCGGTTGTGATGAGGCAAAAGAAGAAGTACAAGAAATCGTAGATTATTTAAAAGCCCCCAATCGTTATCAAAGCTTAGGTGGTCGTGTGCCGCGCGGTATTTTGTTGGCAGGCAGCCCCGGTACGGGTAAAACTTTGCTGGCCAAAGCGATTGCCGGTGAGGCAGGGGTGCCATTCTTCAGTATTTCAGGTTCTGATTTTGTAGAAATGTTTGTCGGTGTCGGTGCGAGCCGTGTCCGCGATATGTTCGAGCAGGCCAAGAAAAACGCGCCATGTATCATCTTTATCGATGAAATTGATGCTGTCGGCCGTCAACGCGGTGCCGGTTTGGGTGGTGGTAATGATGAGCGTGAGCAAACATTGAACCAATTGTTGGTTGAAATGGATGGTTTTGAAAGCAACCAAACCGTTATTGTGATCGCAGCAACCAACCGTCCTGATGTACTTGACCCTGCGTTGCAGCGTCCGGGCCGTTTTGACCGTCAAGTCGTTGTTCCATTGCCTGATATCCGTGGCCGTGAGCAAATCTTGAAAGTACACGCTAAAAAAGTACCTTTGGATGCATCCGTAGATTTGACTTCTTTAGCACGCGGTACACCTGGTTTTTCAGGTGCGGATTTGGCAAACTTGGTCAATGAAGCAGCTTTGTTTGCTGGCCGTCGTAATAAAGTTAAGGTCGATCAAAGTGACTTTGAAGATGCGAAAGACAAAATCTACATGGGTCCGGAACGTCGTAGCATGGTAATGCACGAAGATGAAAAACGTGCGACAGCCTATCATGAGGCTGGCCATGCAATCGTAGCGGAAAGCTTGCCGTTTACCGATCCGGTTCACAAAGTAACGATTATGCCTCGTGGCCGTGCATTGGGTTTGACTTGGCAGCTGCCTGAGCGTGACCGCATCAGCATGTACAAAGACCAAATGTTGAGCCAGATCTCAATTTTGTTCGGTGGCCGTATTGCTGAAGATATTTTTGTTGGCCGTATCTCTACCGGTGCCTCTAACGACTTTGAGCGTGCAACTCAAATGGCACGCGAGATGGTAACGCGTTATGGTATGAGCGACAAAATGGGGGTGATGGTTTATGCTGAGAATGAAGGTGAAGTGTTCTTGGGTCGCAGCGTGACCCGTTCTCAAAATATTTCCGAGAAAACCCAACAAGATATCGATGCGGAAATCCGCCGTATTTTGGATGAGCAATACCAAGTGGCTTACAAAATCTTGGATGAAAATCGCGATAAGATGGAAACCATGTGCAAAGCGCTGATGGATTGGGAAACCATCGATCGAGACCAAGTTTTGGAAATTATGGCCGGTAAACAGCCTAGCCCGCCTAAAGATTACAGCCACAATGTCCGTGATGACAAAGTAGAAGAGCCTGAAGCGCCTGTTGCTGAAGCTGCTGAACCTGTTGAGCAACATGAGGTTCAGACTGCTGAATCAGTAGAAGCAGAAAAAACGGATAAATCTGTATAAGGTTTGAAACAGAAAACGGTAGCTTTTAAGCTGCCGTTTTTATTTTGAGGATAAGCTAAAGGCCGTCTGAAAATTTTCAGACGGCCTGATTTTATTTGGTTAATTACAAAACAGCTAAAGCAGCTTCGTAGTCAGGTTCATTCGCAATTTCAGAAACCAACTCAGCGTGGAGAACTTGGTTTTGCTCATTCAAAACCACCACTGCACGGGCAGTTAGGCCGCGTAATGGGCTTTCTGTCAGTGTAACACCGTAATCGTTAGAAAAGCTGCTGCGGAATGTAGAAAGTGTTACTACGTTTTCCAAACCTTCTGAGCCACAGAAGCGGGCTTGTGCAAACGGTAAATCAGCAGAAATGCACAAGACGACGGTATTGTCCAAAGACGAGGCACGTTTGTTGAAAGTGCGGACGGACTGGGCACATACGCCGGTGTCAATGCTAGGGAAAATATTCAGCACTTTGCGTTTGCCTGCAAAGTCAGCCAATGATTTCTCAGATAGGTCTGCTGCTACCAATGTGAAATCAGGTGCAACTTGGCCGATGGCAGGCAAATTGCCGTTTGTGGAAATAGGAGAGCCTTGGAAAGTAACTTGAGCCATGATTCAGTCCTTGTGTCAGGGGAAAATAGGGTGGGCAGGGTTTTAGTAATGACGGCGGCGGAAATAGAACATGCCTTCGCTGTCAATTTCCAAAATATAGCGGCCGTTTTGGACGGCGGCATAACCGCTTTTGCCTTCGGTATAAGGCTGTAAAGCAGCGTGTGAAATCAGATAGTCGGTCAGTTTGCCGCCGTCTTGGGCAATATTGTCCACCATTTTTGCAAAGGCAGTGTGGCAGACGCCGTTGGCTGACCAGCCGGCTGAAACGCCTTTTTCATTTTTTTCCATGCATTGGCCGCTGATGACTTCTAAGTCGTTAGGGTGCTTGCCAATCAGATTGATGACGCCGCCCTCTATGCCGTTAATCGGATAGGTGTGTTGTTTTTTACCTTCTTTGGTTTCGCCTTCTTGAGCTGTACCTAAATCCAAACCGGCTATGGCTTGTTCATCGATATATTTGACTTTGAAGGTAGGTTTAGGCGCTTTGCCTGAAGCAGCATCATTGGCGGCAGTATCTTCAGATTTGTCGCCGCAGGCAGCCAATAAAAGGCTGAGCAGGATAAGGGGGAAGGTCTTTTTCATATGAGAAACCCTGAAAAATAGTGATATTTCAAATAATAAACGATATTATGGCCGTCTGAGATTTTCAGACGGCCTTGCTATTATTTCAACGGACGAATACCTACTGCATCGCGGACGTTATCCAATAATTCGCGTGCTTCTTTACGCGCTTTTTGTGCACCGGCCTGCAAAATATCTTCAATTTGAGAGGGTTTGGCTGTCAACTCATTGTAACGCTCGCGCGGTTCTGCGAGCTCGGCATTGATTTTTGCGCCCAAGAGTTTCTTGGCTTCGCCCCAAGCAAGGCCTTCGGCCAGCATTTGTGTGAACTCGGCAGTTTCAGACGGCGTGGAGAAGGCTTTGTAGATTTCAAACAGAGGACTTTCATCAGGCTGTTTTGGTTCACCGGGCTCTTTCATGTTGGTGATGATTTTGTTAACCGATTTTTGGGTTTTCTTGTCGTTTTCCCAAAGCGGAATGGTATTGCCGTAAGACTTGGACATTTTGCGCCCGTCCAAGCCGACCAAAAGTTCGACATTTTCATCGATTTTTACTTCAGGCAGGGTAAAGAGCTCTTGGAAGCGATGGTTGAAGCGTCCGGCAATATCGCGCGCCATTTCGACGTGTTGGATTTGGTCGCGACCGACAGGTACTTCATGGGCATTGAACATAAGGATGTCAGCAGTCATGAGGATGGGGTAGCTGTATAGGCCCATTTCCACGCCATGATCCGGATCTTCCTGACCGTTTTCGGTATTTGCCTGTACTGCGGCTTTGTAAGCGTGTGCGCGGTTCATCAGACCCTTTGCAGTAATACAGGTCAGAATCCAGTTCAACTCCATGACTTCGGGAATATCGCTTTGACGGTAGAAAGTGGTCTGTTCCGGATTGAGCCCGCAGGCGAGCCATGTGGCGGCAACAGCTTGAGTAGATTGATGAATCATTTCCGGCTCATGACATTTGATGATGCCGTGATAGTCGGCCAAAAAGAGGAATGATTCGGTATTGGAATCTTGCGCCGCGCGAATAGCCGGGCGGATGGCACCGACATAGTTGCCCAAGTGTGGAATACCTGTTGTGGTAACGCCTGTTAAAACTCGTTTTTTGCTCATGAAAGTATCCTTCGGCATAAAGGCCGTCTGAAAATAAATATGGTGCCGATTATACCTGATTATTCTTGATTTTTCAGACGGCCTTTTACGTATGGGGTAAATGGAAAAGAAAAGTTATACACATAAAATCATAAAAATAAATCAATATAAAACAATAACATAAATAAAATTTACTATTTAATGAAAAAATAACTCTTGAGTTATCCACATTTGCGCCTATATAGGCTTCAACAGAAATATATTTGTAGAGGAACGTAAAATGAGATTTGATAAATTGACTGCTAAATTTCAGCAAGCTCTGCAAGAAGGTCAAAGCCTGGCTTTGGCTGCGGACAGCAGCTATCTCGAGGCCGGCTTTATCTTAAAAGCGTTGCTTGACGATCAAAACAGTGGTGCTGCTGCGTTGCTGGCTCATGCAGGTGTGAATGTGCCTCAAGTGAAACAACGTTTGCAGCAACATTTGAGCAGCTTGCCAAAAGTATCCGGTCAAGGTGGCGATATTATGCCTAGCCGTGAGCTGCAAGCTGTATTGAACTTGATGGACAAAGCGGCAACCAAACGTGGCGATGCCTATATCGCCAGCGAACTTTTCCTGCTGGCTTTGGTTCAGCAGAATGATGCAACCGGCAAAATTTTGAAAGAAGCCGGTGCGACCGAACAAAATATCAATGCCGCGATCGATGCGGTACGAGGAGGACAAAACGTGAACGATGCGAATGCTGAAGACCAACGCGATGCTTTGAAAAAATACACACTCGACCTGACTCAACGCGCCCGAGACGGCAAGCTCGATCCTGTTATCGGTCGTGATGATGAAATCCGCCGTGCGATTCAGGTATTGCAACGCCGTACCAAAAACAACCCTGTGCTGATTGGTGAGCCGGGTGTGGGTAAAACCGCCATCGTTGAAGGCTTGGCGCAGCGTATTGTTAACGGCGAAGTGCCCGAATCCCTGCGCAACAAACGCCTACTGGTTTTGGATTTGGCAGCATTGATTGCCGGCGCAAAATACCGTGGCGAATTTGAAGAACGCTTGAAAGGCGTGTTGAACGATTTGGCGAAAGACGACGGCAACACCCTGATTTTCATCGACGAAATCCATACTTTGGTCGGTGCGGGCAAAACCGACGGCGCGATGGACGCGGGCAATATGCTGAAACCGGCTTTAGCGCGCGGCGAATTGCACTGCATCGGCGCGACTACTTTGGACGAATACCGCCAATACATCGAAAAAGACGCAGCACTCGAACGCCGCTTCCAAAAAGTATTGGTCGGCGAGCCCAGCGTGGAAGACACCATCGCCATCTTGCGTGGTTTGCAAGAGCGTTACGAAATCCACCACGGCATCGATATTACTGACCCTGCTATCGTTGCCGCAGCGGAGTTGAGCGACCGCTACATCACCGACCGCTTCCTGCCTGATAAGGCGATTGATTTGATTGACGAAGCTGCCAGCCGTATCAAAATGGAGTTGGACAGCAAACCCGAGCAGATGGATAAACTCGACCGCCGCATCATCCAGCTCAAAATGGAAAAAATGCACGTTGCTAAAGAAAGCGACGAGGCCAGCAAAAAACGTTTGGAACTGATAGACGAAGAAATCGACGGCTTGCAAAAAGAATACGCTGATTTGGACGAAATCTGGAAAGCCGAAAAAGCCGCGTCTTCCAGCACCGCCGACATCAAGAAACAGATGGACGACATCAAAGTCAAAATCGAGCAGGCCAAACGTCAAGGCGATTTCGCCCGCGCGTCCGAACTCGAATACGGTGAGTTGCCGAAATTGGGTGCACAGTTGCAAGCAGCAGAAAGCAATCCTGAGGGCAAAAAACAAAACAAACTCTTCCGTACCGAAGTCGGCGCAGACGAAGTAGCCGAAATCGTATCGCGCATGACCGGCATCCCTGTGTCCAAAATGATGGAAGGCGAACGTGACAAGCTGCTGAAAATGGAAGAAGTATTGCACCGCCGCGTGGTCGGACAGGACGAAGCCGTGCGCGCCGTGTCCGATGCCATCCGCCGCAGCCGCTCCGGCCTTGCCGATCCGAACAAACCCTACGGCAGCTTCTTGTTCTTAGGTCCGACCGGCGTGGGTAAAACCGAGTTGTGCAAAGCCTTGGCAGGCTTCTTGTTTGACAGCGAAGATCATCTGATTCGTATCGACATGTCCGAATACATGGAAAAACACGCCGTTGCCCGCCTGATCGGCGCGCCTCCGGGCTATGTCGGCTACGAAGAAGGCGGCTACCTGACCGAACAAGTCCGCCGCAAACCGTACAGCGTGATTCTGTTGGACGAAGTGGAAAAAGCTCATCCAGACGTGTTCAACATCTTGCTGCAAGTTTTGGATGACGGCCGTTTGACCGACGGACAAGGTCGTACAGTGGACTTTAAAAATACTATTATCGTCATGACTTCCAATATCGGTAGCCAACATATCCAACAAATGGGTACTCAGGACTACGAAGCAGTAAAAGAAGTCGTGATGGAGGATGTGAAAGAACATTTCCGTCCTGAAATGATCAACCGTATTGACGAAGTCGTCGTATTCCACGGTTTGGATCAGGCCAATATCCGCAGCATTACGAAAATCCAGCTTAAAGGTTTGGAAAAACGTTTGGAAGCGCAACATCTGCATCTGAAAGTCGATGATGCTGCCTTGGATCTGATTGCCAAAGCCGGTTTCGACCCTGTGTATGGTGCCCGTCCGCTCAAACGCGCCATCCAGTCGGAAATCGAAAACCCGCTGGCAAAAGCCTTGCTTGAAGGCAAATATGCGCCCGATAGCACAATCCATGTTAAAGAAGAGGGTGGTAAACTCTTGTTTGCATAAAGTTAAAACAATGTAGTATGTTGTTGTAAAAGGCCGTCTGAAAAATTCAGACGGCCTTTCTTGATTATTGATTCATATTATATAATTGTTATGTAATCTGATTATTCTTTGAATTTTAGGGAAATTGATCAAAATCTTATGCCTTAGTTTGATAAAGAATGCGATATAATTTAACTTGTTTACCAAGGTTCTTGCTAAATATCTGATTTAATGTAATAATACTACAATGCAAAAACTGACTAATCAAAATCTTCACATTATTTTGTCGGAGCGCTTAAACGATACCGACTTTGTTCTTATCCTCAACGCCTTAATCAAATTTCTGCGCCGAGGAGGCAAAAAACAGGCTTCCGAACGTTTTGATTTGATTTTATCTACGTTAAAACAAGACGATGCTTTATGCCGTCAATTCAGCCTGCGCTTTTATACTTGGCTGTCTAAAGTTCACATTTATCCTGCGCTGATTAAGCTGGGTATTTTCTCTCGCCATAGTTTTACCCGGGAAATGGGCATACGGATTTATGAGCGGTTCAGTCCGTCTTATAAAGATTTTTCCAACTTGCGCGAAGTGTTTTTATATCTTTTTCATTCTGAAAACGATGATAAATGGTTGCAAACACTGAGTTTGCGACAATGGCTGGGTATGTATGAATTGTTGTTGGCCAAGGCGGATCCCGCTTTGCTTCAGACGGCCAGCCGACAATTGACAGATGCACGTTTGCGTGCGGTAGAAATGTTGTCCATCTGGATTGCTTCCGAAGCGATTGAGCCGGATTTAATACGGATTGCCCCCCGTTTGTTGGAAGCGGATTCTGCATTTGTCGCTTTACAGCGCGAAGTTGCGAAGATGGTGGAACACTATCGCCATAGTGAAGAAACTTATGACACGGCGCACCTGGAGGTTATGTTTGACCAGTGTGAAAAGCAAATTGACTATTTGCGCCGTCGTGGTACGGGAGCCGGGTCTGGTTCGTCAGTAAAAGTTGCACACTTGCTCGAACGCCTGCAACAAACCATAGACCGCCTGAAATTGTTGACCAATATTCAAATCGAAACCAGCCGCACCCGATTAACCGTCAATCTAATGAATGCGATGATTTATGCGGCGGTGGAGCAATACAGCACCGGCCACTTGCGTAAAAGCAGTATCCGAATGCTGGCACGCAGTATTACGGAAAACAAAAGTCATCATGGTGAGCATTACATTACGCGCAACCGTAGCGAATATTTCAAAATGTTTTATTCCGCAGCAGGCGGCGGCGTAATTATTGCTTTGATGGCATTGAATAAAATCCATATTGCGTCTTTGGGGTTCGGCGAATTTACTACTGCATTCTTAGCCGGGCTCAATTATGGTTTGGGCTTTATGTTGATTCATATGCTGCATTGCACTGTTGCAACCAAACAGCCTGCTATGACGGCAGCGAGCTTTGCCGAACAGGTGGACTCGAATGAAGGCAGCAAAGCGGTGGACAATAAATTGGCTAAACTGCTGATTGACGTGTGCCGTTCGCAAAGTGTCGCCGTGTTTGGCAATGTATCGATTGCGGTATTGTTGGCGGCAGGGATTGCTTTTGGCTATGCCCATACGCATGGTCAGCCTTTGCTGAATGAGGCAGTTACGGCCTATCAGTTCAAATCCATTGAGATTTTTACCCAGCCGACCTTATGGTATGCCGCTATTGCCGGCGTATGGTTGTTTTGTTCGGGTATTATTGCCGGCTTTTTTGACAACCGTTCCGATTATCTGAACCTGCGTCAGCGCCTGCCGTTTAATCCGTTTTTACGAAAAATCATGCCTCCGGAGCCGCGCCGCCGGTTGGCCGCTTATATTCATAAGCATTATGGTTCGCTTATGGGTAATTTTATTTTCGGTATGCTTTTAGGCATGACAGGCTATTTTGGCCATCTTTTCGGCTTGCCGCTGGATATTCGACATGTGGCGTTTTCTTCGGCAAATTTGGGTTATGCTGCGATTAGCGGTCATGCAGATATATTCACTTTTATGCTTGGCTTGGCAAGTGTATTGGCAATCGGCATGGTGAATCTGGTGGTCAGCTTTTCTTTAGCTTTGGCCGTTGCACTCCGTTCTCGCGGCACGCGTTTGGGCAGTATGCGTAATTTGCTGAAAAGCTTCTGGAGTCAAGTGAAAGCCAATCCTTTGATTTTACTGTATCCGGTTCAAGTGAATAACAAAGAAAACACGAAGTAAGATTGAAGAAAGGCCGTCTGAATATATACTTTTCAGACGGCCTTTTGATTTAAAAACTATAAAGATTAGGCTTGCAGAGAGGCGCGGTTTTCCAAAACTTGGTCAATCAAACCATATTCTTTAGCTTCATCGGCAGACATATAATTGTCGCGGTCGGTATCGCGTTCCAAGTCGGCCAAATCGCGATCACAATGTTTAGCGAGCAAGCGGTTCAGTTTCTCTTTGATTTTCAGCAGCTCTTTAGCGTGAATTTCAATATCGGAAGCCTGACCGGCCAAGCCGCCGCTGATGAGCGGTTGGTGAATCATGATGCGGCTGTTTGGCAGGGCAAAGCGTTTGCCTTTTTCGCCTGCGGACAACAGGAATGCGCCCATACTTGCCGCTTGGCCCAAGCATAAAGTAGAAACATGAGGCTTGATGAAGTTCATGGTATCGTAAATCGACATACCGGCAGTAACTGAACCGCCTGGAGAGTTGATATAGAAGAAGATATCTTTATCTGGGTTTTCGCTTTCCAAGAACAGTAATTGCGCAACAACCAGATTGGCAGATTCGTCTGTCACCGGGCCGATCAAGAAAACGATGCGCTCTTTCAAAAGGCGTGAGTAGATGTCGAATGCGCGCTCGCCGCGACCGCTTTGTTCGATAACGGTAGGGACAAGGTAATTATTGAAATCGAAGGACATTTTTGTCTCCTGTTAATGATGGAAAAGCACCAAAGCATTTAAAGCGCTTCGGTGCTTTTGATTGTCTGTTTCAGACGGCCTTGGAGCAATTAAGCTTGTGCGCCCATTACTTCGTCAAAAGACAGCGCTTTTTCAGTTACTTTAGCTTTGCTCAGAACGAAATCAACAACGTTGCTTTCTACTGCCAAAGAAGTCGGGCCTTGCAGGCGGGAAGGCTCTGCGTAGTACCAGTCGATAACTTCTTGAGGATCTTCGTAGCTTTCAGCGAAGTTAGCAACAACGGCTTTGATTTGGTCTTCAGTTGGCTCAAGTTTGTTTTCTTCAACCAGTTTAGCCAAAATCAGACCCAAAGAAACGCGGCGTTCTGCTTGTTCTTTGAACATATCCAAAGGCAGATCCAAGTTGGCAGCGTCAGCCATACCTTGGTTAACGAAGTTTTGTTTCATTTCGTTTGCTAAGCGAGCAGCTTCTTCGTTGACCAAAGCAACAGGAACTTGCAAATCGGCTGCTTTGAGCAGGGCGTTCATTACAGATTCTTTGGTTTGTTCACCGATGCGGCGCTCAACTTCGCGGCCAACGTTTTTCTTCACTTCTTCACGCATTTTGGCAACGTCGCCGTCTTCAATACCCAGAGCTTTAGCAAAGTCAGCGTCAACTTCAGGCAAAGTAGCTTCAGAAACGTTGTTCAACGTGATGGTGAATACGGCAGATTTACCGGCAACATCTTTACCGTGGTAGTCTTCAGGGAAGTTTACGGTAACGTCTTTGCTTTCGCCGGCTTTCATGCCGACAACACCGGCTTCGAATTCAGGCAGCATTTGACCTGCGCCCAATACGAAAGCGTAGTTTTTAGACGCGCCGCCGGCGAAAGGTTCGCCGTCGATTTTGCCTTCGAAGTCGATGATGACGCGGTCGCCGTTTTGGGCTTCGCGGTCAACATGGTTGAAACGGGTGCGTTGTTTGCGCAGGATTTCTACGGTTTGGTCAACTTCGGCATCGCCAACGGTTGCAGTTACTTTTTCTACTTCTTGGGCAGACAGGTCGCCGATGGTTACTTCGGGGAAGACTTCAAAAATAGCGGCAACTTTGAAAGACTCTTGATCGTCTTGTTCTTCAACGGCTTCAAAGCGTGGGTAACCGGCAACTTTCAATTCTTGAGCAACGGCAACATCGTAGAATTCGCGTTGTACCAATTCGTTGATAACGTCGTTTTGTGCGCTTGCGCCGTACATTTGGGCAATCATTTTGAACGGTGCTTTACCCGGACGGAAGCCGTCAATTTTTGCGCGGCGTTGGGTTTGTTTCAGTTTTTTCTCAGTTTCTGCGTTGATTTTGGACCAAGGCAGAGACAATACTACTTTGCGTTCCAGATTTTCTAAAGTTTCAACAGTTACGCTCATCGTAAGCCCTTAAATTTGTTGTGTTAAACGGTTATCCTTCTGCTTAATCCCCCGAAGGATTCCGGGAATATGCATAAGGTCAAAATTTAGCTGCTTAGTATAACACAATGTTTCACGAATAACATAAAAAGGCCGTCTGAAAAGTGGGAAATTCTTTTCAGACGGCCTTTTTGCTTTGACTTTGTTTTTTAAAGCTGGTCTTTTTGTGCCAGAATCCGTCGGCTGCCGTTGACATCTGCCGGAGAAAGCACGCCGGCATTTTCAAGCGCATCTATTAAATTGGCGGCGCGGTTGTAGCCGATGCGCAATTGGCGTTGCAGGGAGGAGATGGAAGTCTTCCGACTTTCCAATACGAAGGCAACGGCTTGGTCAAACAGTTCATCGCTGTTGGCGTTCGGATTGACAATATTGGTGGTTTCGATGGCCGCTTCACCGCTGAGCAAGCCTTCCACATAATTGGTCGGCGCTTGTTCTTTAATGAAATTGACGACTTGATGCACTTCATCATCGGAAACAAACGCACCTTGCAGGCGTGTCGGTTCTGCGCTGCCCGGTTGCAGGAACAATGAGTCGCCGTATTTGAGCAATTCATCTGCACCCATTTGGTCAAGAATGGTGCGGCTGTCGATTTTGCTTTGTACGGTAAAGGCCATTCGTGTCGGGATGTTGGCTTTAATCAAACCGGTAACTACATCAACGCTTGGGCGTTGGGTGGCGACAATCATGTGGATGCCTGCCGCACGCGCTTTTTGGGCAAGACGTGCGATTTGCTGCTCGACGGATTTGCGTTCGGTCATCATCAAGTCTGCCAACTCGTCGATGACGACCACAATCAACGGTAGTTTTTCCAGAGGCTCGGGATCGTCAGGATTTAAGCTGAACGGATTGAGTAATGGCTTGCCTGCCGCTTTGGCTTGTTCGACTTTTTGGTTGAAACCGTCCAGATTGCGCACGCCGGCGTGTGAGAGCAGACGATAGCGTTTTTCCATTTCGGCAACGCACCAGTTTAACGCTTGTCCTGCCTTGCGCATATCGGTTACAACCGGGCAGAGCAGGTGCGGAATGCCGTCGTAAATGCTCAATTCCAGCATTTTCGGGTCAATCATGATGAATCGGACTTCGTCGGGCGTGGCTTTGAAGAGCATGGACATAATCATGCCGTTCACGCCGACAGATTTACCTGATCCGGTCATGCCTGCGACCAAAAGATGCGGCATTTTTGCCAAGTCGCCGACAACGGGCGTACCTGCAATATCTTTACCCAAGGCAACGGTCAGTTTGGACTTGGCATCGGTAAACACGGGAGAAGAGAGGATTTCGCTCAACATGACGTCTTGGCGTTTCTCATTGGGCAATTCAATCCCCATAGTGTTTTTACCGGCAATGGTCTCAACAATGCGTACCGCTTGCAGGGACATCGAGCGTGCCAAATCTTTTGACAGTGCGACAATTTGGCTGCCTTTGACACCTTGTGCCGGTTCGATTTCGTAGCGGGTAATCACAGGGCCGGAAGTGGCGGAAACAACCTGTACGCCGATGCCGAATTCAGCCAGTTTGGTTTCAATCAATTCTGCGGTTTGTTGCAATTCATCCGGATTGACGGTAACCGGTTCTTCAGACGGCATACGCAACAGGTTCATATTGGGTTTGTGGTATTCGCCGTTGTTTTTAGGCTCGGTATCGTCAAACAGGGAAGTTTGGATTTTAGGAGGCGGTGCAACGGACACAGCAACGGTTTTACGGTTGCTGCTGCTGCCTGCCAACGGAGCAACCGGAGTAGCGGTAATGGTTTTGGCTTCTTTAACCATGCGGCGCGTATTTTGGGTTTCCAAAGCTTCGGAGCTGACGTCTTCTTTTTTATTTTGATATTGCGACAATTTTTTCATCAAGCTGCCAAACAGGCCGCCCACATGGCTGCCGGATTTGGCCATGACTTCAAGCCATGACACCTGAGCCAGCAAGGAAATGGACAACAGCAACATCACCAGCATAATCAACAGGCTGCCTGATTTGCCCAAAAGCCAAGCCAAGCCTGAACCCGCAAGTAAGCCGACCAAGCCGCCGGCACCGACGGGAAGGGATTCGCTCAATGCGTTGTCAAACAGGAAATGTTCGATAATCGGGCTGCACACCAGCAGGAGGAACAATGCCAAAGCGGCTACGCCGTGATTGTAGGGCTTATGGTTTTCCTGCTTTTTCATGGGGCGGAAGTTTTTGTAGAGGAAAACGCAAGAGGCGGCTATCCACCACCAAAACGATAGGCCGAACAAATAATATCCGACATCGGAAAGATAGGAGCCAAAGAGGCCGCCGAGGTTGGCAACATCGTTGCTTTTGGGAACGCTGCGCGACCATGCAGGGTCGTCCATGCTGAAGCTGGCCAGGGAAATGGCCAGATAAATGGTGATAACCAAGCCAAACAGCCATAAAGCATCATTAATTAAGTTGACGACATGCTCGGGACGCGCTTTTTTTTCTTCATTTCTTTGCAGCTCTTTGGCGGCTTTCAGGCGTTGGGAGACCTTATTGTCGGCTTGAGTTTGTGCTTTGGTGGATTTGCGTGTGGTCGGTTTGGCTGCCGGTTTGGTAGAGACGCGTTTTTTTGTTTGGGTTTTAGAAGATTTTGCAGTCATGAGATAAAGGCCGTCTGAAAAGACCGGAGGTAATGTGCGTAAAGAGCAAATTATACCGTATTTACTAGGCACAAGAAATTGAAACGGGCGTAATCATTATGGGATTCAGGCCGTCTGTTTGGCGTGACGAAAATTTTGGATTTCGTTTCCACCTATTCAGACGGCCTGATGTTTTGATTGATTTGGACTTACATTCTGCCCAGTTCGCGTTGTAGGGCTTGAATGTTTTTCTCTCTATCCAGAACCGCACCTTGCAGCGTACTGATGGCCTGTTGATTGACGCTGCCACCTTTGGCTGTCCGCGCTTGGCTCAGTTGCTTTTTGGCATCGGCCAAAGCCGCGCGTTCATTGGATAACTCGGTTTCTAAAATAGAGCGGCGGCTGTTGACGCCGGAGGACTTGGGAACCGGAGGAGGAGCTGTTTCAGAAGCGGTGCGGACAGGGGCAGGTTTGGGCGTTGCCTTATGGTTGGATTTTGCCACTGTGTTTTTGCTTTTTGCCGGAGCCGTTTGTGATGTCGGCGCGTTGAGTGTAGGCGCATCGCTGACCGGGGCATCGTATCGGCTGCTGCTGTATTTACCGACAATCGGCAAATCGTTAACGGCTTGGCAGTTGCCGCTTGGACGCGAGGTATAGACAATCGAGCCGTTGACTTCACAGGTGTAGATTTTTGCGGCGTGGGCTTGGCTATTGAAAACGGCAAGCGGCAGCAGGGATAGGGTAAGTAGATATTTTTTCATGATTTAGGTAGGGCTGATTCGTTGCAGTTGAGCATTTTATTCTTGTTCAGACGGCATGGGCTGCTGTTTCTTAGCTTTTGCACCGTTTTTGTTTTTGCTCGGTTTGTCGGCTTTTTTCTCTTGTTTATCGGATTTTTCCGCGCGTGCCTTTTTCTTAGGCTTTGCACTTGCGCGTTCATCAGAGGCATTGAGGCTGCGGATGTTGAGGTGGTAACCGCTGCCTTGATGGCCGCTGATTTTAGGCAATTCGGCCTGTGCGCAGGAGGATTTGGGTTCGGAAGTATAGCTGCCGTTGCCGCAGGAATAAACTGCGGCGGCTGCGTGAAGAGAAATGCCCAAGACGAAAGAGGATACGAGGAAGTATCCGGCTTGTTTGATGGTTGAAGTCATGTTTTTCCGTATTGTGTTTTATTTCAGACGGCCTGATGGCTCTATTTTTATTGGGAAAACTCGGCTTCGACATCAACTTGGATTTGCTCAAGCTCTTCCTGCCATTGCAGCCAGTTTTCTTCCAGTTGCGTTAATTTTACTTTAGTTTCTGTTAATTGTGCGAGTGTCTCTTGCAATTTGGGTTTATTTTCTTCTGAATAAGCAGATTCTTGTGCCAAAAATGCTTCACAGGCCGTCTGAATATCAGTCAATCGTGCGATTTCTTTTTCGGCTTTGTCGATCTTCTGCTGAATCGGTTTGCTGCGTTTGGCTTTTTCCTGACGGATTTGTGCTTCTATGCGCTTGGTGTCTTTGCGACTTTGGCTTTGTGCAGATGCGGCGGGGGCCGCTGCGGCGTTTTCTTGTGCCAACCGCCATTGACGGTAGTCGTTTAAATCGCCGTCGAAGTTGTTCAGACGGCCTTTGTCGATAAGGAGGAAGCTGTCGGTAGTCGCTTCAAGCAGGCTGCGGTCATGCGAAACGACAATCAATGCGCCTTGGAAACTTTGCAGGGCAAGTGTTAGGGCGTGGCGCATATCCAAGTCTAGGTGGTTGGTCGGTTCGTCAAGCAGCAGCAGATTAGGTTTTTGCCAGATAATCATGGCAAGGGCGAGCCGCGCTTTTTCCCCTCCGGAGAACGGCTCGGTCTTTTGAACCGCCATATCGCCGACAAAGTTGAAACCGCCTAAAAAGTTGCGGATTTCCTGTTCTCGGACTTCGGGCGAAAGCTGCTGGATATGCCAAACCGGACTTTGGTCTGCGCGCAATGTGTCCAGTTGGTGTTGGGCAAAATAGCCGATATTAAGCTTTTCAGAGCGTACGATGCTGCCGGAAAGTAAATCGATTTTTCCTGCCAATGCTTTGATAAATGTGGATTTACCGCTACCGTTAACGCCCAACAGGCCGTAACGTGCGCCGCTTTCCAAAGACAAGGTGATATCGTGCAAAACGGTATTGTCGCCATAACCTAAGTCGGCATGGTCGAGTTTCAATAATGGATTGGGTAGGTGGGTCGGATTGGCAAACTCAAAGGAAAATTCGCTATCCAAATGCGCAGGAGCGATGCGCTCGAGCTTGGCTAATGCCTTCATGCGGCTTTGGGCTTGTACGGCCTTTGTGGCTTTGGCTTTGAAACGGTCGATAAAGGATTGCAGATGTTTGATTTGCGCCTGCTGTTTGACGTAGGCGGCTTGTTGTTGCGCCAGACGTTGGGCACGCTCCGCTTGGTAGAAATCGTAATTGCCGCCGTATTGGGTCAGTTTTTGTTGCGACAGTTCGATGGTTTGTGTTGTAGTGGCATTTAAGAAGTCGCGGTCATGGGAAATGATGATTTGCGTACAGGGCAGGGAGGCGAGATGGTTTTCCAGCCACAATACGGTTTCTAAATCCAAGTGGTTGGTCGGTTCGTCCAAAAGCAGCAAATCGGCACGGCAAATCAGTGCTTGGGCAAGGTTGAGACGCATACGCCAGCCGCCGGAGAAGGATTTGACGGGGCGGATATGTTCTTCTTGTGCAAAACCCAAGCCGTTAAGCAGTTTGGCAGCGCGTGCCGGAGCGGTATAGGCATCGATTTCTTCAAGTTTGGCGTGATATTCGGCTTGTTTCATGCCGTCGTTTTGCGCTTCTGCTTGGGCTAAGGCCGTCTGAAAAGCCTGCAATTCGGCATCGCCTTGCAAAACGTAGTCTAAAGCGGAGATATCTAAATCGGGCGTTTCTTGAGAGACGGAAGCCAGGCGCCATGTTTTGGGAATCAGAATTTCGCCGCCATCTTGAGTGATTTCACCTTTTATCAGCGCAAACAGGCTGGATTTTCCCGTACCGTTTTTACCGATTAAACCAACGCGTTGGCCGGGGTTGATTACGGCATCGGCTTTGTCGAGCAGGACTTTCAAACCGCGTTGCAGGGTGAGTTTTTTGATTTCTATCATGATGGCGGGTAGGGGATAAGTAAAACGAAAGGCGTTATTTTACCTGAAAAGACATATAAAAGGCCGTCTGAACAAGTATGAAAATGAAATCAGCGATTTCTATTTCACTTATTCAGACGGCCTTTATGAAATGACAGTCGGAAATGCTTTCAAATTTTCTGTCGTTTCAATTAAATTTAAAGGTCGGCATTGTCCGCACGGATCTGGCGCAGGAATTTTTGTGTCCGCTCATGTTTGGGATGATTGAACAAATCTTGCGGGCTGCCTTGTTCGACAATAACGCCGCCGTCCATCACGACGACGGTGGTTGCCACTTCCAAGGCAAATTTGATTTCATGCGTAACGACAACCATGGTCCAGCCTTCTTGTGCCAATTCCTTCATGGTATCCAAAACATCTTGCACCAATTCAGGATCGAGCGCGGAAGTCGGTTCGTCAAACAGCATCAGTTCAGGCTGAATCGCCAATGCTCGGGCAATACCGACGCGCTGCTGTTGACCGCCGGAAAGTTGGTAGGGATAGAGGTCGATCTTGTCGCCCAAACCGACTTTTTTAAGCAATTTGACAGCCTCTTCACGCGCTTGGGCGACAGGCTTGCCTTGTACGGCAACCGGTCCTTCCATGACGTTTTCCAACGCAGTTTTATGCGGAAAGAGGTTGTATTGTTGGAACACCATGCCGGATTTGCGGCGCAGTGCCAAAATATCGTGTTTGCTTGGTTTTTTGGAAAAATCGATGCTTAACGGCTGCGCGTTGTCAAACTCGATTTGACCTTGTTCAGGCATTTCCAAAGCGTTTAAACAGCGTAAAAAAGTGGTTTTGCCCGAGCCGGAAGGGCCTAGGATAACGACCACTTGTCCTTTGCCGACATCCAAATCGATGCCGCGCAAAATGGTATTTTCGCCAAAGGTCTTATGGATATTGCGGATTTTAATCATGACAACTCCTTATTTGGCGACATATCGGTCAAAGCGTTTTTCCAAGCGCGCCTGAATCAAAAACAGCACTTTGCAGAAACACCAATAAACCAAAGCGGCTTCGATATAAACGGGCAAAAAGTCATAAGTACGGTTTGCTGTCTCTTGGGCAACACGGAAAAGCTCTGTTACCGTCACTACGGCGGCAAGCGAGGTATTTTTGAACAAGCCGATAAACTCGTTGCTCAAAGGCGGTACGGCAACGCGGAATGCCTGTGGCGCGATAATGCGGCGGAACGTCTGCATATAGGTCATACCGATGGAGAAACCGGCTTCCCATTGGCCTTTAGGTACGGACAAGATTGCCGCGCGTATGGTTTCGGAAGCGTATGCGCCGACATTGAGCGAAAAGCCGATGATGGCGGCAGGAATCGGGTCGATATAGATGCCGACGGAAGGTAAACCGTAGAATACGATGACCAACTGCACCAAAAGCGGCGTACCGCGAATGACCGAAATATAAAATTCCACCAGCTTCAGCAAGCATTTTTGGAAAATACCGCCGGAGGGCATGATTCGCACCAAAGCAACGGCTACGGCAATAATCATGCCGATAACGAAAGAAGCGATCGCCAAAGGCAAAGACACTGCGAAGCCGGCTTTGACCATGGGCCAAAACGCGCTGATGAGCATATCAGCGCGTGTTTCCGTCATAAACGGCAGAGAGGCAAGGAAATTATTTAACACTGATGTCTTTTCCGAAGAATTGTTCGCCCAGTTTTTTCAGCGTGCCGTCGGCTTTCAGTTCGTTCATGGCTGTGCTGAATTTAGCCAATGCTTCATCGTTGCCTTTATTGACAATCAAGCCGGAGCCGACTTTTTCATCAGCCGGGGCAGACCAAACGATTTTTACACCGGCGTTCGGATTTTTCTTCAGATAGTCCAATACCGCCAATTCGTCGTTCAGGGTTGCATCGGCACGTTTTTGTTCAATCAAGGTCAGGGATTGAGCCAAGCCGTCTACCGGTACGAGTTCTGCGCCTGCAGCTTTGGCTTTTTCGCCATAGTTGCTGGTCAGGGATTGTGCGGTTTTCACGCCTTTGATGTCGTCGATGGATTTGATGTTGCTGTCTTTGCGCGCAACTAATACAGCACCGCTCCAGCTGTAAGGCTCGGATTTGTCAAAAGTTGCTTGACGTTCAGGGCTGGTCAGGCCGACTTGGTTGGCAACCACGTCGAAACGGCCGGCTTTCAAACCCGCCATCATGGAGTCCCATTGTGTTTCTTTAAATTCGACTTTTACGCCCAGTTTGTCGGCAACGGCGCGGGTAACTTCGACATCGTAGCCGGTCAATTTGCCGTCTTTGTCGTGGTAGGTGAAGGGTGCGTAAGTACCTTCCGTACCGACTGTGATGGTACCTTTGTTGTTGATACGCTCAATCAGTGAGCCGGAGGCCGCGCCGGATTGGGCCGGTGCAGAAGAAGCTGAGTTGCTGCCTTCGCCGCCGCAAGCAGCCAAAACTACTGCAGCGATGGTGCCGAGTACGAATTTTTTCAACATGGATTTTTACTCCTGATTTTTTAGTGTGTCATCTGGTATTAAAGCATGCATTCTAAGCGAAACTGCCCAAAATACAAAATACATCTTATTTCTTAAAAGGCCGTCTGAACGCTGATTTGTTCAGACGGCCTTGAGTGGTGTATCAAAATTTCGGCTTATGCAATTTCAAGCCACATGACTTGATAGGGTTGCAGTACCAAATCCTGATTCAGGGAAACGGTTTGACCGCTGATCAAATCGTGCGCTTTAAACGGCATGGCTTGCAGCGTATGCGCACTGATGGTTTGCGGATGTTCGCTGAAGTTGCCGAATGCCAATAGTGCGTTGTTGCGCATATAGCCGATGATATGTTTGTTGTTGGTATTGAAGGTAACCAACTTGCCACCGTCAAAGCGCGGATTGCTTTGGCGGATGGCAATCATATGGCGCAAACCTTGGAAGATTTGACCGGCAGTGGTCGAGCTGTCATGGCGTTGGTTGTACAACTCTTCATTATAACGAGGACGGTGTGCCCAGCGGCTGTCGTCGCTCTTATTGCTGTCTTGCGACCAGTCGTCATCATTGAGCGTACCCACTTCGTCACCCAAGTAAATCAGCGGCAGACCGCCGGTACTCAGGGCGATGCTGTACAAAAGTTTGATGCGGTCAACGGCATATGGGTCATTTTGAGCCAAACCGACCAATGCTGCGGCTGTACCGCTGACACGGCAGTCGCCTGTGTTTGGGTTGTATTGGAACGGTACACCGCGCGCGAAGCTGCCGTCAAAATGGTTGACGAAGAAGCGGTTGAGGAATTGTCGGTGGTCGTAGCCGTGGATGCCGAACTGCCATGCGTCCTCATCGGCAAATGTCCAGCCGATGTCGTCATGGCTGCGGACGTAGTTGACCCATGCAGTGTGGTCGGGCAGGTTGTGGCGGTAGGTCAGTGCCTGATGGAGCAGGTTGACTTCGCGCGTGGCAAGCGTGTTCCACAACAATGCCATTTGCAGCGGGTTGTAACCGATTTGGCATTCGTCTTGGCTGATGTATTGGACAACTTGGTCGGGGTGGACGATGGCTTCGGATTTGAAGAACACGGCCGGGGCGGCAATACGCATCACAGAGTTAAACGCGCGAATTAAGGCATGGGCTTGCGGCAGGTTTTCGCAGCTTGTGCCCATTTGTTTCCAAATAAAGGCAACGGCATCCATGCGCAGAATATCAATGCCCAAGTTGGCAAGGAACATCATTTCGCCTGCCATAGCGCGGAACACCCATGGGTTGCTGTAATTCAAGTCCCATTGGAAGGAATTGAACGTTGTCCATACCCAGCGTCCGTCTTCCAGTTGGGAAAAGCCGCCCGGGTGTTGGTCGGGGAAGATTTCACGCAGGGTGCGGTCGTATTGGTCGGGCATCCAACGGTCAGGGAAAATGTAGTAGAAATTGTCATAGAGCGGATCGCCGGCGGCGCAGCGTTTTGCCCATTCGTGTTCATTGGAAGTGTGGTTAAAGATGAAATCGACAACGGCGGAAATACCTGCTTCGTGCAGTGCGGCAATGACATCGCGCAAGTCGTCTATTGTGCCCAAAGCCGGATTGACATCGCGGTAGCTGCTGACTGCATAGCCGCCGTCGCTTTTGCCTTCAGGACATTTAAACAGGGGCATCAGGTGCAGATAGGTCAGGCCCAATTCTTGGAAATAAGGGATTTTGGCTTTCAAGCCTTGCAGATCGCCTGCGAACAAATCGACGTAGCACACGCCGCCAACCTGTTTGTTGGACAAAATCCAGTCAGGATCGTTTTCGCGCGCGATATCGATATCTTTTAAGGATGAGTTGCGTTGGGAATAGCTTTGCCATGCTTGGGCAATCAGTTGCTCCAGCATGGGGAGGACGGCTTCGTTGTTGTTGTAAACATTGTCCAGCTCGTGCATCAGTTTTGGGAAGTGTTCCTCAAGTCGTCTGTCAAACTGTTTCCAGTCTTCAGATGTCTCGATACTTGCACGCTGTTCGGGGGTATAAATCGATAGGGTGCGTTCTTTAAGGTGATGCAAGGTCAAATCAACCTGTTGAGTCTGGGTCAACATAATACCTACTCCGAAGTTAAGGTGAAATTGTTTTGAAGCTTGGTTTCACTTCTTTTGCAAATCCATGCCGATCGTGGGCGGCCAAGACTGTAATTTTGCGTCAAGAAACTGCCTCAATGATACTGGAAGTGCTTGAGTGTGCCTAGGGTTTTCAAGGTTATTGAACAGGATTTTTCAAGTGTTTGATTTTGATTGAAAGTAAGGTTGAATAAAAAGAATATGGCCTTTAGCCGCAGTCATGTTTCAGACGGCCTGAACTTTTAAGAAAAACTTTTATTTTTATTGCCTTAGATATCCTTTTTTCTCATATGGCCGTCTGAAACATAAGCACGGCATAGAGGGTCATCTGTCTTCTCGAAATTTGGGAAATATCGATTATTTTCATGACTTCTGATGTAAATCAAGATTGTATGGTTGGTAGGGTATCTTATTGCAAAGAAGAAACTCAAGAAGATGCTTGTTTATTATTGAATGAATCCATGATTTATCTTATTGATAGTGGTTATTATGTAGATTATCAAGTTAATAAGGGAAAGGTGTTTGTCTGATTTGTCATGCTTGTTTAATATTATTTTTTAAAATTAGACTTGACCCGTTACAAGCAATTACTTAAAGTACCCATCTTAATTTTTACACAAGAAAACGGGTTGTCCCGTTCCAAAAAAATGAGCGCAATCAAACCACCACAAATCACTGTATACGACAGCAAGCCGACCGATATTTATTTCTTCGGTACTTGCGTTCTTGATATCTTTATGCCGGAAGCGGGTATGGATGCCATCACCTTAATCGAGCAACAAGGCATCCGCGTCCACTATCCAATGGAGCAAAGCTGCTGCGGCCAACCTGCCTATTCGTCCGGCCATCCGAAAGAAGCTTTTGATGTGGCCAAAGCCCAATTGGATTTATTCCCGGAAAATTGGCCGATTGTCGTACCGTCCGGTTCTTGCGGCGGCATGATGAAACACCACTGGCCGACTTTGTTCAAAGGCACCGAGTACGAACAAAAAGCCATTGATTGCGCCAACCGTATCATTGAATTTACCCACTTCCTGCTGGCCATCGGCTACAAGCCTGAAGATAAAGGCGAGCCGGTTAAAGTGGCCGTCCATACTTCTTGCGCGGCACGTCGTGAGATGAATGTCCATTTGTCAGGCTGGCAGCTGATTGACGGCATGGAAAATGTCGAGCGTATCGTTCATGATCATGAAAGCGAGTGTTGCGGTTTTGGCGGTACATTCTCTGTCAAACAAGCCGATATTTCCGGCGCGATGGTAACCGACAAAGTCGCAGCCCTGAAAGAAACCGGCGCAACTGAAATCATTAGCGCGGACTGCGGCTGCATGATGAATATCGGCGGCAAAATTGCCAAAGACGAACCTAATATGCCACGTCCGAAACATATTGCATCTTTCCTGTTGGAACGCACCGGAGGTAAAGCATGAGCGCGCGCGAAAATATTTTGGCGAAATTGAAAAAAGCCGATGCCTTACCGATGGAAGAGCCGCCGGTTTTCGATTATTACCGTGAAATGGGTGTTTCTTGGGCTAACGATGTCGAACGCTTGAAACATTGGGCGGCTGCCATGCGTGCCGTCAAAACGGAAATCTATTGGGTTACCAAAACCAATTGGCCGCAAGTATTCCGTCAAGCAGCCGAAGGCAAAGGCTTGAAAAACATTCTGCTGCCATTGGAAACAGAACACGGCCAGCTGGCTCGTGCAGCTTTGGCCGATACCGATATCGAACCGCGCGGTTTTGAGCGAAAAATCGACGACTGGAAAAACGAATTCTTTGCCGATATTGAGGCCGGATTTAGCGGCTCTAAATGCGGTATTGCCCGTACCGGCACGATTATGCTGGAGTCTAGTCCTCTGGAGCCACGCAGTTTGAGTTTGGTTCCGCCTGTGCATTTCTGCCTGTTTGACACCAGCAAAATGTACAACGAATTCCATAATGCTGTTGAAGGCGAAAAACTGGTAGAAAAAGGTATGCCTACCAACGTTATTTTGATTTCCGGCCCGTCTAAGACTGCCGATATTCAATTGACTTTGGCCTATGGTGCACACGGCCCGCGTGATTTGGTGGTTTTGGCCGTCCTGCCTGATCATATTTCCCCTGCCGATTTGGAGGAAAAAGCATGAGTTCCCAAACCATTAAATTCCATATGAAGCCGGAAACGTTCAAGCAAAACGCTGCGATTTCTTTGCAAGACAAGCCTTTGCGTAAAAGCTTGCGTACGGCGATGGATATGCTGATGACCAAGCGTAAAGCCGTTTTGACAGATGAAGAAGAGCTGCAAAGCCTGCGGGATTTGTGTGAACACGTCCGTCAACGTTCGTTGTCCAAATTGCCTGCATTATTGGAACAATTAGAAGCAAACCTGACCAAGTTGGGCGTTAAAGTCCACTGGGCGGAAACACCGGCCGAAGCCTGCCAAATCATTCATAACATCATTACCGATAAAAACGGCAAGCTGATGGTAAAAGGCAAATCTATGGTCAGCGAAGAAATCGAGCTGAACCATTATCTGCAAGATCGGGGCATCAAAGCGATTGAAAGCGACTTGGGCGAGTTTATCGTACAAATGGCCGGCGAGAAACCAACCCATATCGTGATGCCTGCCATTCACAAGACCAAAGAGCAGGTGAGCGAACTTTTCCATCAAAACCTCGGCACGCCGTTAACTGACGACGTAGACCAGCTGACCGGCTTTGCCCGTAAAGCACTGCGCGATATTTACAGCACTGCCGATGTCGGTTTGAGCGGTGTGAACTTTGCCGTCGCGGAAACAGGTACTTTGTGTCTGGTCGAAAACGAAGGCAACGGCCGCTTGAGTACCACCGTGCCGCCCGTGCACATCGCCATTACCGGTATTGAAAAAGTGGTTGCGAAGCTGTCGGATGTACCGCCTTTGTATAGCCTGTTGCCACGCTCCGCCATTGGTCAGAACATTACCACTTATTTCAATATGATTACCGGACCTCGCCGCAGCGAAGAACTGGACGGTCCTCAAGAAATGCACTTGGTTCTGCTCGACAACGGCCGTAGCCAAGCCTATGCCGAAGACCAAATGCGTCGCACCTTGCAATGTATCCGTTGCGGAGCGTGTATGAACCACTGTCCGGTTTATACCCGTATCGGTGGCGCGGCATATGGCACAACCTATCCCGGCCCGATTGGCGAGATTATCTCTCCGCATTTGTTGGGCTTGGATGCGACACGCGATCTGCCGACTGCGTGTACCATGTGCGGCGCCTGTGTCGAAGTTTGCCCGGTACGCATTCCGATTACCGAACAAATGCAACGTCTGCGCGTTGAAGCACAACGTTCGCCAACAGAAACCGTTCCACATCCTATCCGTGGTCAAGGTGCATCGCATACTTTCGGCGAACAAATGGCATGGCGTACGTTTAACGGTATTTTCAGTGGCAGTAAAACTTATCGAGCATTCGGCTGGGCTGCTACCAAATTCCGTGCATTGACGCCAAGCAAGCAGTTAAGCTGGACCAATAACCATGTTCCGATGAAACCTGCCAAGCAAACATTGCATGAGATGATGGCAGAAAGAAAACGTCAGCAAGAAAAAGCATAAGACTTGAAAATAAAACCTGGGGGATAAAAGCTTCAGGTTTTATTTTTTATTGAATATTACTGGTGTTGAATGACTGATAGTAATTAATTTCATTAGCTTATTTCTATTAAATAAGAGGCCGTCTGAAAATGAATTTCAGACGGCCTTTATTGCAGCACAAAGTTTAAAGCAACACTTTCTCCACGCCACCGTTATTGGCTTTTTTTACAAACTCGTCCAGCCAGTTTTCGCCGAGGATGTGTTTCGCCATTTCGATGACGATATAGTCGGCGGGCATATCGTTATCGTCGGCGTAGCGGCTCAAGCCTTGCAGGCAGGCGGGGCAGGAGGTGAGCATTTTGACGGGTTCGCCCTGCGGCAGCTCTTTGAGGTTTTTCTCGATTTCTTCCTGTTTGCGGAATTTGACTTGGGTGGCGATGTCGGGTCGTTTGACGGCGAACATGCCGGATTCGCCGCAGCAGCGGTCGCTTAAGACGATTTTCTGCCCCATGAGGCTGCTTGCCATTTGGGTGGCGTTCATGGTTTTGATGGGCGTGTGACAGGGGTCGTGGTAGAGGTATTGCTGACCTTTCACGCCGTTCAGTTTCACACCTTTTTCGAGCAGGTATTCGTGGATGTCGATGATGCGGCAGCCGGGGAAGATTTCTTCGAAGCGGTATTTTTCGAGCTGGTCGTAGCAGGTGCCGCAACTGACGACGACAGTTTTGATGTCGAGGTAGTTGAGGGTGTTCGCCATGCGGTGGAAGGCGACGCGGTTGTTGGTGCTCATCTGCTCGGCTTTTGCCTTGTTACCACCCGCATCCTGCGGATAGCCGCAACACATATAGCCCGGCGGCAGGACGGTTTGTACACCGACATGCCAAAGCATGGCTTGGACGGCGAGTCCGATTTGGCTGAACAGGCGCTCAGAGCCGCAACCTGGGAAGTAGAACACGGCTTCGGCATCTTCCGGCGCAGCTGGATTGCGGATGATGGGGATGCTCTTGTCATCTTCTATGCCCAGCATGGAGCGCGGAGTTTTGGCAGGTACGCTTTTGGGCAAAGGGCGGTTGATGAAATGGATAACCTGTTCTTTGATTGAGGCGGTACCGATGGTGGCTTTGGGTTCGGCTTTTTGCTTTTTAGTGCCGATCGGAAGAAGCTTGCCGATTTTGTAGGCAAAGTTCTGCGCGGGGAAACCGGTCTGTATCATGGCGGCGCGCAGGGCTTTGATGGTTTTGGGACCGGTGGCGTTCAAAAATGCCATGCCCATCGATGCGGCGGGTGAGAAGCGTTTGTGGCCGGAATCGGCAAGGTAATTGCGGATGGCTACGGTTACGTCGCCGAAGTCGATGTTGACGGGGCAGGGTTTGACACAGCGGTGGCACACGGTGCAGTGGTCGCCGATGTCCATGAGTTCTTCAAAGTGTTTGATGGAAACGCCGCGGCGGGTTTGCTCTTCGTATAAGAAGGCTTCGGTCAAGAGCCCCACGCCGAGGATTTTGTTGCGCGGGCTGTACAGCAGGTTGGCACGCGGAACGTGGGTGGAGCAGACGGGTTTGCATTTGCCGCAGCGCAGGCAGTCTTTGACGGAATCGGCGATGGTGCCGAGGTCTGATTTCTCCATAATCAGCGATTCCGCGCCCAACAGCTCGAAAGACGGCGTGTAGGCGTTGCGTAAGTCCGAACCTTTCATCAGTTTGTGACGGTTGAAGGTGTGTTTGGGGTCGACTTGGTTTTTGTAGTTCCAAAACGGCTGCAAATCCTCATCGGTCAGAAATTCGAGCTTGGTGATGCCGATGCCGTGTTCGCCGGAAATCACGCCGCCGAGCGAGCGGGCGAGCTTCATAATGCGTTCGACCGAACGGTAGGCCGTCTGAAGCATTTGGGCGTCGTCTGAATTGACGGGGATGTTGGTGTGGACGTTGCCGTCGCCGGCGTGCATGTGCAGGGCGACGAAGACACGCCCGCGCACGGTTTTGGCGTGGATCTTGCCCAAGCCTTCGATGATTTTGGTGTCGGTTTTGCCGCTGAAGATTTCGGCGAGCGGTTTCATTACGTCTTCTTTGACGGACACGCGCAGGCGGAAGTCGCGGAATGCGGTGAAACAGCTCTCGTCGTCTTTGGCTTCGGGCGCGGCATGGACGGTTGCGCCGTAGCGGGCTTTGTAGTCGGCAAGCGGCGTGTCCAGATGGGCGAGCAACCAGTCCCAACGTTCTTTGACAGCGGAAACGTGGGCAAGGGCGTGTTTGCCGCGTTCGCCCAAAAGTTCGGCGGTCGGCAGGTCCGTACCCATCTTGTCGATGGGGAGTTTGCCGGAAAGATATTGCTCCAATGCGGCGCACAGGGTGAGTTTGTTTTGGATGGAAAGCTCGATGTTGATGCGTTCGATACCGTCCGAATACTCGCCCAGCAGCTCCAGCGGAATCACCACGTCTTCGTTGATTTTAAAGGCGTTGGTGTGTTTGGCGATGGCGGCGGTGCGGCTGCGGTCGAGCCAGAAGGTTTTGCGCGCTTCGGGCGACACGGCGATAAAGCCTTCGCCGTCGCGGGCGCGGGCAAGTTCGCAGATGTGTTCGGCGGCTGCCTCTACGGCGGCTTCGTCGTCTGAAACCACGTCCGCCAGCAAGACCATTTTCGGCCGCCCTTTGCCCGCCGCTTTGGTGGCGTAACCGACGGCGCGGACATAACGCCAGTCCAGATGCTCCAAACCCGCCAGCCGCACGCTGTCGTGGGCGAGCAGGAAATCGCGGATTTCAACGATAGAAGGTGTAGCGGTGGCGACCGTGCCGAAAAACTCCATACACACGGTGCGCGTGTATTTCGGCATTTTATGCAACACGAAGGCGACGCTGGTGATGATGCCGTCCGTGCCTTCTTTCTGCACGCCGGGCAGGCCGCTCAAGAATTTGTCGGTAACGTCTTTGCCCAAACCGACTTTACGGAATTTGTGGCCGGGGATTTCCAAGCGTTCGGTTTTAACGATATTGAGGCCGTCTGAATCTAACGTGTGCACGTCGAATACGGCAGTTTCTTCGTCGTGGATTTTGCCAAAATTGTGGCGCACGCGCTCGATGCGCAGCCATTCGCCCTGCGGGTTGACCATCTGCCAGTAGGCAAGGTTGTCCAGCGCCGTCCCCCACAGCACGGCTTTTTTGCCGCCCGCGTTCATCGCCACATTGCCGCCCACGCAGGACGCATCGGCCGAAGTCGGATCGACGGCGAACACCAAACCCGCCTGATGCGCGGTTTCTTCCACCCGCCGCGTTACCACGCCCGCGCCGCAATGGATAATCGGATGTTTGCCGTTTAAACCCGCTAGTTCGACAAATTCCACGCCGCGATGCTTGTCCAGTTTTTCCGTATTGATGACCGCGCTGTTTGCATCCAGAGGTACGGCGCCGCCGGTATAACCCGTGCCGCCGCCGCGCGGGATAATGACCAAATCCAGCTCGATTAAGGCGCGCACCAAAGGCGCAATTTCTGCCTCGGTATCAGGATTGACGACGACAAACGGATACTCCACGCGCCAGTCGGTCGCATCGGTAACGTGCGTTACGCGAGCCAATCCGTCAAACATAATATTGTGCGGCTTGGTGATTTTGCTCAAACGTTCCAAAATCTGCCGCCGCTTTTGGCGCGTTTCGTCAAAGCTGCCGTCAAAACGCTCGACCGCCTTTTCCGCCTCCGCCACCAAGACATCGACTTGCGGATTGTCGTCGCGGCGTTTGCGGATTTCGTTCAACCGGTGGCGCATTTCCCGCACCAGCGCGGCGCGGCGTTTCGGGTGCTCCAGCAAATCATCGACCAGATACGGATTGCGCACGACCACCCAAATATCACCCAACACTTCAAACAACATCCGCGCCGAACGTCCTGTTTTACGTTGGCCTCGCAGGTCTTGTAAAATTTGCCATGCTTCGTTGCCTAAAAGTCGGATGATGATTTCGCGGTCGGTGTAGGAAGTATAGTTGTAGGGAATTTCCCGAATACGCTGCGGGGCGGTAGTCGTGGTCATGGTTGAGTTCCGTTGATAGGTATAATGTTTTTATATTAAAGGCCGTCTGAAAAATACGATTTCTTCTTGATGGCATGAAGTGTTAATGTAGTGTAATTTTCGATATTTTTCAATGCAAAAGACAATAAACATTTCAATGGGAATGATTTCTAATTGAAACATATTGTTTACAATCTTGACGTGTAACTGGTTTTCAGACGGCCTGACAGATTTTATCGCTTGAGTTTTTCTGTAAAACCGCTATAATGCGTTTCTTCTATGGCGGGTCTCCCCGCATGGTAATTCGGAACACCGGGTCAGGGGCGGAAGCCAGCAGCCCACTCTGATGAGCCAGTGCCGGGGGTTCGGCTCGCCACCTTATTCAAAAATGCCGGAGATGATTGAGTCTCCGGCATTTTTCATTGTATAAAGCGTAATGATCAAAAGGCCGTCTGAAATCTCATTTTCAGACGGCCTTTGAGTTTATGAGCAAACTATTTATGCTTCTTCTGATTTTGTATTGGGCAAAACACAGTTCAGGATAATGGCCAATACGGCGCATAAACCTACACCGGCGAAGCTCAAAGTACCTACTTTGATAATCATGCCGCCGATGCCAGTCGTCAATACGGAGCTGACGATAACCAGGTTTTTCGGCTGCATCAAATCGACTTTCGCATCAATCAATGTTTTGATGCCCAAAGAAGCGATAGTACCGAACAGCAGCAACATAATACCGCCCATAACCGGCATGGGGATCGAAGCCAAAAACGCGTTGAATTTACCGAAAAACGCCATGCAAATCGCAAAAATTGCCGCCCAAGTCATGATGACGGGGTTGCTGTTTTTGGTAATCATCACCGCGCCGGTTACTTCGCCGTAAGTGGTTACAGGAGGGCCGCCGATCAAACCGGCCACGCATACGCCCAAGCCGTCGCCGGCGAGGGTTTTATCTAAGCCCGGGTCTTTGGTGTAGTTTTTGCCAGTTACATTGCCGATGGCCATGATGCCGCCGATGTGTTCGATGGCTGGGGCGATAGCAACGGGCAGCATAAACAAGGCAGCCTGCCAGTTGACTTGAGGCGTTTCAAAATGAGGGACGGCAAACCAAGGAGCGTTGATGATGGCGCCGGTATCGACCAAGCCCATGATTAAAGCCAACACATAGCCGGAAGCCACGCCGATCAGAATCGGAATCAGCTTCATCATTTTGCTGCCGAAGACAGAAACGATGACGGTTACCGCAAAGGTAAAGCCGGACAGAATCAGCGAATCGATATAGTCGATGATCTGCTTGCCGCCTGATTGACCCATTGCCATGCTGCTGGCTGCGGCGGCCACGGACAAGCCGATTACCATAATCACCGGGCCGATAACCACGGGTGGCAACAGCTTGTGTACCGCATCCAGACCGCGCCATCTAATCAGCGCGGCAAAGACGAAGTACATGAAGCCGGCCGCAAACAGGCCGAACATGGTAGAAGGCAGGCCCCATTCGCCGATGGAGTAGATAATCGGTGCAATAAAGGCAAAAGAAGAGCCGAGGAAAATCGGCACTTTACGTTTGGTAACCAATTGGAACAACAAAGTGCCCAAGCCTGCACCCAATAACGCCAAAGCCGGGTTCAGTCCCGTCAGAAGCGGCACAAGCACCATAGCACCGAATGCGACAAACAAAATCTGCGCACCGGCTACCGCCGTTTTAAGCTGATTCATAAAAGCTCCGAAGAAAATTCAAACGGCGCAGATTATACTGATTTATCCTAATTGTGAACATTTATTTACAAAAGGCCGTCTGAACAGATGTAACGATGACACCTGTTCAGACGGCCTTATTCGATAGCGAATGGTTAGTAACTTATCAAAATCGATTAGGAAAATTTTTAGCCGCGTGTTTCGCGCCAAACCAGATAATCGCGCAGGGGCGGCATGGGCGGATTGATGCAGTGGGGGCAGATGCCTGTGGTGTCTTCGTCGTCGCTGTCGATATGGTAGGCGTTGGGGTCAAAGCGCACCTGCTGCATCACCGCTTGCGCCAATGCTTGTTCCTGTACGACATCGAATTCAAATTTCTCCAAAATCTCATTCAATAGGCGGATTTCGCCGTCGCTGAAAGATTCGCTGTGTTTGACAATGAGGCGTTGATAATCTTCATTGCTGATTTTTTTGTGAAGTAAATCGGTCTGGATGGTCATGATTTTTATTGTTGAAATAAGATGGTCAAGATGAGGATTATAGCGGATATTGTGGTGATTGTTTTAAAGGTCGTTTTCTGGTTTGAAAAGTGTCTCTGTTTTGGCTTTTTTTGGCATTAAGCTGTTTAATTTCGAGTTAATTGCTTGGTAGTCTTCGCTATAAAAAAATTCACCGATGTGTATGGTTTCTCCATGATAAACAAATGACCATGCACCTTGTTTGCTATTTGGTTTTCGTAAGGGGCTGGAGATGGTGGATTTATTTCTTCTCTGGCTCAAATAATTACGTAGTGTGATTTTAGTGTTTTCTGTATTTGCATAGTTCTCATGTGGCTGCCATTGCGATATTTCTACGAGTGAAAATTTTTTACCTTTTCCCAATCCAAATAGCGTGAATTGATGTGAAAGTATCCCATTTTGAACATGAACATGAATATGTTCTTGTCCAAAAAGTTGCCACAGTAAGTCATAAACACCTTGGCAAAAAAGCAGACCCAAAAATATAAGGAGTATGATATTAAATGCTGATTCAAAGTTTAAATTTGGAATGTTTGCCAATATCAATAGTAAGATTACAAGGTCTCTACAAGTTAATAGAAGTTTGAGTCGGTTTCGTATAATTTTTGCTAACAAGGTAATTTTACTTGGTGTTTGTTTGATTTTATAACGCGAAGATACCATCAATAGCTTCCTATTTTTTCAGCCTGATACGCTTTTTGCAGCGGTGTAATTTGCGCTAAGCGGGCATGATCAATTTGTTCGGCGATAAGGTGCGCTTTTCCTTGCGCGCGGCACTCGGCGGCAATTTTGCCTGCATCTACTTTGCTGGCGGCCTCAAGTAAAGCCAGCCAGTGTTCGCGTTGCGGATAGGGGGTATCTTCAAGATTCAGACGGCCTTGTTTGTCGGCCACGCAGACGTTTAAGGCCGTCTGAAAACGTTCGGGGCGGCGGAATGCGTCGGTTTTTTTCAAAACATTCAAAATGGTTTTGCTTTTGAACTGCCCGACTTGGTGGAACATGATGTGCCAGCGGCAGACGAGTTCGGCAAGCTCGGCGCAGTGTTTGGGCGCGCGCAGGCGTTGATTGACTTCGCGGACGGGTTCGACGCCGTTGATGTCGTGTTCGTAGTGTTTCGGCAGGATATCGGCCGGTGTTTTTGCCTTGCCCAAGTCGTGTAATAGGGCGGCATAGCGTTCGGCGAGGGACAGATTCATTTCGGCGGCCCGTTGTACAACCATCAGCGTATGGATACCGCTGTCGATTTCGGGATGATAGTCGGCGCGTTGCGGTACGCCGAAAAGGGCGTCAAGCTCGGGCAGCAAGACTTTGAGTGCGCCGCATTCGCGCAAAACTTCAATCATTTTGCGCGGGTTTTTCTCCATTAAACCTTTGGCCAATTCCTGCCAGACGCGTTCGGCAATCAAGGCATCCGCTTCGCCATTTTCTACCATTTTCCGCATCAGCGACATGGTTTCATCGGCAATTTGAAAACCATAACGCGCAGCAAAACGGGCAATACGCAAAATCCGCACGGGGTCTTCGGCAAAGGCAGGCGAAACGTGGCGCAGGATACCGGCCGCCAAGTCTTGTTGTCCGCCAAAGGGATCGATGATCGTGCCGTCTGAATCCTGAGCCATGGCATTGATGGTCAGGTCGCGGCGCATCAGGTCTTGTTCCAGCGTAACGTCTTTATCGGCATGAAAACTGAATCCGGCATAGCCTTTGGCGGTTTTGCGCTCGGTACGGGCGAGGGCGTATTCTTCATGGCTGTCTGGATGGAGAAAGACGGGAAAATCCTTGCCGACAGGTTGATAGCCTTGAGCCAACATGGTTTGCGCATCTGCACCGACGACTACCCAATCGCGGTCTTTGACGGGCAGGCCTAAAAGATGGTCGCGGACGGCGCCGCCGACAAGATAGGTTTGGATGGTTTGTGTATTCATATAAAAATCGAACGATATAAAAAGGCCGTCTGAAAAGCCGTATTGGGTTTTCAGACGGCCTGATTCAGAATGCTATTATGACGCTTTAGGCTTGTTGCTGTCGATAATCTTCAGTCCGGTGGCGGCAACAAACCATATCGTTATGCGGCATATCCTTTATAATAAGCCCATTCAAATACGGAGCGGCAAATAATGCAAACTTGGCACGAGGCGATTGGTGCGGAAAAAGAAAAGGCGTATTTTCAAACGATTTTGGAGAAGGTGCGCCATGAAAGGCAGGCGGGGATAACCGTTTATCCGCCTGAGCGTGATGTATTCAATGCCTTTCGGACGACTGAATTCGGAAATGTAAAAGTAGTGATTTTGGGGCAAGACCCGTATCACGGCGCGGGGCAGGCGCATGGTTTGGCGTTTTCCGTCCAGCCTGAAATTGCGGTGCCGCCGTCGCTGGTCAATATTTATAAAGAGCTGGCGACGGATATTGAAGGTTTTCAGATTCCGCAACACGGCTATTTGCAGCATTGGGCGGAACAGGGCGTGTTGCTGTTGAACACGGTGTTGACTGTCCGTGCCGGTGTGGCGCATTCTCATGCGACCTTCGGTTGGGAGGCATTTACCGATGAAGTCATCCGACAATTGGATAAGGAGCGCGAGCATTTGGTCTTTATGCTGTGGGGCAGCCATGCGCAGAAGAAAGGCGCGTTTATCGACCGCAACCGTCATTTGGTGCTGACCGCGCCGCATCCTTCGCCCTTGTCGGCATATCACGGCTTTTTTGGCTGCAAACATTTTTCGCAGGCAAACGCTTATTTGCAGGCAAATGGTTTAGAGCCGATTGATTGGCAGGTTTAAATAAGCTGAAAGGCCGTCTGAAAGCAGATTTTCAGACGGCCTTATGATTTGGTCTCAAATCGAATATTCAATCAGCTCGTTTTGAGAAAAGACATAAACCTGTTTCGGAATCAGATTTAATTCTTTGCCTTCGGCGATTTGGTAATGCGCGGCATCGCTGCCTGCCAGCGTGATATGCACGTCTTGTTTGTCGTGTTTCACCAGAATATGCGTCAATGCCCCGACGGCGTGGATTTTTTCGATTTTGGCACGAATCATCGGCGTTTCGTTTTCGGCGGCAAGCTGCCATTCGTGCGGGCGGATATAGCCGATGGCGGTTTGTTCCTGCCATTTGTATTGTGCGTCCAATTTCCATTCGAAACCGTGGTAATGCCAAATGCCTTTTTCGATGCGTCCTTCAAATGCATCGGTTTCGCCGAGGAACTCGGTAACAAAGGCGTTTTCTGGTTTGCGGTAAATGGCTTCGGCGCTGCCGGTTTGTTCGATTTGGCCGTGGTTCATGACGACGATTTCATCGGAAACTTCGAGGGCTTCTTCTTGGTCGTGCGTCACCAGAATGCTGGTTACGCCTAAGTTGTGATGAATGTCGCGCAGCCAGGTACGCAATTCTTTGCGCACTTTGGCATCCAGCGCACCGAAGGGTTCGTCCAAGAGCAGGAGTTTGGGTTCGACCGCAAGGGCGCGGGCGAGGGCGATGCGTTGGCGTTGGCCGCCGGAGAGCTGGTGCGGATAGGATTTGGCGAGGTGGGAGAGCTGCACGAGTTTGAGCAATTCTTCGACTTTGGTGCGGATTTGTTCTTTGGACGGACGTTCGGACTTGGGCAATACGGTCAAACCGAAGGCGACGTTGTCAAACACGTTCATGTGGCGGAAGAGGGCGTAGTGTTGGAACACGAAACCGACTTTGCGCTCGCGCACATGCTTGGCGGTGACGTCTTGGCCGTCAAAGAGGATGTTGCCGTCATCGGCGTTTTCCAGTCCGGCGATGATGCGCAGGAGCGTGGTTTTGCCGCAGCCGGAAGGGCCGAGCAGGGAAACGAGTTTGCCGGTGGGGACGTTGAGGTTGATGTTTTTCAGCGCGTGGAAACTGCCGAAGTGTTTGTTTAAGTTTTGAATAGTGATGCTCATGCTGCGTTCCTTTCGGCGGCGGCGAGTTTTTTATCTTGTAATTTGGTAATGATGTTTTGCACCAGCAAGGTGGCCAAGGCTAAAAGTGCCAATACGCCGGAGAGGGCGAATGCGCCGGTGAAGTTGTATTCGTTGTAGAAGATTTCGACCAAAAGCGGGATGGTGTTGGTTTCGCCGCGAATGTGCCCCGATACCACGCTGACCGCGCCAAACTCGCCCATCGCGCGGGCGTTGGTGAGGATGATGCCGTAGAGCAGCGCCCATTTAATGTTGGGCAGGGTAACGCGCCAAAACATCTGCCAGCCGTTTGCGCCGAGTATCAAGGCAGCCTGTTCTTCACTGTCGCCCTGCGCCTGCATTAACGGAATGATTTCGCGCGCAACAAAGGGGAAGGTAACGAACAACGTCGCCAAAATAATGCCGGGAATGGCGAAGATAATCTGTATGCCTTGCGCTTCGAGCCAGCCGCCCAATGCCGTGTGCGCACCGAACAATAGGACGAACATCAAACCGGCCACCACGGGCGATACGGAAAACGGCAAATCGAGCAGGGTGGTCAGCAACTGCTTACCGCGGAAGTCGAAACGGGTCAGCAGCCACGCCATCGCCACGCCCAATACGGCATTGACGGGAACGACAATCAGCGCGGTAATCAGCGTTAATTTGATGGCAGACCATGCTTCGGGATCGGTCAGAGATTGCAGGTATAAATCCCAACCGCCTTTTAAGGCTTCATAGAATACGGCAACCAAAGGCACGACCAGCATCAGCAGCAGAAAGCCCAAGGCGGTAGCGGTCAGCAATGCGCGCAGCCAACGCGGTTCGCTCAAGTTTGGATTGGTGGAATGGGTTTTCATGGTAGGGTAGTCTCGATTTATTCTTGTATCTGTTTTGGCCGTCTGAAAAATGTTTGCTTGATGTTTCTGACGGCCTGTTGTTTGTTAAACCCTCGCTCCGGCGCGGCGGCTTAAAGTCCATTGTATAATGTTTAAAATCAGCAGGATGACAAACGAAATCATCAGCATAAACAGAGCAACGGCAGACGCGCCCTGAGCATCGTATTGCTCCAGTTTGCCGGTAATAATCAAGGGCAGGATTTCAGACACCATCGGAATATTGCCTGCGATAAAGATGACCGAGCCGTATTCGCCGGTAGAGCGGGCAAACATCATGCCTGCACCGGTCAACAGGGCCGGTGTGATTTCAGGCAAAAGGACGTGGCGGAACGTAGTCCAACGGCTTGCGCCCAAAGTTGCCGCCGCTTCTTCATACTCGCCCGACAATTCTTCCAATACCGGCTGCACGGCGCGGACGATAAAGGGCAGGCTGACGACGATCAGCGCAATCCAGATGCCGGTAGGCGTAAAGGCGATTTTGATGCCCAAAGGCTCGAAAAAACGACCTATCCAGCCATTGGGCGCATATAGGGTTGCCAACGCAATGCCTGTTACCGCTGTTGGCAGCGCAAACGGCAAATCGACCAAAGCGTTTACCAACCCTTTGCCCGGAAATTCATAGCGCACCAATACCCAAGCAACCAATGTACCGAACACGATATTGGTCAACATTGCATAAAACGACATCCGCAAGCTCAGCCAGACGGCCGCCAAGACATTGGGTTCGGTAATCGTGTTCCAAAATCCGCTCCAGCCGATTTCTGCCGCTTTGGCCGCCATCATGGCAAACGGCAAAACCACCAAAAGCGACAGGCATAAAACCGTCAAACCCAGGCTGAGTTTGAAACCTGGCAATACAGAAGGCGTTTTGAGTAACAACATAATGGCAACCGTCAGAATTTAATACACGCTTACTTTAACAAGGCCGTCTGAAAACTGGAAAGAATGCTTTGTTAGGTATAAAGACGATTTTGTTATATTGAAAAGATGAAAAGGCCGTCTGAAAACCAAATTTCAGACGGCCTTGCTGGTGTGGTAAATATCAATAGGCAACAGGATCTTGATATGCAGGCTGGCGTTGTGCTGCGTCATAGTTTTCCTGAGCCGAGCGGACGGCTTTTTCCAAACCCTTGATCCGTTCGAGATAGCGGGCATAGTTGCGTTCATTGCCATAACGCACTTTTTTGCCTTCTTCCAAATTTTTCTTGGCGGTATCCAAAGCACGCTTGGCCGCACCGACATCAGCCGGATTGACCGGGGCGACAGCTTCTTCCGCCTGCTCGGCTTCGCTTGGGGAAGTCGGCGTTGCCGGTGTTGAAACAGGCGCAGAAGTATATACGGACGGTTTGCCGATATTGCTGGCTTTGCAGTTTTTGCCGCCGGCTTGGGTATAGACTTTGCGGCCGGCAGAATCGGTACATTCAAAAATAGGCGCGGCAGAAACCGCAGTTGTCAAAGCGAGCAGTAATGTGCTGATCCAAATTTTGTTCATTTTTTATTTTTCCTTAAAACCATTTCCACCAAACAAACAAAGCTGCAATCATGAGGATGTTGGCGAAGAGTATGGGTTTCCACTGTCTGGGCGCGCGCCGCAATTCAGTGCCAGAACGCGTGCGGCGGATATAGAAAAACGGGCTGAGCAGCATGGAGGCGGCGCATACCAAAATAATCACGGCGTAATAGATTTTGTGCGTTTCCATATCGTTTCTCCGTTTCAGACGGCCTGAAAGGCTGCCTACAACGCATTTTTGCGTGAAGCGTTGCCTGTTTTCATCTTGCATCGGGTATTGGGCACATTTGCCATGGCCTCAATCCTGAGGTCTTTGCAAAAATATGCTACAATCGCGTCCGATTATAACATTCTATTTATAAAGGTTTTACGAATAATGATTTCTACCAACGGCATCACCATGCAGTTCGGCGCAAAGCCGCTGTTTGAAAACGTATCCGTCAAATTCGGCGAAGGCAACCGTTACGGCTTGATCGGCGCCAACGGCTCAGGCAAATCCACCTTCATGAAAATCCTCGGTGGCGATTTGGAACAGACTGCCGGCGAAGTCGCGATTGAAAACGGCGTGCGTTTGGGTAAATTGCGCCAAGACCAGTTTGCCTACGAAGACATGCGCGTGCTGGACGTGGTGATGATGGGTCATACGGAAATGTGGGCGGCGATGACCGAGCGCGATGCGATTTACGCCAATCCCGAAGCTACCGAAGACGACTACATGAAAGCCGCCGAACTGGAAGCCAAGTTCGCCGAATACGACGGCTACACCGCCGAAGCGCGCGCTGCCGAATTGTTGAGCGGCGTGGGTATTTCCGAAGATTTGCACAATGCGACCATGGCGGAAGTTGCCCCGGGCTTCAAGCTGCGTGTATTACTGGCGCAAGCCCTGTTCTCCAAACCTGATGTATTGCTCTTGGACGAACCGACCAATAACTTGGACATCAATACCATCCGCTGGTTGGAAGGCGTGTTGAACCAATACGATTCCACCATGATTATTATTTCGCACGACCGTCACTTTTTGAACGAAGTCTGCACCCACATGGCGGATTTGGACTACAACACCATCACCATCTATCCGGGCAACTACGACGACTATATGCTCGCTTCCGCCCAATCGCGTGAGCGCGCCCTGAAAGACAACGCCAAAGCCAAAGAGAAACTGCAAGAGCTGCAAGAGTTTGTCGCCCGCTTCTCTGCGAACAAATCCAAAGCCCGTCAGGCAACCAGCCGTCTGAAACAAGCAGACAAAATCAAATCGGAAATGGTCGAAGTCAAACCTTCTACCCGTCAAAACCCGTATATCCGTTTTGAAGCCGATGAAAAAGCCAAGTTGCACCGTCAGGCTGTGGAAGTTGAAAAACTGGCCAAACGTTTTGAAACCCAGTTGTTTAAAAACCTGAACTTTATCCTTGAAGCAGGCCAACGCCTCGCCATCATCGGCCCGAACGGCGCAGGTAAATCTACCTTGCTGAAACTTTTGGCCGGCGCGTACAACCCCGAATATTCAGACGGCCTGTTGCCGGACGAAGGCACCATCAAATGGGCGGAAAAAGCCAGTGTCGGCTACTATCCGCAAGACCATGAAAACGACTTCGACGTTGATATGGATTTGACTGAATGGATGCGTCAATGGGGCCAGGAAGGCGATGACGAACAAGTCATCCGCGGCACTTTGGGCCGCTTGCTCTTCGGCAGCAACGATGTCGTGAAAAAAGTGAAGGTTCTCTCCGGCGGTGAAAAAGGCCGTATGCTTTACGGCAAACTGTTGCTGTTGAAACCCAATGTCTTGGTCATGGACGAACCGACCAACCACATGGACATGGAAAGCATCGAATCCTTGAACATGGCGCTGGAAAAATACAACGGCACGCTGATTTTCGTATCGCACGACCGTCAGTTTGTATCTTCACTGGCTACCCAAATCATTGAATTGGATGGCAAAGGCGGATATGAACACTACTTGGGCGATTACGAAAGCTATCTGGAGAAAAAAGGTTTGGCTTAAATCTTTACCCACAATCTAATGAGGCATTGAGATGCCGTCTGAAAATTTCTATATTTTCAGACGGCATTTTCTTTTCAAAATTAAACAATAGTATATTGAACTTTTATGCCAAAATTATGACTAATAAAAGCTTTTTTGCAAAATAATAACTCAATATTATGATATTTTTGAAGGAATATATTAAATGGTAAACATTAAAACAGCAGTACCCAATGCTTCTCAATATGGTGCCAAACTTGGCTATACGACTTATGAGGCAGAACAAGGTGAACTGAAAAACGGTGTTGTTAAAAATGCCCCTTCTTCAGAGGCAGAACACGCAACTGCCCGTGAAGCAAGCGGTCAGGCATATGTTGATTTGCCGACTAATGCATCTGTTTCATTTATTGCACAAGCAGATGCCAATGCCGTAACCGTCCGTTATACCGTTCCTGACGGTGAAAGCGGTAAAGTAGAAGTTAAAGTCAATAATACAGTGATCGGTACTTTGGATTTGTCTTCCAAATCTAACTGGCAATATTTGGATAACTATACATATCATCCGAATGACGATATTAAAGTTCATGATACACCCGCGGCAGATAGGCTTGCCCGCTTCCAATTTGACGAAGTCAGCCAATTATTTAAAGAGGCCAATATCAAGGTAGGGGATAAGGTTACCATCACTAATATCGACAGCACGCCTGTAGGCATTGACTTGGTTGACTTGGAAAAGGCACCGGACGCCATTAGACAGCCTGAAAACAGTGTCAGCATTACTGATTTCGGCGCAGTCGCCAATGACGGCTCGGATGATTACCAAGCATTTATGGCTGCGATTGAATCTGCAAAAGCGTCTAAAAAATCTGTTTACATTCCTGAAGGTCAATTTGATTTTTCACGACCGATTTCTCTTTATGTTCCTGATGGCATTAAGATTACCGGTGCAGGGCAATGGCACACTAAGTTACATTTTTTGAATACAGAAGCTGCTAAATACGATGATAAGGGTTATGCGAGCGGTGGCGGTGGTATTACTTTTGAACCTGGTAGTAAAGATATAGATTTGGGCAATCTCTCTATGGATTCAAATCTAAATTCAAGACATGATGAGAAAGCCAATTATAAAGGGATATCCGGCACTTTAGGTACTGGCTCTTCTATTCACGATATCAAAATCGAACATTTTGAAGCTGGCGTATGGATTGGGGATTATTCTAAAAACAAACCTTTAAATTACACTGATGGTTTGACTATCTCCAATGCTACTATTCGCAATAACTTTGCAGACGGCGTTAACTTTGCACAAGGTACCAGCAATTCCACTGTTATCAATTCCAATATCCGCGGTAATGGTGATGATGGCTTAGCAACATGGTCAAGTCATCATGAGAATACCAATGCCCATGTTGCTGAAAATAACCGCTTTTTGAATAATACCGTTGAATTAGGCTGGCGTGCGGCCGGTATTGGTATCTTTGGCGGTAAAGGTCATGAAGTAGCCAATAACCTTATCAAAGATAATGCCAATTGGGGTGGCGTACGCTTAAACACTGTATTCAAAAACAGCCATAATTTTGATTTCAATGATACGGGTATTTCCGTTCACGATAACTTACTGGTAAACAACGGGACTAATGCCGACACATATGGCCGTGTTAAAGGTTCTATCGATTTGGAAGAAGGTAGGGATTATGCTACTCCCAAAAAAGATATTTTGGGAGAACTCAACAATATCAAAATTGAAAATAACACTATTGTGAATAATCTTTCCGAGCAAGAAATTACCAAAACCCGTAATCCTAAAGAAGGTAATATTCCGGAGTCTGTAAACGAGACTACATTGACCATCGAAAATAATCACAGCCTTTCGGTAGCAGAAAATAATTCTGCAAAAAATGTAGCGGAAGTAGATGATCACAGTCATACCCAAGCCTCGCTTCATTTAGGGGAGGATAACATCATAACCATTACGGACAGCAGCCATGCTCTTGTCAGCGGCGGCGATGGTAATGACCGGATCAGAGGCGGTTTGGGCCATGATACGATTAACGGTGATTCAGGTGATGATGTCATTTTCGGCTATGATGGAGACGATCGTCTTAATGGTGGTATGGGCAATGATTCTGTACATGGAGGTAATGGCAACGATACCTTATGGGGAGAAAGTGGCGATGACCGTTTGAATGGGGGTGATGGCGACGATGTTTTATTCGGCGGACAAGGAACCGATTACTTGGTAGGTGGCAAGGGTGCCGATACTTATGTTTTCAGCCTTGGAGAAGGTAAGGATACGATTGTCGATAATGTGGGCGAACATAATGCGTTGCAATTCGGCCAAAATATCTCTGTTAATGACCTGCACATTGATGTTACCACCGATGTTCGAGGCAATACTGATTGGAAAATTACCATCAAGGGATCAGAAGGGGACAGCATTACCATCAATGACCAATTCGTTTCCGGTAAAACTGATGCTGTGATTGACACCTTCCGTTTCGATGAAGGTACATTGAGCCTGCAAGATTTGATGGGTAGATTGTCAGGCAACGGCAATATCAGTAATTTGTCAGCTGTCAATACGCACACTGAGCGCATGAGCTACTCGTCTGTCAATACGGCTGATGTTCACGATGACGCAGCATCTGTCGCCAACGCTGGAATCATTTAATTAGCTGTTTTTTAGGCTAAATAAAGGCCGTCTGAAAACTGGAAAACAGATTTCAGACGGCCTTTTTGTGGCTTATCTTGTTATGGTTGATTGTTTAGGAAGGATTAACTGAATAAACCTTTAAACCACAACACAATCGCGTCCCACATACGGCGCAACCAGCTGCCTTCTTCCACGCCGGTCAGGGCGACGACGTCTTTTTCGGCAATGACTTTGCCGTCTTTCATGACTTTCAGTTTGCCCAATACTTGGCCTTTTTCAATTGGGGCGAGAACGGGCTGAAGTGTTTCTAAGATTGGTTTGACGTTTTTGCCGGTATCGTGGGGGATGGTAATGTAAACATCGTCCAAGAAGCCGATGTCTACGGCTTTGGTGCTGCCTTTGTAAACTTTGACTTGGGAAATTACTTCTCCGCCGTTATAAAGTTTGGGCGTATCAAATGCCTGCAACGCCCAGTTGAGCAGTTTGCTGCTTTCACTGGCGCGCGCTTCGGTGGATTCGGCACCGGCAAGGATGGAAACGATGCGGCGGTTGTTGCGTTTGCTGGAAGCGGCAAGGTGATAGCCTGCGCCTTCAGAATAGCCGGTTTTCAAACCGTCGATACTGCTGTCGCGATAGAGCAGAAGATTGCGGTTAGGCTGCTCGATATTATTGTATTTGAAAGATTTGTTTGCAAACAAAGGATAGTATTTCGGATAGTCGTTGATCAGTGCGGCTGCCAAAATGGCTAGGTCGCCAACGGTTGAAACATGGCCGTTAGAAGAAATGCCGGTCGGATTGTTGAAGTGGGTGTGCTTCATGCCCAAGCGTTTGGCTTCTTCGTTCATTTGTTTGACGAATTCGTCGATAGAGCCGTTGCCAATGGCTTCGGCAAGAGTAATGGCGGCATCGTTGGCCGATTGGATGGTTGTACCCTTAATCAAGGAGCTGACGCTGACAGGAACTTTAGGATCGAGGAACATGCGCGAACCTTCGACTTTCCAGCCGACGTTTGAAACTGTCAGCATTTGGCTTGCTTCAAGTGTACCGTTTTCTAATGCTTTAAAGGCAAGGTAGGCAGTCATCATTTGCGTCAACGCGGCAGGTTCGATAGGCGCGTCAGCATTGTTGGATGCCAAGGTTTGCTTGCTGTGCAGGTCGGTAACGATGTAGGCAGTCGCCGCGATTTCCGGAGGCGTTGTCGGACTGTTGATGCTGTGCAACAATGGCTGCGGCTGTGCCTCGCCTTGTACGGCAGGTGCGGAGGCAACCGGGTCGGCGGCAAGGGCGTGGGTATTCAGGAGGGCAGCAAAAATTAAGCTAAGTAGCGTTTTTTTCATCATTGTTTGTAGATTTGAATATGGGTGGATACTGTTATTGAGTAAACAGTTTGGCATACTAAATAGATAGTAAGCGGACATTATACCGTTTCATTCAGGATTTGCTAAGATTTTTCTTGCCTTCAGACGGCCTCAGGGGTATGGTTTTAACTTTTTCCTTAGGCCGATTCGGCCGAATGACAATTTATTTTCAAACACTGAATACCATGAACCATCCTCTTCCTCTTTCCGATTATCTGACCCGTATTTTGACCGCTTCCGTTTATGATGTAGCCATAGAAACGCCTTTGGACTTGGCGCGCAGTCTGTCAGGCCGTCTGAACAATCAGGTTTTGCTCAAGCGCGAAGATTTGCAGCCGGTGTTTTCGTTCAAAATCCGTGGTGCGTACAACAAAATGGCGAAGCTGCCTAAAGAAGCCTTGGATTGCGGCGTGATTGCTGCCAGCGCGGGCAACCATGCGCAGGGTGTGGCTTTGTCGGCGCAATATTTAGGTTGCCGCGCCGTCATCGTGATGCCGGAAACAACGCCCAAAATTAAAATTGACGCGGTCAAGAGCCGCGGTGGCGAAGTGGTATTGAAAGGCGTGTCTTACAATGATGCCTATGATTATGCGATGGAGTTGGCTGAAAAGGAAAAGCTGACTTATATCGCGCCGTTTGATGATCCGGATGTGATTGCCGGCCAGGGAACCATCGGTATGGAAATCCTCCGTCAACACCGCAATATCAATGCAATTTTTGTTCCGATTGGCGGCGGCGGTTTGGCAGCAGGCGTAGCGGCATTTATCAAACAGGTTTGCCCTGAGATTAAAGTGATTGGCGTGCAAACCGATGACTCTTGCTGTATGAAGCAATCGGTAGAAGCAGGGGAAATCGTACATTTGAAAGATGTCGGCCTGTTTTCAGACGGCACGGCGGTCAAGGTTGTCGGTGATGAAACCTTCCGCCTGTGTAAAGAGCTGCTGGACGAGATTATTACGGTTAATACGGATATGTTGTGCGGCGCAATTAAAGATATTTTTGACGATACGCGCAGCATTACCGAGCCTGCTGGCGCATTGGCACTTGCCGGTCTGAAGGCTTACGTTGCGAAAAACAATATCCAAGGTCAAAACCTGGTTGCCGTCACCAGCGGCGCCAATATGAACTTCCACCGCTTACGCCACGTTTCGGAGCGCAGTGAGCTGGGCGAGGGCAACGAAGGCATTTTCGCCGTTACCATTCCCGAAGAAAAGGGCAGCTTCCTGAAGTTTATCAATTTGTTGGGAAGCCGGAACATTACTGAGTTTAACTATCGCTACGGCAGCGATAAAAATGCGCATATTTTTGTCGGCTTGCAAACCGCCGGTGCGCAAGACTTAGCCGTCATCAGCGCACAACTGACTGAAGCAGGCCTGCCCAATGTCGATTTGACCAATGATGAAATCGCCAAAATCCATATCCGTTACATGGTCGGCGGCCGTACGGAAAAAGTAGCCAACGAACGTTTGGTCAGCTTTGAATTTCCTGAGCGCCCGGGTGCGTTGTCCCGTTTCTTGAACCATATGCGTGCCGAGTGGAATATTACTTTGTTCCATTACCGCAACCATGGCGCAGACTATGGCCGTATTTTGGTCGGTATCGATGTGCCGGAAAGCGACAATGAGGCTTTTGCCGACTTCTTAGATAGCTTGGGTTATGTCTATAAAGAAGAAACCGACAATCCGGCCTATAAACTTTTCTTGGCTTAATCGGTAAGATAAAAGGCCGTCTGAAATTTTTCAGACGGCCTTGTGTTTTAAGTTTTGGATTATTTTTTGCGGAACACCAAGTCCCAAACGCCATGACCCAATCGCTTGCCTCGGGCTTCAAACTTGGTTTCAGGACGATAATCAGGCGTAGGGGCGTAATCGGCAGCCGTGTTTTGCAAAGTATCGAAACTGCTCAAAACCTCCAGCATTTGCACGGCGTATTCTTCCCAATCGGTCGCCATATGGACATAGCCGCCGCTTTTGAGTTTGGGCAGCAGCTTTTCAACAAACGGCACTTGTACCAAGCGGCGTTTATTGTGGCGTTTTTTGTGCCAAGGGTCGGGGAAGAAAATATGAATACCGTCTAAAGAATTGTCTTCCAGCATTTTTTCCACCACTTCCACCGCATCATGACGCATCACGCGGATATTGGAAATGTGTTCTTCCTCAATCAGCTTCAAGATATTACCGACGCCCGGGCCGTGAACATCAATCGCTAAAAAGTCGGTATCAGGCAGACGTTTGGCGATTTCCACCGTTGCGACACCCATACCGAAACCGATTTCCAAAACTTTAGGGTTGTCCCGTCCAAAAGTGCGGTTCAAATCCAAAGGGGCTTCTTGGAAGTCCACACCGAATTGCGGCCACATCGTATCGATGGCGCGCTGTTGGGCTGCGGTCATATGGCCTTGGCGCAAAACGAAACTGCGGATGCTGCGTTTGTGTTCTTCAGGAACGGTATTTTCAGGCGTATTTTCTGGAATGTTTTCGGACATATCGTTTTAAATCAGTGAGAAATCAAATAAAAAGGCCGTCTGAAAAAATCAGACAACCCTGCTTACAAACCGGCGTGATTATAGCGAATAAACGCTTTATCTGAAACCTTTCTACAACAAGGTTTCAGTTTCAGACGGCCTTTTTAAGACAATTCCGGTTGCGGTACTTTATGTTGCACCGCATAAACCGCAGCTTGAACGCGGCTGCTTAGATTCAGCTTGCGCAATAGGTTTTGAACATGCACTTTGACGGTAGATTCAGCCAAGTTTAAATGGCGGGCAATGATTTTATTGCTGTGTCCGGCGGCAAGGTAGCCCAAGATTTCCATTTCGCGCGGGGTCAGCTGCGCCAGCAGGTGGTCGGAGCGGGAAGGAGAAGGGGAAATCAGCGATTGCACCAAGCGGCTGGTCATTTCAGGGGAGAATACATTGTCTCCGTCGACAGCTTTTCGGATGCTTTCCAAGAGGAAGTCGGCGTTGATGTTTTTCAGCAAAAAGCCTTTTGCACCCATACGCATACATTCGGTCAAGTCGTCGCTGTCTTCGGAAACAGTCAGCATGATGACTGTCAGCTGCGGATTGATGCTCAAAATTTGAGCCAGGGCTTCGCGTCCGTTCATAACCGGCATATCCAAGTCCAGCAAAACTACATCAGGCTTGAGCTGTTCGACCATTTTTACGCCGGCCAGGCCGTCTGAAGCTTCGCCGACGACTTCAAAATCGGGCTGGCGGGAGAGCAGGGCTTTGATGCCGCTGCGAAACAGGGTGTGGTCGTCAATAAGAGTAATTTTAATTGTCATGATGCTGTTCTCATTTGTTGCGGCAAAGTCAGCATCACTGCCGTACCTTGCCCAATCTGCGATGTAATGGCCAATTGTGCGTTAATCCGTTGGGCACGTTCCTGCATAATGCCCAAGCCGACATGTTCGCCTGAAGGCCGGTTTGATAAGTGTTCTTGATTAAAGCCTGCGCCGTCGTCCTGAATCTTCATGACAAAATCGCCGTGGTTGGCAATTTCGACACTGACATGCTGCGCACGCGCGTGTTTCCGGATGTTGGACAGGCTTTCCTGCAAGATGAAGATGATTTGTAAGTGTTCATCATAATTCAATGCCTGTCCGTCGTCCTGCCATTTTAAATCAACCGGGATACCGGTTTGCCGTTCAAAACGCGCCAGCAGCGATTCTACCGCTTCAGGAAAATCTTTATTGCTGATTTTGGTGCGGAAATTCATCAGCAGCTCGCGGACGTCTTCATAGCATTCCTGCACGCCGTCTTTAATGAAGCTGATGTTTTCTTCAGCCTGCTCGCGTTGGTTTGAAGCAAACGCGCTTTCCAGCATTTGCACCTGCAAATTCAAAAAGGTCAGGGCTTGTGCAATGCTGTCATGCAAACCTTGTGCAATCAAGTTGCGTTCCTGCAAGACGGCAAGCAGGCGGCGTTCTTGTTCCATGCGGTTGTTGGCGATGGAAATCCCCAGCTGCCCGCTTAAAGTCTGCAACAATTTTTCATCTTGCTCATTGGGCATCTGGCCGTCTGAAAAATACAGGGCCAATACGCCGAGCTGTTCGTCTTGGTAAACGATTGGGAATTCTACACGATTTCCCTCTTTGGTTTCACCGACACTTGCCGCCAAGTCAGAGCGTTTGCGTTCTTCATCGGAAAGATATACCGTACCGCCCAAGGCGGAAAACGCCGGAAGAATCTGAGCCAAAAATTCTTCTGCGGCCTGTTGCGGCGTAAAGGTTTGGTGCAGGTTGCGCGTAGTCTGGTAGAGCAGGGTCAAGTCACGGTTTTGCCGGGCCAAGTCTTGGGTTTGTTGGGCAACCTGTCCTTCCAAATCCGTATAAAGCGTTTTCAGACGGCGGCTCATTTGGTTGAAACCCTTGCTGACTTGGGCGAATTCACGAATTTGGTCTGTATCGATTTGAACCCCGAAACGGCCTTCGCTGATGGTTTCCACTCCGTCGCGCAGTTTTTCCAGCGGCCGGATGATCCACGAATAATGCCAAACAATCATCAAGCCGGCAGCCACTAAAATCATCAGCATCATCGCCATTTGAAAACGGCGCAGCCACAAAGTATTTTGCTCGTTGGCGTTTTCCATTGCCTGTAAAAACAGCTCGATATTGCCGGCAAAACGGTACAGGCCGATTTGGGTCGGCCGCTCGTAATGTTGCAAAGAAGGCTTGATGTTGGATTCCCAATCGATCAACAGCATCGATTGGATCAAATCGTAAGCCAACGGCATTTGTGACGGAATCAGCGGATGAATGGCATCGCTTTGCGTTACATTGGCCAGCGTACGTTCAAATTCTTTGATTTGGTTGTCAATTTGCGCATTGGGCGTACGGACGCTTGCCATATAAGCCAAACGATACACCTGCATTTTCAAGCTGCCCGCATCTTCAATCGTTTTGGCCGCGCTTTCCAAACGCCAAGAAAGCAGCAGGGTAAAGGCAATCGATAAAAAAGCCGAGCCGACCCATAACACGGTCAGTAGTTTTAAACGCGAGGACAAACTCAGGCCGTCTGAAGATCCGGAGAATAAACGCATAAAGCACGCAGGAAGACTAATCCGATAATCTTATAAAAATATCATTCTTTCGGCCTATAAACAACCTGTCTAAAATAATTGTATGGTTATGATAAGAAAAAACAGGGGTTTAATGTAAAATCATGTTATGATAAAATTCATCTTAAGTGAATTAAATCACAAAATCAGGTTTCAGACGGCCTGAAGCCTTAAAAACTTATTCCATAAAACAACATCGCGAATAACACTTACACACTCTGCTTTGCAAAGGACTACCAAAATGAAAATTTTTGCACTGATATTGGCCGGCGGGCAGGGAAGCCGGATGGGAGGTGTCGATAAAGGGTTGGTGCAGTGGCACAACAAAGCCTTGATAGACCACGTTATCGAAAAAATCCGCCCGCAAGTCAGCCATATCGCCATCAGTGCCAACCGCAATCTCGAATCCTACGCCCAACGCAGCGCACACGTTTTCTCCGATGCGCGCCAATGGCAACATTACGGCCCTTTAGCCGCCTTGTGTACCGCCGCCAACGATTTGCAAATTGCTACTGCAGACTGGCTGCTTATCGTCTCCTGCGATATGCCCCGCCTGCCTGAAAACTTGGTTTCCCAGTTTGAGACCATCGCCAAACGCACGCCGTTGTGCAATGCATTTTACGTTGAAACCCCGGCCAGACCGCATTACAGCGTGATGTTTATCCGTCCGCAAATCCTGCAAAGTACCGTGCCATACCTTTATTCAGGAATGCGCAGCATACGCGGCTGGTTGCAGCAGCAACGCGCACGGGTCGTTCCTTTCCCTCATGAGCAGGATTTTATCAGCTACAACACGGAAAACGATTTGGCTCAGCCTTTGTAGTTGGGTCAGTAAGGGGACTAATATTCAGATAGGAATACGCCACTTGATGATGGTTAAAATCTTTCAATAGGTAATAACTATCTAGTAATCAGTCCCCTTATAAATTATTCAATCCGTGTATTCGGAAGAATGATACGTTTCTCGTTAAAATAAACTTTGGCTTTTCCCTATCGGCTGTTTCTTTTAGGTCATTTATTCTGCCTAAGTCCAAATTATCTACGAACAAATCCTCGTAAAACAGTTGACCGAAAAAATTCACGGGATATTCTGATTTTACGTTGCATGGCTTAAGATGTTCAGACGGCCACACTTTCAAAATAAAGGCTAAAACGGCATAATAGCAGCCCCCCCTTTGTTAGAATTGCCTGGTTTAGGAGAGTCAAATGAATATTTTATTACTAGACGGCGGTAAAGATTTCGGACATTCGCATGGTGAGTTAAATCATACACTTCATAAAAAAGCGAAAGAAGTTTTGACAGCGCTTGGACACAATGTAAAAGAAACTGTGATTGATGCTGGCTATGACGTTGAAGCAGAAATCGAAAAATTCTTGTGGATGGACGCTGTGATTTGGCAGATGCCAGGTTGGTGGATGCACGAACCTTGGACAGTGAAAAAATACATAGACGAAGTATTAACCGCCGGACACGGCAAACTTTACCATAGTGATGGTCGTCATCGTGTCAATCCAACCGAAGGCTATGGCACTGGCGGTTTGTTACAAGGCAAAAAACACATGCTTTCACTTACTTGGAATGCGCCGATTGAAGCGTTTACCCGCGAAGGCGACTTCTTCGAAGGAAAAGGCGTGGATGTGTTATACATGCATTTCCACAAACTCAACGAGTTCATCGGCCTGACCCGTCTGCCGACATTCTTATGTAATGATGTGATTAAAAATCCACAAGTTGAAAAATACTTGGCAGACTACCAAGCCCACTTGGAAAAAGTGTTTGGCTAATTGCAGAATATGGGTTTGGAAGGTGGGCATTTGCCCACCTTTTTTCATTTTTTGTTTATGCTTACTGTGTGTCTAAAGACAATCAAGTTTGCACGAAACGGCATAGTGTTTTTGCCGATGTGCCAAATTCCTAAATGGAAACTTATAACATACCTTTATTAATGCTAAAACCTGTCAATAGCAATGTCTGAATAGGCCGTCTGAACAACAGACGGCCTTTCTTTCTTGATTTTAAGGTTAAACAGTTATCAGCCGATTTATAGGCAGTCGGCAAAGTTTTCAGCCGCCAAAGGTTCTCTTCCCAATAAAGCTGCAAAATCAGAATAATCGGCGCATGAACCCTGCTTGAGCAGGGAAAAGCTGTCGCGGCTGATGATGCCGTTGCTGAGGAGATTGGCCAACGGCAATGCTGGGTTAATCAGGCGCAGGGGAACGGGTAGGATGTGTTGCGGCGGTTTGTGGTGCAGGGTTTGGCGGAGGGTGGTCAGGTATTCCGCCAAGGTCAGGGTTTGGCTGCCTGTCATATTGATGATGCTGTGGTCAGTGTCGGTTTGGGCGGCAAGTTTTGCCAAGCCTTCGGCAACATCGGCAAGATGGACGGGCTGCAAATGAAAGCGGCCGCCTTCCGGCAGGGGAAGCAAAGGGAGGCGGGCTAATTTGATGAACAGTTCGCAGCTGGTTCCTCCGCGCCCGTAAACGACGGATGGTCTGGCTATGGCAATCGGTATGCCGCTTTGGGCAACGGCATCATCTCCACGTCCTTTGCTGCCGACAAAGTTGATGGATTGAGATGGGTCGGCACTCAGTGCGGATAGTTGCCCCCAGCGTTTTACTCCTGCTGCTTTCGCCCATACGGCGAGCTGTTTGGGCGTGTGGTGGTGTACGGTTTCGAGTATTTCGGCATGACGGCTCATGATGCCGATGCAGTTGATAAGGACGTCTTGCCCCTCTAATAAACGGCGGGCGGCTGTTTCATTGGGATGAAGAAAGTCGAAGGCGCGGCGGTCGGGCGTGCAAACTTGATAACCTTGTTCTTTGAGAATTTGAATGGTACGCCTGCCGATGAAGCCGCTGCCTCCGAAAATAATGATATTCATGGTTTTTTCTTTATGTTGTTGAGGTCGTCTGAAAATCTTTAAATCGGTTTCATCACCATCAGGAAGTAGATCACGATAGTGGCGCAAAAGGCGGGATAGCCCAGCAATTCCCAACGTCTGGCATAACGCCAATAGGGCTCAGGAATGGTGTCTGTGTTTTCTTTATGCGCTTTTTCGGCAATCTTTGCCATACGGACTTGCAGCCAGACAACGGGCAGCCAGCAAATGCCTGCAAGGATGTATAAACCGAGCGTCATCCATACCCAATTTTGTTCCAGCATGGTGGAAACAGTATAGCCGCGTTCGTACAGCATCCATAAACCGGACAAGGGTTGGAAAATGACGGCGGGTGTCGTAAACCACCAATCCGCTTTGATGACCCAATGCGAGACCACCGACTGCGCGGCGACCGAACCGCTGCGGTTTGCCCAAAAGAGGTAAAACGCTGTACCAAAACCGGTGCCGACCATTAAGGTAGCCGAGATGATGTGCAGGGTTTTAACGATTAAATAGGTGTTCATTTTTTATCTCCTACGGATTGATACAGAAAAAACAAAGTAGCCATAATCGGCAGGTTTTTTACCAAGGGTGCAAACGGATGCGCCCACATTTCGGGCAGCCTGAAGGCAATAATCAGGCTGTATGCCGCGACGGTTATCAATTGCAGCAGCCATACTGAGGAATGGGAACGAAGGCGGCTGAAGCATAAAAAAGCAAAACCAATGTCCAGCAGAGAAGCGGCGATTAATGTAGGCCATTGCAACGGATTGGGAATACCGACCGAATGCAGCAAATCCAATGACATTTCAGGCATGAAAAACAGAGGTTGGGTACCGCTCCAGAGCCATAGCAGCCCCATCGAGTAAGACAAGTAGGCAGGAGGAGGGCGTTTAATGTTATCGAGCATACCGAGTTCCTATTTCATCAGTTAAGCCTATTTAATCTTTTATTTCTAAAATTTCTGTCAAAAGAGAAATAGTAGGGTAAAAAATTTTATTTATACATGCCCATGTAAAACTGACATGAGCATGTTTTCATATTTCTAAATAGCATAGGCAGTATTTTTTGAGCAGATGCCCATCACCATCAACGGAAAAATTTTTGTATTCCTGCGCCGACTTTCAAGATTTTTACCATGGTTGAAGTGGATAGCTTCAGCATTTCATTTGCCCATATGGTCAGCGTATTGATGAAATCATGGGTTTGTCGGATTCGCTGCTTGGCGGTTTCATTTTCCTGGCTAAATTCAGGGCTGTCGATCAGGCTTTGCAAAAATTGCCGCGTCGGTTCGATTTCGCGCTGCATACGCACTTCAGCAATGGTGCGGAACAAAGTCCAGACATCATCCGAAGTTTCAAAATGATCGCGCCTATCGCCCAAGATATGCACGGTATGTACCAGTCTCAGGTTTTGCAACTCTTTAATACTGTTGCTGACATTGGAGCGCGCTACGCCGAGCGTTTCGGTAATTTCCTCGGCATTCATCGGCCTGCCCAAGATATAGAGCAGGGCATGGATTTGCGCAACGGTACGGTTGACCCCCCATTTGGTACCCATTTCGCCCCAATGGAGGATAAATTTTTCAGTGGTCGGATTTAGTTTCATAGTGATGGTATTCTATTTTTATCTTTTATTTCTGTCAATACAGAAATAAAGAAATTTTAGCGTATGAAGTAAAAATGTTCAGACGGCCTTTTGAATCAACCTTTTTTCTATATATCCTCTCAGAATCTCTAGACCTTATCAGTCATGATTTCTTATGAGGAAAAGATGTTGTTCGTAAACCGGTATTTTTTGAATAAAAATTTATCCGTACAATCTGCCGTATTAGATAGCGAGGAGTAAATCATGAAAAAAATGCCTGTATTGTTTGTCGGGCATGGCAGCCCGATGAATGTGTTGGATAAAGAAAACCTGTTCAATCAGAATTTCAGCCTAATTACGCAAAGGTTTGCCAAACCAAAAGCTATTTTGATGATTTCAGCGCATTGGTACAGCAGCCGTTTGCAGGTAACTTCAGGCGCGCATCCTAAAATGATTTACGATTTCTACGGCTTTCCAGATGAACTCAGTCAAGTGCAATATCCTGCGCCCGGTTCGCCTGAGCTGGCGGCGCAAGTGCGGTCGTTATTACAGCCGGAAAAGGTCGAGTTGAACCCAACGCGTGGCTTTGATCATGGCGCTTGGGCAGTATTGAAATTTCTTTATCCCAATGCCGATATTCCTGTGGTGCAACTTAGCCTTAACCGTTTGCAGTCGGCAGAATGGCATTTCAATTTGGCGAAAAAATTATCTGCCTTGCGCGAACAAGGTGTGCTGATTATCGGCAGCGGCAATATTGTGCATAATCTAAGGGCGATAAGCTGGGAACATATCGATCAAATCGGTGCGGGGTATGAATGGGCGTTTGCATTTCGAGAAACGGTCAATCAAGCGATTGCAACACGAGATGATGAAACCTTGGTGCATTATCAGCAGCTAGGAGAAAAAGCCGAGCTTTCCGTGCCAACACCGGATCATTACTTGCCCTTGCTGTACATCATGGCATTGCGCGAACCGCAAGATGACATTACGTTTTTCAACGATAAGCTGATTGCAGGCTCGCTTAGTATGACGTCGGTTTTGGTGGGGTAAAAAGAGAAAAATCAGAACAAAGCATTTGTTCGATCCACTTTGCAGATGGTGCCAAGTTGTTTCAGACGGCATTTTATATCTACATAAAAGCCTTGATATCGACAAAGATCAGATTAAGCCTGTAAGTTTTGAATGTAAATAATTGAGCAAAATAGGGAGTAGGTTTGAAGGTAACTTACAAAATCTCTTTGTAAGAGAAAAGGCCGTCTGAATAACAGACGGCCTTTAAAATATAAAGTAATTATCTTACCAATGTATTAATCATTTTAGAAACATCCTGATTATTGGAAACCGGACATTTTTTGAGGAAGTTGCGACGGGCGGTCAAAGTATCATGCCCGTGTTTAAACTTGATCGAATAGTATTTGCGGAGAGAAGGTTCGCATTGGCTGGGAGAGCTATTTGGCGAAGATAAGCACATAATAGCTTCGCAGGCCAGGCGTTCTTCATCGCTGTTGATTTTTACGGGGTTAAAAGAATCGGCAGAGAATTCCGCAAAGGCAAAGGAAGGTACCAATGCCACTGCAAGCAATAAGGAGAATGGGGTTTTCATAATATTTTCTTTAAGTGGAAATGGGTAAAATTCAATATTCTAATACGAGCCGTCCGGAATTTCAGACGGCCCTTGAGATTTTAGATATTAGGGAAGCGAGCAGCCTTCAGGTAAATAAACTTGACAATCTCTTACTTTGGGATCAGCTTTACATTTGGCCAATGCAGCAGCTTCCGCCAATCCCTTGTCTTTTCCTGCAAAAAAAGACGTCCATTGAGTTGGGTTATTAATTATCTGGCCTCTCGCAGCAGCAATACAACCGTTTCTAACCCAAGAAGCTACTCTGCAAGAAGCCTTTGGGTTTCCTTGTCTACATTGAGTCAAAGCCGCTTTCTTTGCTTTAGACAAAGAGTCCTGATTTAATACACCGCTTGCATAGCCAGTATCCATATTCATTGCCACGGCACCATATTTAGAAGGGATATGAACAATAACTGGAGTTTGTTGTTGATTCATGGAACCGTTGTAGTATGGGTCATTTGCCAAAATGGGAGCCATACAGTGGGGATCTCCAGAGGGGCCACCGCCTACACCTGGAGAACAGGCAAAAGAAAACATGGGAAACAAGCCCATACAAAGAATAAAAATTGCTTTCTTCATGATATATTTGTTCCTCAATTTATTGGATTCTTCGGATCTTTGCTACCAGTGGCTATTCCTAATGTAGATTGTCCTTGTGTCTTAACTACATTTGTATTTGAGACTGTGTTACCAGATTGCCAGTTACCCTGAGGTATACTAGTATTTAAGTCAGTATTATTTCCTATTTGCTGCTGAGTAGAATTAATCTGAGGAGGTGCATTATGCCCTGGCATCGTACTCGGTTGTCCATTATTTGGGTTATTCCAACGTTCTGCCGGGTTATAACCACTGAAGCTGCCCATCACGCCATTAAACCACATCCCCGCCATAGGCGGCACCACAATCAACAAAGTCGAGAGAATCAGTCCCAAACCCAACTGCTGGGTAGCTGTATCGGCAAGGCCCACAAGGGTTTCTTTAGTAGTCACAAACTGCATAGCCTCTTTTGAGAGAAAAAGACTGGTACCGACATTGGAAACTAAGTCCATGGCAATATCTGACATTACACCGAGCATAACCCCTGAAAAGATGGTTGCCAGCCCATAGTATAGCCATTTTTGAAACAGGGGTGCTGTTTTTTTGAACAGAAGGCATAAAATAAAGATAGGCGCAAAGCCGATAAAGAGAGCCATGGCGATGCGGAATACGATCAGCATGGTTCCTGCTACTACGCCAGGTCCGGCCGTACCGACACCGGCAAACCATTTTGCCTGATTGAGTTGGGTGAAAATGTTTGGATCACCTGCGGTATCGATTCTGCTCAACATGCCCATAATGGATTGGGCAACAGTAAGGTTTTGGTCGATTTTACAGCCAACAAAGCTGTCGGTCGATTGAGTCAGACAGGCTGCCCCAATTTTATTGTCGCCACGCATAATTTCAGATAGGGTATCTGCTGTCGTATCGGTCAGTGTTCTTATGGCAAAATTACTGCTTGAGGCAACGCCCAAGGCGACAAAGACAATAAAATAGGCTTTACCCAAACCAAATGCAAACCCTTTAAGCCCTTCTTGGCTTCTACCGGTTGCAATCAGATAACCTTGAACCATGATCCAAAGGGTAAGTAGAGCTAAGACCAAAGACAAAGCCATACTGAGGTTTTTGGAAAGTAGGTGTTCTGTTAAAAATTCTATGCGAGCATAGATGTAGTCGCGGATACTGGTATAGATGGCTAATTCGCCAACGCCACTGATAAATTGATCCATAGTGTTAATCTTTTTCTGTTATCGGTAAAATGCTTTATTTGAAGAATTTGAGGATCCTTTTCGAAGACCTTCAGCTTTAGTTTTATAGTCTCCTGCCTGGCTTTTTAGTGTAGTGACAATAGCAGCATGAACAACGGCTTTTGCTGCCATCCCTCTTACTGAAAAAGAACCTTGGAGTTGCTCTTGTGTTACGGCAGTGCGAGCCTTCTGAATCATTTCTTGTTTAGCATCCAACAATTTGATCTGATGCTCGTTGATTTTGACGATATTGTTGATGTTCAACATTTGGTTGCGAATGTCGGACTCTATGGTTTGGAGAACACCTGAATTTTTACCGTTATTGTTTTTTGAACTGACTCTTTCATAATTCTTTAATGTTGCATCTAGTCTTTTCATATTTTGCGAGATACGGTCTTCGGTAGCAAAATAAAGTTTGATCTTCTGATTGTCGATTTGAATGGAGGTAATACACAGATTTTTGGATTTTTCATTGACTAGACTATTACACTGTTGGATGCGTTTATTCAAAATCTGCAAAATTTCCTCATTTGACATTTCTTTGATCGAATCTATTTGCTGAACAGAAGAAAGTGGACCACGAATTTGGCTGTCAAATTGCTCTTTCCATTGTTCGTATTCCTTATTATAGTGATCATAGATTTTTTTATAGTGAATAAACTTTTCTATACCGTCTTTGATCATTTGACCTAAGGCTGCCCCATCAAATACGGGAAAGCCGCCGGCCATCGCAGGCGAACTTCCCAACATTCCGGCGCACACTAGAACAGCTGCCAGTTTTTTCATTCCAATTTTCATTTTTTATCTTTCTTTGATTCAATTAATTTCGAATATCCAAGTTTTTCGTATTAAGGGTTGTTAGAAAATCTATTATTTTCAGATGCCCCTATTTGCTTTGTATTCATTTCAAAGCGGTCTAATCTGCATTACGCATCACATTAGCAGCCGACTTCTTGCCGGAACCCTTACGCTCATCGTAGAAGGTCTGCAACCAATCTTCTGGCTTCACTGCATCGATGCTAATGCCAAGGCGTTCGGCTGTTTTCTTGATAATGCCGTCCATGATGTCGATGTTGTCGGTACTGGCGGAGATGACAGCCAATTCGTCGTCAAATCCGCGCAGATTAAGCTGGCAAACAGCTGACGCATGACCTTGTTTGACCAAGAAGCAGCGGCTACGCTCATCCAGGCCTTTGACTACTTGAAACTCTGAGTCGGTCAGTTTCAAGCCGTCGATATAGTCTTTTTTATCTGCATTCGGATTCGGCAGCAGTATCATGGTAGCTGTCTGCTCAATCAGTGCGGCGGAAATATCGCTTTTGAGGGCGTCTTCCGGTGACTGGGTAGCGAAGATACCCATACCGTTTTGCTTACGGATGGTTTTTTGTTTGTTTTTGGCAAACTCTTTCAAACCGCCTTCGCCATCAAGGATTTTCCAGAATTCGTCCATGATGTAGATGAAGCGGCGGCCATCGATAAGCTCTTCCATTCGATGGATAAGGTAGCCGATGACTGGATCGCGTACCTGTGGGTTTTCAATCACATCGGTGTAGTCGAAGCCGATAATATTGGCTCCGCTGAAGTCGATTTTGTCCTGAGGGTTATCAAAAACCCAGCCAAGGCTGTTTCCACGGGTCCATTTGCGGATATTGGCATAGAGGGAGTCATCGCCTGTATTGGGCAGAGATTTTTGGAAGTTGGAAATGCTGCGCAGCGCCAGCGGAGTATCGAGCATGGCTCGAACGGCGCGCAGGACGTCGTCGTCTTCTGCGGCAGAGTAGTGCGCTTTGCCTCCCAGTTGTTTCATAAGGCCGCAAAGGAATTGGACATTTGCCTCTGTATTTTCGCATTGGAAAGGGTTAAAGCCGGTAGGTTGGCCGCTTTCCAGTGCCATATAGGCACCGCCGCAGGCTCTGACAAAAATTTCGGCACCACGGTCTTTATCGAAGAAAAAGATAGTGGGTTTGGGATCGTATTTTTGTACCTGGCTAAGGAGGAAGTTGATAAGGGCTGTTTTACCTGTACCGGACTTACCAATAACCATAGTATTGGCAATGGCTTTTTCTCCTTCGGAATCTTCGCCTTCGAGGGTTGCATGGAAGTTGAAGTAGTAGGGCTGGCCATTGGTCGTCTGAAGAACGGTAACGCATTGCCCCCATGGGTTGCCCTCACGTTTGCCGGCGGCAAAATTGTGTAGTGGGCAGAGACCCAAGAAATTTAACGATGAGAGATTGGCGATGCGGGTGCGGTAGTTCCAGTTACCCGGAAGCTGGGCATAATATGCGGCGCAGACGGCCAAGTCCTCTTTTGTTGTTACAAAACCTGCATTGGAAAGCTCTGCTCGGGCGGCGGCAATGTTTTGGGAAAGCTGCTCTTGGCTGTCGGCATAGATAGCAAGACTGAAGTGGTAGCCTCCAAGAACGAAATTGCCGGATGCGAGTTGGTCCATTGCATGATCAAGTTCTGCAATTTGGGTAAAGGATTTATCGCCGGAAGAGATCATCATGCCACGGGTACGCTCAAGGGTTTTCATGGCGTCGTATCGGCTCATGGGGCTGAAACTATGAGTGATAACGTATTCGACATCCAAATATTTGAGCCCGTTAAGCACGCCGGGATAGGTACCGTCAGGGTATTCTTTAAGGTTGAGTATGGCACCGTAGTGATTTTTACCTTCAGGGGTACGGACGATATAGTCACCGGTTTTGGCAGAGAAAAGATGTCTGCTAAGGGGTAAGTAGTTGTAAACAGGAGCGGGCAGTACGGGAACCGGCTCGTTTACACGGTTAAGGATGTAACCGAAAAGTTCGAGTGTTTCTGAGAATACAGTACCGTTTTTGCCTTCGTACATACCGAGTCGGTAGGGGTGGTAGTCTTTGAGGACGGCTTCAAGGTTGGTTGCTAATTCATTTAGCGTACCGATAGCTTGTTCCTGTTCGGCCTTCAGACGATCGATATTGCCTGATTTATCAACAAACTTTTTGCCGTCAACAACGGGGCGGTAAATCATGGTCAAGTAAAGCTCGTTGTTCATGAGCTTTTCTTTAGAAAGTCGGGAAAAATAGCGGTCGGAGAGGCTTTGATTAAAAGACTCTTGGAATTTTGGGCGCAAATCGATGCCGCGGTGGCGGCGAATGTCATGTACCCAGAAGGCAACATTGACATAGTCCGGAGCGCGTAAGGATTGGAGTAAACGATTAAATGTGTTGTGTTTGTGTTCGAGCTCCCATTCTTCTCGACCCACAAAAGGAAGGCCGGATAGATGCCATGTTGTCAGGTAGTCCCCACCAGTGGTTTTAACAATGGTTGGGGAAACATGGGTGGAGAGGGATACGAATTGACTGATTGATGCGTCAGGAGTAAACATTTTATTTGTTTTTTGTGTTGAAATCGTCCGACAGACAAAGATGTCTGCCGGATGTTTTGTTGTCATTGTTTGGGAGGATTGTTACGGTATTCATTAGGCGAGAAGCACCACGTATCAGGAAACTCCTCTCGGTTTCTGGCTTTAAGTCTAAATTTCAGACGTAAACCGAGAAAACGAAAAATCATATCATCCCGCTTGGCCATCTGCCTCATAATCAGGATGATGAAGGGAATGGTCAATAAAAAAAACATATTGAAGTACATTCCCATCAATAATCCTGAGCCGGCTCCTATAAAGAAAGGTATATAAGGTACACCGAGAAAGGTTGCCGGACGCGTACATCCTCGAAAAACGATGTTTTTCTGCATGGTGTTAATTAGGCAAAAAATTGCAATACTTGGAGCATTGCTGATGTTGTACCGGCAGAGCAAGAGTCTGCATTGCCAACCAGCATTTTTGCGATTTGGCCGGCCGCACCAATCAGTACGCCACCAATTAAAATAGGAGCGACGTCAGAAATGCGTTTGTGTGCAAAAGCAATTTGGTAACCGGCAAAGATAATGGCGATGGTTACAACAGCAACGGACATTAAGTTCAATACGGTATGGATGTTTTTAATGAATTTACAGGCGCCACCGGAAGCTGAAGTAAAATCATCGGCTGCCATACCTACAGTTGGTGCTAAAAATGCTGCAGCAACAAATGCTGCTGTAGCAACGTTTTCAGCGGTAAAGCGGGATTTTTTTTGAATCTGAGTGTTTTTCATTTGAAATTTCCTATGTTTATTACAGGTTGATGTGGAAAAAAAACTATCTAAAAGACTGCTGCGCTATCTTTATAAGTATTGCTTTTCGCTTGTGCAGTACTATTATCTTGTAAGGAATGTTGGTTTTTAGAGACAGTGGCCGAGTATGGTTGTGGATTAGCGGTAACTGTCAAATTTGGGCGGTTAGTTTGTTGCGCTGTCATTTGTCCCATAGGGCGAGAGGTATTCACAGTATTGCTGATGACTGGAATGGCATTTTGTGGGATTGCTCTCCCTTTCCCCATGGATGAAAAAATTTTTTGCACATAGCCATGCTTATAACCGGTTACAAAGTTACCGGAATAATAACAGCTGAAAGATTTACCCCAGTCTTTTGCACGATTGTAGCATTCTCGCAATATGTGCGAGCCTGCTTTGACGTTTGGGCACACCTGGAATGCATGTTCGTAGGAATGCAACCCGTATTTTTTTAAATTGTATCGGTTAACTTGAGCTAATCCTAAGGAGAAGTTAAATCCCTTTTGTTCCAACATTTTAGCAGTAGCGACTGCTTCAGCCAAATTTTTAGGCTGTCTTTGTAAGCGTCCGCCTACAACACCTATGGCGTATGGGTTGCCTGAGGATTCAACTCTCACGACATGATGCATAATATCATGCGGAACAGCTAAGTCGGCGCAGGAAAAAAACATGATGTTGAGATGAAAATATGAATTTGTATTGACGTGAAATTTAGCACAGATTAAAATAATTAACAAGATTTTAACCAATAAAAATAACCAAACATGAATTGTCTTTTCTTCATTTTTAATTAAGACGCTTTGGTTGTAACTTAAGTTGTTTTATAAGGTGCTATGTATGTTTCTTTTAAGAACGCTGTTGCTGTCTGCTAGTGTGGGCGCGCTAATGGCAGGTTGTGCAAATCAGTCTGCTCCAGATTTCCCAAGTTCATGGAAGCCATTAAATGAACTACCTGATCAGGTAACTGAGATTCTGCTTGTCAAACCTCATGTTTATCAAGTAACACAACTTGATACAACTGTAAAAGGTTTGTTGGAGCGTTGGGGAGAAGAGGCAAAGATGCCTGTTGTTTATGACCATACGCTTGATTTTACTTTGTATAAGAAAGTATCAACAATACGAAATACCGAGCTTGATAATGCTTTGAGTGAATTATCTAAACTTTATGAAGATAAAGGGATGGTTTTCTATGTTCAAAATGGTGTCATTATGGCGCATAAGAAAATGGATGTTGCTGTGAAAAACAGTGGGAAGAAAAAACATGAGAGATCAGCAAAAGCTGATGTAAAAACTCAAGATTAAAATGGAAATATATGTTCAAATCAAGTAAAAATACTACTGATGGCAATATCCAAAAGGCTGTAAAAAGATCTTTGGATTTTGAAACGACCTTGGTCGATATCCGCAAAAAAAGTGAGAAAAGGGCATGGATTGTTGCCGGTATTTCTACCTTCTCTTCTTTGTGTCTACTTGGCGGATTATTTTATATTTTGCCGCTGAAAGAAAAAGAACCTTATCTTGTTATGGCTGATGTCTATACGGGACAAGCTACTGTTGCTAAACTAGCCGGTGATTGGAATAATTTAGATATTACTAAAAATGAAGCAGTAAATAAGAGTAATATTTCTCACTTTATTATTGCTAGAGAATCTTTTGATAGTCAGATTATTTATGATAATGACTGGGCTACAGTTTATTCTATGTCGGTTGCAGGGGTATCTGACAGCTATCGCAATCTGATGAATAAAAGTAATCCGAATAGCCCATTTAATCTTTATGGGTCTGCTCAGTCAATTCGCGTTAAGATTTTGAGTATCGTCCTTAATAATAGTGGAAAGGCCGATGGTCGCGATGCTAGCGCAACAGTAAGATTCCAAAGATTTTTATTAAATAAGAGTACTGGCATATCAAGATTTATGGATAGCAATGTTGCTACTCTGACCTATACTTATAATAGCAATTTGAAGATGGATGAAAAGTATAGGTTAAAAAATCCCCTGGGATTTCAGGTATTGTCTTATCGTGTTGATCCTGATGCTAGTGAATCACCTGTTCAAGATTTATCTTCGGATTATCTTTCTGCAGGAACATCATCTGAAAGCCAGGCTCAGCAACAAGTACAAAGTGTACCCCAGCCCCAGTTAGAAGCTCCTACATCTGTAGATAATGATGTTCCTAATGCTTCTCCTATATCTGTTGAAAGTGGAAATCAATAATGTTAAGAAAAATATTTTTAGCAACGGCAGCATCGTGTTTGTTGCAAGGAAGCGTCTATGCTGCAGCTATTCAAGAGTATACGTTTCAAGAAAATACAACTTATCCCGTTCATACGGCACAAGGCGTAGTCACACAAATTGAACTTGATTCTCGTGAAAAGGTTAAAGATTTTGGTGCAGGCCTAAGTGGTGGATGGGATTTGGTACGTAGAGAAAATGTATTTTATCTGCGTCCAAAGGCTGATGCAGTTGATACTAATCTTATTGTTCGTACTCAGGCTCACCAATATATTTTTGAGCTTAAGGTTTTGAAGAATGTTGTTGGCAATTTGTCAGAAGCTTCAGACAAAGGGGTAAATTATCAAGTTAAATTCAGATATCCCGATTCTACGGATTTCAGTCTTCGTGCTAGTACTTTGGCTGGCTATAGCCTGAAATATGATTCTTCTAAAATCTATAATACTAATTATGATGTGGCTGCAAATGAAAAATCTCGTTGGCTAGTTCCTTTAAAAGTCTATGATGATGGCAGATTTACCTATGTCCATTTGAATAAGGGCAAGTTCACAGGTGATTTTCCTGCTGTTTATGGCAGAAAATCAGAGAAAGGAGCTGAGTTTGTCTTAAACAGTAATGTTGAAGGTAATGTAGTTATTGTCCATGGGACTTATCCATTCTTAGTTTTGAGACATGGAAATGATGTAGTTGGATTAAAAAGGAATTAAGAATGTCTGATAAGCTAAATAATGAACATCACAAAGATAGTGAATCATCACAAAATTTATATTCAAGCCAATACGAACAAGAACAATTGGCGGGACTTGAGGAGAATGCTCCTCAGCTAAATGCTCCTGTTGACCGTACAGTCAACAAAAAAGCTATTGCGTTTATTGTAGCTGCAGGTTTTGGGTTAGCTGGACTAGGGGCATTTGCCTATCATCAATTTAGTGGTCCTGATGAAGCTCCCCCTCCAGAACGCCCTCAGGTAGTTACTGTACCAGATTTACCTGCTCCAGATCCTCAAGTGACGGAACCCCCTTCAATTGATTTAGCAGAAGACAAAAATCCCGAATTAGAAACGGATAATACATCGAATACAAAAACAATAGATGTAACTACTCCACCAGTAGTGGAGACCTTGCCACCTATAACTCCATCAACTCCAACAACTCCTAATGTTCCTATACAGCCGATTATTCCAGCAGGAGATATGTATGCTAATATGAATTCTGCATTTGTTCAGGACGGGGAGGCTGCTCAAAAAGAGTCAGGAGTAAGTACAGCTCAGGCTAATGCTGTCCGTTATATGCATAATAGGGATAAGTTGCTTCAACAAGGGACTTATTTGCGTTGTGTATTAGAAACTAAAATTATTTCTGAGGTAAAAGGATTTACATCTTGTATCATTACTGAACCTGTATATTCTGCAAGTGGAAAATATCTCTTATTGCCGAAAGGTTCAAAAGTAATGGGGCAATATGGCTCCAGTAACCCTACTGGTCCACGGATGGAGATTATCTGGAATCGAGTTATAACACCCGATGGTATCGATGTAACACTGGAATCTCCTGGAGTAGATAATCTTGGTGCAGCAGGTCATGTCGGTAAATTTAAGTCTCACTGGGGATCACGTTTAGCATCGGCTTTATTGATTAGTATGATTTCAGATGCTTTTAAATATACTGCTACTGAATATGGTCCACAAGGACAAACGGTTACAACTATGACATCAACTAGTACTAATCCTTTTGAAAGTGAGACAGCCAATACATTGAAACAACAGGCTATCAATCAACTTGAACGAAATAATGCTCGTCCTAATACAGTAACAATAAATCAAGGTACTTTGATTAATATTTATACTGCCCAGGATATTGATTTCAGTTCGGTAATGCAGTAACCATAAAAGGCCGTCTATTTTTTCAGACGGCCTAATTATTAGGCCTCATAATAAGGAGGAATTATGGAAAATCTTCATCATGCTGCTGTCGATAACTCTCTATGATTAAATGAGAATCTAAGAGTTTGTATAGAGAAGATAGCATAAGAATTCGGTCGGTGATCTAAGAATAGTCTTTCTTAAATGCAAGATACTAAAAACTATCTGAAGATTTACATCTCAAATAAAAATTCAAAATAATTCAATTATTTAACTTATAGGTATTATAATGACTCTAAAAAACAAATCTATTGTCACGGTATTTCTATTATTAATCTCTTTGTTATTGGGTTGTTATTTATCAGGTTTTATCCTACTACAATGGTTAGGCTTAGATAAAACCCCTTTGCTGCTCACAACATGGTTTAAATACTATAATACATTAGATATTCCTCAAGTTGCCAAATACTCGTTACAGATTAAAACTTCAGGAATTGTTGGATTTGGTTTAACCTTTTTGATTGGTCTGATTGGTTTAATTCCTATTTGGCGTACTGCCTCTCAGAGTCTTCATGGGGAGGCACGATTTGCCGGAATGGCTGATTTGTCAAAAGCTGGATTTTTTAAACAGACGGATACCTCAATTGTTGTTGGTAAATACAACGGTAAATTATTACATTACAATGGCCAGCAATTCGCCTTATTAGCGGCTCCAACACGTTCGGGTAAAGGTGTCGGTATCGTTATTCCGAACCTGTTAAGTTATAAAGGATCGGTAGTTGTTTTGGACATCAAACAGGAGAACTTCAATTTGACTAGCGGCTACCGCAAAGAAGTATTAGGTCAGGAAGTCTATTTGTTCAACCCGTTTGCCGAAGATGGAAGGACACACCGTTGGAATCCGTTTACCTATGTTTCTTCTGATCCTGACCAGCGAGTATCGGATTTAATGTCGATAGCTGCAATGCTATATCCTGATGGAGATAGCCGTGATAAGTTCTGGGTAGCGCAGGCAAGAAATGCGTTTTTGGCGTTTTCACTTTATTGTTTTGATGAGCATGAAGCAATGGCTGACTTTTCTGTGGAGGGCAAAGAAAATGAGCCAGCTTGTACATTAGGGAAAATATATCGCCTTTCATCAGGTAATGGAACAGAGCTTAAGGAGTATTTTACATCTTTATCACAACAACCATATCTCAGTGAGGCTACAAAAACTGCTTTTTCCGGTTTAATCTCTCAGGAAAAAGAAACCTTTGGTTCTATCATGGGTACGTTTAAAGAACCTTTAAACCCATGGATTAATCCCGTCATTGATTCCGCTACTTCAGCTGATGATTTTCTGTTGACTGACGTACGTAAAAAGAAAATGACCATCTATATCGGCATTCTTCCCAATAAACTTGCTGAATCAAGGGTCATTGTCAACCTATTTTTCTCTCAACTTATCAACCAGAATACGAAAGAGCTGCCTCAGGACAACCCAGATTTGAAACATCAATGTATGCTGCTGATGGATGAATTCACAAGTATTGGTAAAGTTGAAATTATTGCCCATTCCGTCAGCTATATGGCAGGTTACAACATTCGCCTATTTCCGATTATCCAATCAGTTGCCCAGCTGGATGCTGTCTATGGCAAAGAATATGCACGTACCATTATCACTAACCATGCTTTGCAAATCATCTATACTCCTAGAGAACAGCAGGATGCAAACGAGTACTCCGAAATGCTGGGTTATACCACAGTGAAAAGAAAAAATGTCAGCCGCGGACGCGAACGTAGTGTATCGGAAAGCGAAGAACGTCGCGCATTGATGTTGCCGCAAGAGTTAAAGGCAATGAGCCAAGATAAGGAAATTATCCTTTACGAAGGTATGTCACATCCAGCGCAAGTGGGGAAAATCCGTTATTACCAAGATGGAACATTTACTAAACGGCTGATGGGGGCAGTGAAAGTTGCCTCGTTAAAAGAAAAACGGTAATAGTAATCAAAGTCCAAGGCCGTCTGAAAATGAAATGTGCAGAATGACAAAAAAGGAATTTATATGAAACTATCAGCGATTACAGCCATATTAACTGTATGCTTGGTAACTTCTTGTACTCCGCAGATTAGTAATAAAAATATTAAGGATTCTTCCAAGATGCAGAATATACAAAAAGAAATAACTATGGAACAAGTGCGCAATCGTTGCCGAAGTATGTTGCACAAAGTGGAAAATCGGGATGATCTAATCAAGCAGATGTATGATACGGCTTTTAAAGATGACTGCCTGTATGCAATGTATGCGCTAGAATTAGAAGATATTTGGCAAATTCCAGTTGTTGAAGGACATGTTAATAATCATTTCGAAAATTTTACTTCCCCTATTGGATTATATGTGGCAGTACGTCATACCTCATATAAAACCAGTTTCATTATTTTACCGACCAAACAATATTTCAAAGAAAAAATAAGTATTTTTCCTGAAAATAGATTTCCTGATTTTTTACCAAAGCCTAAGGAGAAAGAAATGCCTCCTGAGTATGGAGATTATTATCCACGACGTGAAACTGACCCGATTAAAGAGCTGGTTGATTACTACTGGCGTGAAAATGGTCGTGAAATAATTGCAGCAAACAACGGTTCTGGAGCAATTACAGCATTTACTTTTTATAGTAATACAGAAATGAGTCCGATGGGTTATTGATACAGAGACTAATATATAATGACTAAATTAAACGAAAAAGCAGAAACTCAATTAAGAATATTAGGTTTTCATAATAAACGGTTCAACTCCACTATGTCAGAATTGGACAGGATAAAGGCAGATTATGAGCTGGTTAGACAGATTAATCAGTTTAGCAGTAACGGACAAGGTTTTTTCGAAGCTAAAGATAGCAAGAGTAATGCATACTATAACTCTAAAGATAGAAATATCTATTTTCCAGGTTCAAAGTATACTACTGCTACAGCAGTAGCCCATGAAATAGGACATGCATTGGGTAAATATCAGGCTAAATCAGCGAGTTATTATAATACTGCTAAAGCTTATGCTCAAGCACGAGGCTATGGAGAAGCAGAGGCAATCTTTAATGAAGCACGTATGATTGCTTATGAAGAGCGAAATAATGGAAGTGCCTATAGTACTAAAATTAGCGGTGATCTTTATCCTTATATCAAGGGTAAATCTTTTGAGCAAGTTAAGGATTTGATTGCTCGCCAAAATATGTATGGTATGCGTCCAAATTCAGAAGAAAATGAATCGATTGGATTGAGTTATTATGAAAAGGATATTTATTACTTTCTGAATACCCGTACCAATTTTGCCAAAGACTTTTCTGAGGCATTCTTAAGGCCGGAAGATAAACAAGTATTTGTTAAACATATGGCAAATTATGACACTTTTGGAAATAAGGGTAACAATAAAGTCGTTGCTGATGGATCATATAGTCGTGATAGTTTATTAATAGGCAGATCTAAGACTTATTTAAAAAGTGGTGCATATATGTATGGAGATGCCGGTGATGATATTCTAAAAGGTACTAATCAAAATGACATTTTATTAGGCGGTAGTGGTAATGATGTATTAATTGGTGGTAATGGTAATGATGTTTTAGCCGGTAATTCCGGAAGAGATAAATTATTTGGTGGTAAAGGACATGACAAATATCGTGCTGATAATTTAGATATTATCCGAGATTCAGACGGCAAGGGTGAAGTGTTATTAAATGGCCATATATTACAGGGTGGTGTACGTGATTTATCTCAACCAAACCGTTTCGTTTACCGTAGTGCTAGAATGGTATATGAATGGGATAGAAATACAGGGACATTAGATGTAAATGGTCTTAAAATTGAAAATTTCAAAAATGGTGATTTAGGAATTCATTTAAAAGAACAAAAAACAGGCCAATATAATGATGTTATTAGAGTACATTCTGCTACGGGAATAGATGGTATTAAGATTTTGCGTCAACCTCGGAATACCAACATGGCTCATGCTCCAGCTCCTAGCAATGGGGATGATATGTACACTAATCAGCCTTTGAATTTGGAAGCAATCCCACAAAATGCCCAAAATATCTATCAGCAGAGTAAAAAAATTTTTACTGAATTCTGTAATAAAAAAGATATTATCTACGATGAAAGAAGCTTAGATAATATTGCTATGGCACTGGCTGCTGAAGGGTACGCAAACAAGATGAGAGGTGCATCTCTAAAATATTAAAGAAAATGGGCATATTCTTATTGGTGATAAGGCTCCTGAATTAAGAACTGCTTCTGTGGATATGCAAAAAGCTGCAGTTACACCGATAGAAGAAAGTCTTATAAAGGTACAGGTAACAGCTCAGCAATTTGAATTAGAAACACAACAAAAGCAGTTAACACAAGCCAGAGGGCTGAGTATTTCTTAGGCTAAAATGAAAAACACACCTAAGGTTCAAATATATTGTAATTAAATTTTTGAATAAACTTATTTTAAACATGGATGAATTAAACTCAACAATTTCAGCAGATTTCTTAGATTATCAATACGAAGTATTGGGAATTACCTCTTTCCTGAAAGATCCTGATGTTACGGAAATTTGTATTAATAGGCCGGGAGAGGTATTTCTTGAGACTTCTCAAGGTTGGAAAAAGGTAGAAGTAGATACGCTAAACTTTGATAGGGCACGTCAGTTCTGTACAGCTGTTGTTAATGAAAGTAATACTGGTCAACGAATTACAGAAGCAGAGCCAATGGTGTCATTAACATTTCCAACAGGCCAACGGGCTCAATTTGTGATTCCTCCTGCCTGTGATGCAGGAAAAGCTTCAATTACAATCCGTCTACCATCAAAACATACTAAGAGCTTAAGCCAGTATAGCAAAGATGGTTTCTTTAGTCAGATTATTGAATTAAATAGAGAATTGTCGCCTCAAGATAAGGAATTAGTTGAACTGAAAAATAATCGGAATTACGAGGAATTTTTTAAAAAAGCCGTTGAGTATAAAAAAAATATAGTTGTTTCAGGTGCAACTGGTAGTGGTAAGACTACTTTCATGAAAGCGTTAGTTAACCACATTCCTTTAAGCGAGAGACTAATCAGTATTGAAGATGCTAGGGAGCTATTTATTCCACATGAGAATGTAGTTCATTTACTTTACTCAAAAGGTGGACAAGGTAGTTCAAATATCACAGCAAAAAGTTGCATGGAGTCCTGTTTACGTATGAAACCAGATAGAATTATTCTGGCCGAGTTACGAGGAGACGAATCGTTTTATTTTATTCGAAATTGTGCATCTGGACACCCAGGATCTATTACAAGTTGTCATGCTGGTAGTACTGAACAGACTTGGGATCAGCTGGCACTAATGGTGAAGGCATCACCTGAAGGAAGTGGTTTAGAGTTTGAAGTTATTAAGAATCTACTCAGGCAAACCATTGATATTGTAGTACATATTAAGGCTCATTCTGGACAACGTTATATCACGGGTATTGATTTTAACCCTATCAAAACTTGATAAAGGGTTTAAAAATATATATTTTTGGCCTAAAACCTTTATAAGAGTCTCCTAAATTATCATTGAGAATATTTAGGAGATTTTTTTATAAACAGCTTGAGATCTTTGCAAAATTCTTTTTCCCCGACGGCCGAAATCCAAACACAGGTTTTTCGGCTATTTTCGTTCCAAGTATCCACTGATTCTACCCAAATACCCCCTTAATCCTCCCCGGATACCTGATAATCAGACATCCGGGCCGCCTTTTAGGCGGCAACAGGCACACTTAGCCTGTTAGCCGCTTTCAACAGGTTTAAACACATCGCCTTCAGATGGCTTTGCGCACTCACTTTGAGCAGACCAAAATAGGCTGCCCGGGCGTAGCGGAATTTACGGTACAGCGTACCGAAGCTTTGTTCGACCACATAACGGGTCTTCGACAAATATCGGTTACGTTTGGTTTGCGCTTCCGTCAGCGGACGGTTGCGGTGGGCTTTGCGCATAATGCCGTCTAACAGCTGATGCTCTTTCAGATGTTGCCGGTTTTCCTCACTGTCATAACCTTTGTCGGAATAGATGGTCGTTCGGTAATGCCTTCCAACAAAGGCGACAGGTGTTTGCACTCATGGGTGTTGGCGGGAGTGATGTACAGTTTCTCGATACTACCACTTAATTGTCAAAGATTGGAATAGGGGATAGAGCTTTTACTGTCTCAAGTACCTTCACCTTCTTTGAGAAGAAGTTTGTCAATATAGTTAAATAGAGTGAGGAGCAAACAAATGCCAACGAAGAGTAGGGAACCCAGTAGCTGAAAACAGTAATCAAGCTGATGTAACGATGTGATTAAAAACCCACAAGTAGAACAATACTTAGCCGATTACCAAGCACACTTGGAAAAAGTATTCGGTTAATTGGGGGAATATTAGTTTAGAAGGTGAGCATTCTTGCTCACCTTTTTTATTTCAAACAGTTATCAAACTTCCTGGCGAGTAGGGCGGAAGATGATTTCATTTATGTCCACTTCTTCAGGTTGACTGATTGCGAACAGGACTGTTCGGGCAAAGCTAGATGCAGGAATCTCATTGTGAGCATAGAAGTTCTCCATTGCGCCGCTAGCCATTTCAGAGCTGCTGCCATGTTTTAATTCGCTTTCAACTGCACCCGGGCAGAGAATAGTAGTGCGCAAATTGTAAGGTTTAACTTCCTTGCGTAGGCTTTCCGAAATAGCGCGTACCGCGGTTTTGGTCGCAGAATAAACAGCACATAATGGCCCCCAAACGTGTCCGGCTACGGAAGAAACATTGATGATCTGACCGCTCTTTTGTGTTTTCATGGTCGGTAAAACAGCTGCAATGCCATGTAAGACGCCCTTGATATTGATGTTGATCATTTGATTCCATTCATCCACTTTCAATTCTTCCAACAAGGAAAGTGGCATGACGCCGGCGTTGTTGAGCAATACATCAATACGCCCGTATAGATCTAATGCTCGCTGCGCCAAGGTTTGTACCTCGTCTAATTTGGTGACATCCATTTGTACACAATGATCGTGGGAAAGACTTAACTCATCGGCAAGGGCATGCAAACGATCTAGACTGCGCGCCCCTAAGATGACTTTTGCCCCAGCTTGTACCAAATGGCGAGCGGTTTCAGCACCCAGTCCGCTAGATGCGCCAGTGATGATGACAACTTTGTTTGCTATGTTTTGCATAATATCCTCCTTAATTAACGGATAAAGTGTAATTGACCTTGATTGCCTAAATAGGCTATCTGAATAGCGGTCTAGTGTTTATCGGCAATCATCTTGTCGGTTTGTTTCAAATAGTCTTTAAAATGTGGGGTTTCGCGATGAGCCTGATAGGCAGCTTGTGTGTTTAATGCCATGATAACTCCTAAAAGTGCGGTCAATTTTTTCATCTTTTTCGCTTAGGCTTTGAATTGCTCAATATTTGTAGCCACCATTTTCGGTGTAAATTCACTAATCACATAAGTCGCCAAGTTTGGATAGTACGAGTCTTCCGCCAAAATATGCTCTAACTCTGCGCGATCTTGCGTTTGTGCGATAATCACACCGGCACGTTCACGTTCAGTAAATGGACCAATAATCAGAAAATTGCCGGCTTGATGGTATTTGGCAAACCATGCGGCATGTTTTGGAAATAGTTCCTCGTGTTGTTCGGGGGTAATGTCTTCGTTTACAGTAATGTCGATGATGTACATAATTTCTCCTTGATAATAAATAAAAGGGTTAACAATTAGGCTGCAATGGCTTTAATTTGAGCAATCAAACGCGCTGCATGTTCACGGGCTTGTTCCTGTTGGGCTTTGATCGCGGCTTCATCACGACCGACATAACTGATGCCACAAGTGTAAATAGGCGTTTGATAATCTAAACCACATAAAGTCGCAAAGGTTTCAAACTGTGGTAGGTAATCTTCAACAGTGTGTTTGAAGAAACCGTCTTTTTGATACACTGCTTCTGGTGCGCCAGTCGTGAATGAAATAATCAATTTTTTACCGCCGATTTTTGCAGTCGAGCCGTGCGCAAAACCGTGAACGAACACTTTATCAATCCACAATTTCATCAAGCCTGGCACGGAATACCAAGAAAATGGAAATTGGAACACAATCACATCGGCTTTTAAAATCGCAGATTGTTCTGCTTCGATATCAAATTGATAATTGGGATACAGCGTATCCAAACGGCGGATTTCAGCTTCGGGCAAAGCTTGTGCCACTTCGCTCAAAATGGTTTGGTTAGCAATAGATGTGTTCAACTCCGGATGACCTGAAACAATTAATACGTTTTTCATGTTGTTTTACCTCTTTATAAATACTGGGATAATGGTTTTGTAAAATTGGTAAGAAACCTTACCGCTTGTTGATGAGGTGTATTATACGTAGAAAAATTGTTATGATTAGACGCATAATCTCTAAATAACTTTTAGGTAAAATCTAATGATTGATAATTCATTCTACGGTCAGCTCAACGTTTTCCAAACCATCGCCCAAGAAGGCAGTATTTCAGTGGCAGCACGCAAATTGGAAATTGCGGTGCCTTCGGCGAGCCAGTCTTTGAAACTGCTGGAACAGAAAATCGGTGTGCCGCTGTTCCACCGCACAACGCGTAATATTCAATTGACAGATGCAGGTAGGCAGCTACTGGAGCGTACCGAGCAAGCTATGGCAACGTTGCACCAAGCATTTGAAGAAGTGCAGAATTTTGGTGAGCAAGTGAGCGGCACCGTGCGGATTACCATGGCGCGAGTGATGTATCAATTACTATTGCGACCACATTTGAGAGAATTTCATCAACGCTATCCACAAATTCAATTGGAAATTTCACTTAATGACGGACTTTCGCACCTGATTGAGGATGGCATCGATTTGGGTATTCGCTTCGGCAATCAATTGGATGAAGGGATGGTTGCACGTAAGTTGGTAAATGAAGTGAAAGAAGGCTTGTACATCAGCCAAAGCTATGAAAAACAATATGGCATACCCAAAACGCCTAGAGATTTGTCAGCTCATAAACTTATCGGCTATCGTTTTATCTCATCCAACAAAATTGAGCCTATGGTTATCACACAAAATGGTCAAGATATCGCCATAGAAATGGATGCGCCGTTGCTTTGTAACGATCCGGAAGTGTTACTAGATGCCACCCGCCAAGGTTTGGGAATAGGTAGAATTTTTACCCATAATATGAAACAGCAACCAGACCAAGCAGATTTCATCCCCGTGCTACAAAAACATTGGCGACAGTATCCACCGATTTATCTTTATTATTTGCAACATAGCCAACGAGCGAGAAAAGTGCAGGCGGTGATTGAGTTTTTGCTGGAGAAAACTGCTGAGTTTAGATAAAACAGGCGGGCAAATTAAAAATGCTTTGAAATTTGACCGCTCTTTGCCATAAAAAAGGCCGTCTGAAACGATCATTTCAGACGGCCTTTTTCATCAAATCTTCATTTAAGTTGTACCATAGGTTGCCAAATAATTTTCCCGAAATACTTTTGGTGTGATGTGTTGTTGTTTCTTAAAAAATTTATTGAAGTGCGTGGCTTCTTCAAAACCCAGTTGCAAGGCGATTTGTTTGACGGATTGCGGCGTATGAATCAATAAACGTTTGGCTTCCAGCAGCAGGCGGTCAGTGATGACGGTTTTGGCAGACAGCCCGCTTTGGGCAAGGCAGAGTGTCCCCAGCGTTTTTTCGCTGCACGCCAGTTGAGCCGCATAAAAACTGACTTGTATATTCTTTGGTAGAGACTAGAAATAAAAAATTAAAAGATACAAATTAGATTGGTAAGCTAGGATTAAATATCACTATTATTAATTTAACATAATATAAATTAATTTCCTTTTCCCTATTCTTCTACAAATTCCGCTTATTGTTCCTATATGTCAAATGAGAATTAATGATACTCTAGAGAGTATGCTCATAGTACTCCAATTTTTAGTATATAATCAATAGGTTTTAAGAGAATTTTGGTTGCTTAATAATACTGCAACTCTACCACTTAATTGCCAAAGAGTGGAATAGGCTAACATACCCAGTACCTTCAACTTTTGAAATAGGTAAGGGTAGGGGGGCTAATTTGTGATGCAAATGCTGCCTCCATTATTAGGCGGCTTTTACTTTTAGCGCATCCATGATCAACTTAAATACATTAGAATGCCCACGACGGCTAGGGTAATAGAGGTAAAGCGGATCGTAAGTCATCGCGTATTCGGGCAGCAGCTCGACCAATCGCCCCGACTGAACTGCGTCCGCCACGTTGAGGTACGGCACCCACGCGATGCCGAGGCCGTCTGAAACGGCTTGCAGGCGCAGATGGTTATTGATGGAAAACTGCGATTTGGGCGTGAACGTCATCCGCTCTTTTTTGTCTTTGAATTTCCATTGCATCTCTATGCCGTGTGCGGCGGAGAGCTTCGTGCCAATCAGGCGGTGCTGCTGCAAATCGTCAATATTTTTCGGCGAACCGTGTTGTGCTAGATAATCGGGTGAGGCAACCAGCACCATTTTAAGCGGCTCAGAAATCGGCACGGCAATCATTTCTTTCGCCACATCGTTGCCCAGCCGCACGCCCATATCAAACCCTTCTTTCACAATGTCCGCCCAGCGGTTGTCCACCACGATTTCCAAACGGATTTTCGGGTATCGGTTCAAAATCGGCTTTAATTTCGGATACAACACCGCTTCCGCTGCCACCGCAGGGGCATTGATACGAATCAGTCCCGATGGCGTGCTCAGAAAATCGTTCAACGCATCAACTTCGTTGTTAATCGCTTGATACAGCGGGGAAAGCTGCTCAAAAAGCTGCTGTCCTGCTTCAGTCAGCGACACATTGCGTGTGGTGCGGTTGAGCAGGCGCAGGTTCAGCCGTGTTTCCAAATTTTTCATGCTGTGGCTCAATGCCGAAGAAGAAATTCCCAAAAGTTGCCCCGCTTTCATAAAGCTCTGTGTTTGCGCCAGCGTCAAAAAATAATTCAGCTCGTTAAAGTTCTGCATTTTCCGCCCCGTTTTGGTTGATTAGTGAATTTAATTCACTACATCATAAAACCAAACCTAATTTATTTCAATAAAAACATGGACTAAAATGGCAACCCTTCATGAGAACAAACAGGAGACGACATCATGCAAAACATCACATTAAACAACGGCGTACAAATTCCCGCACTCGGTTTCGGCGTATTCCAGATTCCACCCGCAGAAACCGAACAAGCCGTGATTGCGGCTATTAAAGCAGGCTACCGCCATATCGACACTGCGCAGGCTTATATGAATGAAACCGAAGTCGGTTTGGGAATAAAAAACAGCGGCGTGGCGCGCGAGGAATTGTTCATTACCACCAAAATTTGGGTGGAAAATTTCGGCTATGAAGCCGCCAAAGCGTCGCTGGATCGTTCATTGGGTCGTCTGAATTTGGATTACATCGATATGGTGCTGATTCACCAGCCTTATGGCGACAGCTACGGCACATGGCGCGCGCTGGAAGAATATCAGGCGGCCGGCAAAATCCGCGCCATCGGCGTGAGCAATTTTTCGCCCGTGCGCGCGGTGGATTTGGGGCTATTCAATAAGGTCATGCCGCAAGCCAATCAGATTGAAATCAATCCGTTCCAACAAAAAATGAAGCCGTTACTGCTTTGCAGGCCGAAGGCATCGCCGTGGATTTCTACGCCGTCCAAGCCTGCGTCGAGCGCGAGTTCGGCGGCATGGGCAAAGTGCTGCACCATTTGCGCCACTTCGTCGCTGCTCATTTCGCGCACGCGCCCGTAAGCGCTGGGGGCGACGGCGCCGAGTCCGCGCGTCATCAGCGGATTGGCACGGCTGCCCGCGTGGGCGATTTGGGCGACGATTTTCGCGCCTTGTTCGTGCGAAATGGCTGTGTATTCGCGCAGGGTGGGTAGGTGGCTTGCGTCAAAAGCGTTGAGCGACGGAAAACCGAGATGCCGGTCGGATGCACATTGGTAAACGGCATCACAAACAGCCCGAAGCCGCGAAAACGGTCGCGCCAGAAATTACGGGCGGCGTCGGTCAGCCCACCGTTGGCATCGGATTCGTAAATCGTCAGCGGCGCGACGACAAAGCGGTTTTTGATTGCCACGCCGTTGTTCAGGGTATACGGCGCAAACATCGGGGCGTAACGCGGGTTCATTTTTTGGCTCCTTGTGTTGGGTTAAAGGCCGTCTGAAAGCGGGTTCAGACGGCCTTTTTTGCATTTGTGTTGAATCAAATATAGTTATTCAAAATCAGATCTTCATCAGCTACGCGAATAACTCTGGTATTCCGTTTCCTGTTGTGCAATTTGAGTCTCTTGGTTCGAAAACGATGGTGTCTGTTGTGCCAAACCCTCCTGTACACGTTTGTTGAATTTATCAACAATATCTTGGTTTTCTGCTAAAAGCTGCTTGGTGTACGAACCATCCTTATCATTCATTAACCCATTGATCATCGAACGAATTTTTTCATATTCAGATTGGGATTCTGATTCATTTTTTCCAACATCCGGCGCCATCTCAGGTTTAATAAAGTTTTCTTTAGGCCGTAATGCACCGTGAAAAATAGTTTTTTTAATCCCAATAAGAATTTCCTGTCATCACTACTTCAGCAGGCCCTGTTGATGTTTGAGATCCAAAAATCAGCATAATCAATAATCCGTTGATTCTGCCGTTCTTGAATTTCAGACATTTCAATTCCTTTTATGCAGTGTTAAAAAATTAATCTGCAAAAAAACGGACAGCCTTTGTTTTAACCCAGCCGGTTGCACATACACCGCTGGCGGTTACAACAAGCTGCCCGCCCTCGTCAAACGAAGTCGTCAGACGGCATTGGCTGCCTGACGGTTTCTTTACCTGCCATTTGCTTGGAAAATCTGCCATTTTCAAGCATTCTTTCGCGCCTGCATCTTCACAGCCCGCACCCGCTGCCGGAGGCACTTTTTTCACCAGCGTCCAGCCGTTTGATTCAGCCACATTGCCAACCACACAGAGATATTGGGTGTTTCTTAACTGCATTACCGTTTTCGAACGGGCATCGGGCTTTTCCTTTAACACTGCGCCGCCTGATGATTGTACATAAACCTGATTGCCGCACGACACGGTTTGATGATGGGCTATTTTTCCACTATTTACCGGCTTCGCCACCACTGTTGCCGAGACCAGCAAGGTTAAAAGCAGCATTTTTTTCTTCATTTAAATACCTTTTAAAAACAATAAATTACTAAAATACGCAACATAATCAATGTATTATTGATGATAAAACAACATTGCAAATAATGCAAACGACGAACATCCGAATGCGGTAAGGCCGTCTGAAAGCGATTTCAGAATCGGTGCGGGTATGTTGTTTGTAACCAAGTTTGTAGAGGCCGTTTTTCTTTGTCCAGTGGGCATCTTTATCTTTACTCGGTGTGGTTTGGCCACTGACTTGTCCTTCTTCATCGACTTCTATGGCCTGACGCTGTTTGCTGCCGGCAGTCTGAATAATGGTGGCATCAATGACGGCGGCGGATGCTTTCTCTACTTTTAAGCCTTTTTCGGTCAGTTGGCGGTTGATCAGTTCCAGCAGTTCGGACAGGGTGTTGTCTTGCGCCAGCCAGTTGCGGTAGCGGCATAAGGTGCTGTAATCGGGGATGCTCAGTTCGTCAAAACGGCAAAACAGGTTGAAATCGATGCGGGTGATGAGGCTGTGTTCGAGTTCGGGATCGGAGAGGCTGTGTCATTGTCCGAGCAGGACGGCTTTGAACATGGACAACAGGGGATAGGCGGGACGGCCGCGGTGGTCTCGAAGGTAACGGTTTTTTTGACGATTCAGGTATTGTTCGATCGGTTGCCAATCAATCACCTGATTCAACTTCAATAGTGGGAAACGGTCGATGTGTTTGGCAATCATGGCTTGTGCGGTTTGCCGGAAGAAGGTGCTCATGAAAAATCCCCTAAATGTCTTAGTAGGAATTTAGGGGATTTGGGGGAATTTTGCAAAGGTCTCAGGCTAGGCGTTGTCAGCGTTTTCGGATATATGCTAATATTTTCTGCAAAGTATCTGCTAATATTTAATATTCTGCAAGGTATCTGTTTAATCAGATTTGAACTTAGTTATCAAGCATAATTATCAGTATTCGAAATCCCAGTTAATTAAATATTCAGAGATAATCGTTAAGATTGATTTAAGGATGAAAGTGCAAGACCAAGAAAACATTAAAAACCAAGAAGAACAAGAAAACCAGCCAAAAGAAGACAGTGGGGCCATGACCAGGCTGCAAGATGTGTTCAATCTTTCGCATGACCAGGCCCATCCCGATAAAATTGATGCCGTCATCCGCGCCAATACTCGGGTGTCCGGAACCAATATGTGGGTATTGATGTTTGCCATTGCCGTGGCGAGTATCGGTCTGAATATGAACAGCACGGCGGTAGTGATCGGCGCGATGTTGATTTCGCCGTTGATGGGACCGATTGTAGGTATGGGTTACGGTTTGGCGGTAGGGGATACTGCGCTGATCCGTCAAGCCGTGCGCAATATTATTATATTCGTCGTCATCAGCTTGATTACCGCTACGTTGTATTTCCTGTTAACCCCGCTTAAAGAGGCGCAAAGCGAGCTTTTGGCGCGTACTCAGCCGACCCTTTGGGATGTGTTGATTGCCTTCTTCGGCGGTAGTGCGGGTATTGTGGCGCTGACCCGAAAAGAGGGAGGCAATGCCATACCGGGAGTGGCGATTGCTACCGCATTGATGCCGCCCCTGTGTACTGCGGGCTACGGACTGGCACATGGCAACTGGCACTACTTTCTCGGTGCTTCATATCTTTTTGCCATCAACTGCGTGTTCATCGCTTTTGCGACCTTGTTGTTTACCAAGCTGCTCAAGCTGCCGCGCAGGGGGTTGGTAACGGAATCCAAACGCCGGTTGCAAAGCATCATTATTACCACCGTCGTGTTGGCTGTGATGATTCCGAGCGGCTATATGGCATCAGGACTGGTGCGTCAGGAGATCTTCAACACCAAAGCCAATGCCGCCATTGCCACTGCGCAGCAACAGGAAGGTTTTTTCGTGCTGCGTAAGGTGTTGAACCACAGAGAAAATAAAGTCGGTCTGATTGTCAATGGAACGGGCAATGCCGAGAAAATTTCCGTCTTGCTGGTGAAAAGCCTTAACGCGTCGGGGGTGAAAGAGCCGAAGGTCAACGTGGTCTATGCGGGAGGGGACGATGCCAAAATCGAAGAATTGCTGGCAAACCGAAACAACCCGGTGCAGTTGCAAAACGAGCTGAAAGAGCAGCAAGCCTACATCGATACCGTGCTTGCGGGCAAAACTGCCGATACCGCCGGTGCTGACGATGCTGCGGTACTTAAGGAAATAAAAGCCCAATATCCCGAAGCGGAAAAAATCGTTGTCGGACGCGGCTTGGTTTGGGAGAAAGCGCAAGCAACCCCTGTTTCCGAGCAGTCTGAAAGCGGCAAAAACACTAAACCGGGGACAGGCGAACATGACGATATTGTCGTGGTTTCGCTCGAATTTAAGGAGCCTTTGCCTGCCAAAGATCGCGAACGTTTACAGGCGTGGTTGAACCAGCGTTATGAGGGTAAAGTCGTGCGCATGTTTGTGAACACTCAAGTTTCAGACATATAACCCGTTTCACGAATACTCCGCCTGTCGGCTTTATCCGTTTTCAGGAAATAATTTTATTCTTTAACGACCAAATCCGCCTCAAACACGCTCCTTAAGGCGTTGGAGAGGCGGATTTCTTCGGCGTGTTCCAGTATGTCGCGGGTGATGTGCGTTTCGATGACGGTGTCCGCGCCCAAGTAGGTTTGCGGATGCTGCAACACGGCTTGGCGCATGACGCCGTTGAGGATGTCCAAATCCAGAGACGGGGTGAGCCATTGCCCTTGGTATTTGACGAACACGTTGCTTCTGCCGCCTTCGAACAGGATGCCGTCTGAATTGAAAAACAGGCTGTCGAATGCGCCTTGTGTTTCGGCGGTTTGCCACGCTTGGTTGTACAGGGTGCGGCGGGTGGTTTTGAAGCGGCGCAGCAAGCCGTAGCCTATATGAAATTTAAACTCAACAAGTAGGATGTGTGCGGAACGCACGCATGCGGTTTTCAAGGTTTGAGCTAAGAGGCCGTCTGAAAACAGAAAAACCTTTCAGACGGCCTTTTTGTTTTTGAATATTGTAAGTGATTGTAGAATTAAGAAAAACAGGAATTGATAGACTAAAATACTAGCATTATTAATTTAACATAATATAAATTAATTTCCTTTTCCCTATTCTTCTACAAATTCCGCTGTTTTGTTCCTATATGTCAAATAAGAATTAATGATACTCTAGAGAGTGTGCTCATAGTACTCCAATTTTTAGTATCAAATCAATATGTTTTAAGAGAAATTTGGCCACTTAATTTTACCTTACCTCTACTACCTAACTTATTGAGTAGTGGAATAGGGGGAGGTATAAGAATACCAAGTACCATCAAACTCTTGTGAAACAAGAAAGCGTAGGGGATAGCTAATCTATACTGCAAAGGCCGTCTGAAACATTAAGTCCAGACGGCCTATTTTGCAAATTTTTTTTGGCAAGCTGATAAGTTAAACTGTAAGAAATTTGCAAGTTAATTACATTATGAATATAAAATAATAATCTTACAAGATCTCATCTGGCCGACCTTTAATTTCAAAACCTATGTTCTATTTTAATTAGAAATTCATTCCGTTTATAACGATTTAGCCAGGACGAGCTTTTGTTGTCGGTGTGTTTGATGCTGAAAACGGGCGTGATGCCGCGAAGGAAAGGGCGATCGAATTTGATGTCCAACTGATAGGTGCGTTCGAAATCATGACGGCGGGTTTCCAGCCAGGCATGGTAGTCCTGATAGGCTGTTTTGCGCCAGATTGCCTGAAAGGTAGCGTCGATACCGGATTCAAAACGTTTGTTGATACCCGCGCGCAGGCCGTGTCGACGGTAGGAATCCACTTTTTCGCGGCTGTTTTTGCGTAGATAGTCGTAGCCGCCGAATATCAGCCAGTCTTTCGGCAGGGCGTAGATGGCGGTGGTGAACAGAAGCGTCTGCGGGCCGTTGAAATGTTTTAATTCGCCGCGGTAGCGGTCGTATTTGTGGTCGAGCTGCACGCCCAGCGAGGCTTGGTCAGAAAAGGTGCGGCTGTATGCCGTGCTGATGCCGGCGCTGCTGTCGCGCAGTTTGCCGCCCGACCATTCGTATTGCACCTGCGGGCCGACACTGAAGGAATGGTCTTTGTTCTGAAAACTGTAGGCGGGGCTGACGTTGATATTGTGTTCGCCGTATTCTTTGTTGCCGGGATAGAGCCGGCCCCATGCGTAGCCGCCCAGTTGCAGACCGTGGTGGCCGTTGAGTGAAATGCGTCTGCTCAAGTTGGCTTCATATACCCACATCCGGTTTTTCAACGCATCGGGCGCGTAGGCGTCAAGCTGTTCGTTGCGGCAGGACAGCATTCCGGCATCGTCCAGAATCGGCTGCCCGTTCGAATCGAAACCGCAGCTTGTCTGATTGCGGACAACCGTCGCGCCCGACGACTGGTTTAAGTTGGTGTCGTAACCCGCGCCGAACGAAACCGAGCCGCTCCACGCATCGCGTTTCTTCAAAGCGTCGGCAAACACTTTGATTTTCTCATTGACGGCGGGCACTTCGGGAATATCGATGCCGTCAAACAATGCCGTCGATTCTTTGTTTTGTTTGTCTATAAACAGCAGCCGCGCCAAATCCAGGCGGCCGCGCAGAAATTCGGGATTCTTGCGGTAAAGCTCGCGGTATTTCGCCAGCGCGGCCTTCAAATCGTCGCGGAACACCGCCTGATTGGCCTCGGCAAACAGCACTATATCGGGGTCGTAATCATCCTGACGGCGGTAAATGTCCAACAGCCGCGCCGTTTCCTCTTCGTTTTGCGCGTTGACCGCCTTCATCAGCGACAACGCCAAATCTTTGCCGTCCTGCACTTCTCCCGCGCCGAACTCAACCGCCGTATTGTCCGCTTCGTTCCTTTCCTGCTGCGCGCGGCGGAGTTCCGTTCCCTGTTTGAGCTGCATGAAGCGGTCTTCCCTGTCGTCGGCAAACGCGTGGGGCAGCAGGCTGATAAAAAGGGGAAGGAATAAAAGACGTTTCATAAAATTCTTTCCTGTGTGTCGGACGGCTTTGTTTTTCAGACGACCTTTTCAAAGAAAAACTGACATTTCATCTTTACCGGGCAAGAGCATTTTTTATTTGAATGACGGGTCGTCTGAAAATGAGCTTCTCAAGCCCATCGAAACATCACGCCTTCAAGCTCACGGGCCGTTCGGAAAATACCGGCTTAAACGCATTGCGAAGCCCGATATTTCCGAACGGCCCTGTACGATGTGCATTGTGTGTCGATGATTTGTGTTTTATAGGCGGACGGAATGGGAAACGACAAAAACCGTCCACCTTATCGCATTATGATTCATTATTTGCCGGTTTTCGTACCGCCAAAGGCAGTGTTATAGGCAGGGTTTCGATCAAACTCAGCCACACCCGCAATCGCTGCGCCTTGGTTGCCGAAGAAATGACCACGGGTCGTACCGGCCACTTTGTTTGCCGTAGCTTTACCTTCAAATGAAGCCTGCGCCGTATTAATCGTGGCATTGTTGATGGCGACATTCAAACCTGTACGATTCATTTCGCCGTTCAGCGTCCGCTTACCGAAATCGGCTTTCAGCGTACCGTTTAAGAGGGCTGTATTTTGCGTATGATATTGGTTGATACCCTTAACTGTATAAGTGGCAGTACCCGTGGTCGGCAGATTGGTGGTTCGACCCGTGCCGCTGTAGAAGGCGGTGTAATTCGTGCCTTTGGTACCGACAGCCGCACCGGAAGGAACGGCAGACCAGTCGCCGAAGTAAACATCCATATTACCGACTTTGGAATAAGATAAACGGCCTAAATGGGAATGGTCGGGCATTCTTGGAATATTGTCCCAAAGAATACCTTTCATCTGATAAAGGTTGGCAACGGTAACGTCGTTTTTGTCTTTACCCAAAATGCCGTGAGCGAACGTTTTGACAAAGAATTTATTTGCCGTTTCATCGATTTTGGCAAAAGAGACGGGCTTGTTATTGGCAAGTCCTTTCTTGGGATTTGATGGAACAGCCTTGGTATCACTGACAAAAATTGCAGCTTTACCTTTATGATCGCCTTCGTTTTCAAGAGTAACACCAATATGCTTTACCCCTTCGACTTGAATCGATTTGGTCGTCGCACCAGTCGGGTTGGCTTGAAAACCTTCAGGCAGTGCAAACACAGAAGAAGCGGCAAACGCAACACTCAATACCGCAACGGTTTTTACGAGTTTCATAATTCACTCCAAAATAAAGTTTTACAAAATCAACGAACTTTCTCAAGAAGAATCTGAATCGAACTTACAAATCCGCCCTCTTGGAAAAGTAAGGTAAGTATATTCCTATTTTTAGGAAATAGAAACATGAATTATTATCATTTCTGAAAATTTGCACTTCACCAATATCAGAGTTTTGATAATTGTATTTAGAAACTATTTTAGAACTTGCCCGTAATCCCTATCCTGATGGTTCTGCCCGGTGCAGGCAGGTAAGAACGGCTCATCGGGTCGAGGTAGTAGCGGTTGGTCAGGTTGCTGCCCACAAGCTCGGCAGTCAGGTTCTTGCCGATTTTATAACGCAGGTAGGCATCCCATACCGCAACAGGCTGCCAGCGCATATCGTTATGCTGGGGCTTGTGGTTACTTCCCATATATTGGTTGAATGTGTCATAGAAGGCTTGCCATGCATCATTGCGGTTTTCATAGACACGGCTGTGGTAATGAAGGCGCACACCTGTTTCCAGCCTGTTGGCAAGGAAACGGCTGCCCAATTCGGCATCAATCGACCAACGAGGTTGAAGCGCGCTTGCCAGATAGCCCGAATCGGTCAAGCCGCCGTGGTTGCAGACAGGACGATTCATAGTCTTACCGTTTTGCACAAAATAGCTTGAATCAACCATGCCCTCTGTTGCGGATGTCCAAGGGAAATTTTCGTCGCACATTTTGTTTTTCAGGCTGCGGAATACGTTCAGGCTGCCGAAGACGCGTCCGGTATCGAAGCGGGTGGACAGCTCGACACCACTGCGGATTTGTCTGTCGAATTGTTCGAATTCGAGATTGTCGTCCCTGTCGATAACGTTTTTGGTCTTGTTATGGAAGTAGTTAATGCGGAAATCCGCTTTTTTCATTTTCGGTAACAGCCCCGTCAAATCATGGATGTAGCCGACTTCCCAGTTTTTGGCGTGTTCGGGCCGCCAGCCATAGCCCATGCGGTTGAATGAGCCGGCGGCGGTAGAAAAGCCGTAAGTCCCTTCAAAAATGCTGGGGTAGCGCAGGGTTTCGGTATAGCGCAAATAGGCGCGGCTGTAATCAGTAAAATTGACAGTGGCAGAAAATGCGGGTACCCAACCGCTGCCTTTCTGCTTCATTGCCCTCTGCCTTTCGGCTTCGGTCATTGGCGTTGTGTAAACACTTGCACTGGCTGCGTAGTATTTAGGTACAAATTGCGGACTGTCCGGAATAGACGGGTCATATACAGGATTGGGGACTTTGGTGTGCAAATCAGGAATGCTGCCGTTGGTAAGGGGATGATCCTGCATATTCAGACGGCCTTTATCGTCTTTCAACCAATAGAAATCCACCTTTTCATTAGGATTGACCCATTTTTCGCGATCAACTGTCAAAGTCGGAATAAATTGTGAATTGACTTGAAACGAAGACAGGCTAATTTGTTCATGTTTTTTTCTTTGTTCTGAATATTCATCCGCCATATATAAAGCATAATCAAGACTGCCATTTGCCAAAGCATCGTCAATTGCCTTGTAATCCGCGTATTCTTGCGGCGTGGCAACCCTGCCGACCGAATATTTTATCCCCCTGTTCATTTCCAGCGGGTGACCATATTTGTTCTTACCGCTTTCCAAGCGTTTGCTTTTGTCCTGAAGCTGGAAATTCGTGTACCGTCCGCCCGCCGTCAACGTCAGCCAGCGGAACGGTTCGTAGTGGAAATTGAAGCCCAGATTGTATTCTCGCCGCTTGCCGTTTCGAGGTACGCCATATTGGTTCAATTCATAATTTGCCCTGATGGTGCTGTTTTCGAGTTCTTCACGATATTTGTCGTATCCTCCCCGCTCCAGCTCGTCTGAAAAATCATTGCGCGACGTCAGTTTTTCATTTTGAAAATCGCCCATCAAGGTCAACGACAGTTTGTCGCTCAATTTCATACGGTTGGAGAATTGAAAGCCTGTCCGGTTGTTACGGGCGTAATAGGCGTTGCCTTCGATAGTGTTGAACCTGCCGTTGGTATTGGGCGTTTCAGGTTTGGGCGGTTTGGGGGCTTCTATTCCTGCATCCAGCAATTCCTGCCGCTCTGCGGGAGTGTATTTCTGCCATCTGTCGTATTCGTCCCATGCTATTTGAAATTTGTTGTCCTCATAAACGGTATCGCCGGGTGAGCCGCCTGCGGTATTGGTTTTGGATTTGGTGCGCGTTGTCCAAAGCGTGGCATCGAAATCTATCCAACGGCTGCCCTCGGGCTTCCACGAATAGTCGATATTGTAGGAACGCTGTTTTACCCATGCCTGCGGCCATTCAGCGATTTTGTTGAGGACGGACGCATCCCAACTGATGGGGCCGATAATGCGCGAAGGCATGATTTCGCCGAACGTGGAATCGGTATGGCGCAGGCCGAATTTGAGCGTTTGGCGGTTCGGCAGACGGAAGGTGGTTTTACCTACCCATGATTTGGTTTCGAGCGAGGTATTGCTGACTTCCCCGCCCGGATGATAAAAAAGTCCGATTTTTGAAATATCGGGTGCGCCCAGCATGTTTTCACTGCCGAAAAATTTCTCACCCTTGGCAGCGGCTTCTTCTTGACGACGTTTCAATTCGTCTAAAGTTTCTTGTGTCCAAGGACCGATATAGCCGTAGCGTTCCGCCCCTTTTTTGCCGGAAAAATAATTGCCTTTACTGCGGTAGGCATAGGCGAGCATGGCATCGAAATTGTCCTGCTTGGTGGCAGCGGCGATGCGGTAGGCTTTATCCTCACCAAATTTATTGCGTCCGTTGAAACGCTGGTCGATTCGGTCGGTATCGTCAAAAAACGAACGCCAAATACCGCCCGTCGCTACTGCGGGAACAGGCAAGGTTCGATAATCGACTGAATGTTCATAAGCATTCTCACGCCTTTTGATGGAATTGTTGGCAGCTTCCGCCTTCACTTCAAATCCGTATTTCTGCCCTTCGGGGACAATATCGTCGGCATCGATGGTTTTCAGGGCGACGGAGCCGCCTATGCCGCTTTTCATATCACGGCTGAACGAAGGGCCTTTTTCGATGGAAACGCTGCTGATGATGTTGGGGTCGACGTAGTTGCGGTTGTTTGCGCCTGCGTAGCCGCGCCAGACGGTAATCGCCTGCTCGGTGCCGTCGATGGTAACGGGAATCCGTCCCTGCCCCTGCACGCCGCGTATATTGGGATCCAGCGCGCCGCTGTTGCGCGCGTCGCCGCTGTACACGCCGGACATACCGCTTAAAAGGTCGGATACGGTGTTGCCTTTGAAGGTTTCAACTTCGTTTTTGCCTTTGTAAAGATTGACGATTTCGCGGGTATAAACCCGGTTTTTACCGATTTCGTCTTTATTGCGCGTGCCTTTGACAGTGATGGTATCGAGAATAACTGTCGAATTATCTGCAGCATAAACGGTAGGTGCAAAACCAATGGCGGCGATGCAGGCGGAGAGGGTGGTAACTTTGATCGGTTGCATAGAATGTATCCATATAACTTGATTGGTAAGGTCGTCTGAACAAGACAGACCGAATAGATGCGATTACACTCTGACTAAAATAATACAAATAAGTTTGATTATTATTTATAATTTTGTGAAATTCTAACTAATTTTTAATAATATGGAAATGTTTTTTGAGTTTGAAGTAGATAGAAGGATGAGGGATAAGAGGGACAAATAAAAACTTGTTTGAAAATTTCAGATAGCTTTTGATTCGGATTTCAAATGCAACACTCGGGCACCAGTGGTTGGAACAGATTTAAAAATAAAATACTTGGCGTTTCATAAGCTAAATGTTTTTTCGGCGATGCGCTTTTCTGATTTTTGCCGATGAAGGTGTCGGCTTCCCAATTGCCGATGTGAGATTTTTGGTCAAAGACGGCGGATGGGTTTTCTACGCTGACGAGGTCGGGCACTTTGCCCCTGGTTCATGAATTACTGATTTAGCTGCGTCATACTATATTTTGCGATTCGAAATGGTTGTTAGTGCTGTCTTACGGTTTCTAAACTTGCAAAAACCGCCTATTTGTTTTATAAATGAAAACCATTTTTATTCGAATAATAAGGTTATGTAATGAAAAAGAAAGCGATTGCCTGTGTAGTAGGGGCGGTTTTTTCCGGACAGTTATATGCGGCTCAGATGCCGGTGGCTCAGGCAGAAATAGAGCCTGTGGTGGTTACGGCCGACCGCAATGCGCAAACCTTGGATAAAGCCGCGCCGAATGTGTCGGTTATTGGACGCAAAACCTTGAATCAAGCCTCGGCGCAGAATTTGGACGATATTGTAATGTATGAATCCGGCGTCAGCGTGCCGTCTGACAACAACCGCCGCGGTCATGCCGGTATCAATATCCGAGGCATAGACGGCAACCGCATTTTGATGATGGTGGACGGTGTGCGCATTCCCGAATCTTATGCAGGCGGCGGCTCCAATGGTGCGATTTCGGGACGCGATATGGTCGAAAGCGACACGCTCAAGCAGGTCGATATTGTCAAAGGACCTTATTCCGTGCTCTACGGCAGCGATGCGCTCGGCGGCGTGGTGAACATGGTGACGCTTTCTCCAAGTGATTTCGTCGATGAAGGCAAACGCGGTTATTTTGGGTTGAAACACGGTTACCGAAGCCGCGACCGCAGCCATGGGGTTACTGCGACTGTGGCAGGTTTCCATGAAAACGCCGAAGGTCTGCTGATGCTGACGCGCCGTCAAGGTCATGAAACCGAAAACATGGGCAGCGATACCAGCTACTCGACTGCACGTACTGCTACCAACCCGCAGAAAAACAATGCCTACAATATCTTGGCGAAAGGCAATATCGGCAACGAACACCACCGCTTTGAAACTTTGTACGAACAGTATTACCACGCCAACGATACAGTATTGGCAAACGGCTTGGGTTCGCAATCACGCGGGCCGGTATCCATCGCAACATCTGAGAGCAACGCCCGAGACCGCATCCGCCGTCAACGTATCGAAGCAGGCTACCGCTACACTGGCGAAGGCCGTCTGAAAGAAGCCAACCTGACTGCCTATCAGCAAAAACTGCGTACAGAAGACGATGCCGTCGATGTCAGCATGACGCGCATGGGCGCGCGTCTATTAGGTAACTCGACCCGTTATTCCGACTACGGTTTCAATCAGACCATACGCGGACTGAACGGGCGAGGCGTGTGGGAATTTGATGGCGCGGTCAAACAAACCGTCGTTGCCGGCGCAGAATATAAACACGCCGAGACCGCCCGTCCGCGTGACAGCCTGACAGTGGACAACCTGACCGGCGCCGTCAGCAAAATCTATGCAGGCAGCACCTATCCGAATAAAACTTTCCCCGATAGTAAGCGCAAAACGTTTAGCGTTTACGCACAAGACAGCCTGACTTTCGGTAACGGCATCGTCCTGACCCCGGCCCTGCGTTACGAAAAAGACAAGCTGAACACTTCGACCGACCAAGCCTATCTCAATGCCAACCCCAGCGGAACAGCGACACGTTTCAGCGATTCCGCACTCACGCCCAGTCTGCGTCTGAGCGTACCGATGGGTGAGCAGTTCACCGGTTTTGCTACTTATTCCCAAGGCTTCCGCACGCCGCCGTTTGACAGCGCGACCATGGCGTTTGCCAACACGACCTACGGCTATGCCGTCATCCCGAATGCGAATCTCAAATCTGAACGCTCCAACAGCTTCGAACTGGGGATGAAGTTCAAAAACGAACGCGCCCGCGCGCAAGTTACCGCGTTCTACAACCGTTACCGCAACTTCATCGACCGCACTGAAGTCGGCACTTCCATCATAGGCGGCCGCCCGATTATCCAGTACCAATATCAAAACCTGGATAGGGTCAAAACCTACGGCGCAGAAGCCTCTGCCGCCTACAAATTCCTGCCGGGCTGGCAGGTATCCGGCAGCATCGCTTGGATGCGCGGCAAGCAGCAGGACGGCACGCCGCTGGATTCTGCTTATCCGCTCAACGGCGTTTTAGGTTTGGATTACACGCAGGAAAAATGGGGTGTCGGCACCAAGCTGCGTTGGTCGAAAAAACACAGCCGCGTCAGCAGCGAGACTGTTTTCCAAGCGCCGGGTTATGGCGTATGGGATGTCGGCGCGTGGTACAAGCCGTTTAAAAACCTTGAAATAGGCGCAAACATCTACAACGTCGGCAATAAAAAATACTGGCAGCACGCCGACGTTGCCGGCATAAGCCGTACCAGTGTGATGGACTTGTACACCGAAAGCGGCCGCAATTTCGCCGCGACCGTACAACTGAAGTTCTAATGTGATTCAACCGTTTTCAGACGGCCTGAGAAAGCGAGCAGGCCGTCTGAAAGCATTCGACAAGGAAAAACAATGAAACTCAAACTCCTTCTGCTTTCCGCGTTTATTTCGTTGGCCGGCACTGCACACGCGCAACGCATCGTCGTGTTAACCCCCGATACGGCAGACATCGTTGCCGCGCTTGGCGCATTGGACGAAATCGTCGGCCGCGATCAGACCGTTCAAAATCCGGCGTTGAAAAACAAGCCCAGTATCGGCATTCATCGCCGTCTGACGGTTGAACCGATTGTGGCCGCCAAACCCGACATCGCCATCGGTTCATGGATGGCGCAGCCTGCCGATATTTTTGCCCACCTGCAAAAAGCAGGCATTAAAGCCGTCAATGTTGCACCCGACGATAGCATCGCCGCCTATCCGCAAAGTATCCGCAACATTGGTCAGCTTATCGGCAAAAGCGCGCAGGCGGACAAGTTGGCCAGCAAGTGGCAGGCGGATATGAAACAGCAGCCTTCCAGCGGCAAAAGCTACCTCTTCAGCTACGACGGGCGCATCGTATCGGGCAAGAATACTGCCGCCGACGAAATCATCCGCCGCGCCGGCGGTATCAATGCCGCAGCCGCCATTGACGGCCTCAAACCGATGACGCGTGAGGCATGGATTGCGGCCAAACCTGACATCATCATTATTGCCGACCACAACACCGCCATGATAGGAAACGTCAAAACCTTTGCCGCACGCCCCGAAATCGCCGACTCGCCTGCCGCAAAAAACGGCAAGATTTATTTGTGGAAGGCCAACGATATGTTCCGTTACGGGCTGGATACGCCGCAAGTGATTCAGCGTTTGCACGGTTTGGCGAAATAAACGCGCCTGTTTTGAAAAGCCTACCCGATTTTTGTTTTCAGACGGCCTTGATGTGTTCCTTCTTGTTGAGGAGCAAAACGGCTGTCTTAAAAAGGCCGTCTGAAACCGTTCCTCAATCCGATTAAACCGTATGATGTCATGAAACCGCATATCCTTATCCTCTGCCTGCTGCTTACTGCCGCCGCCGTTTATTTGTGCTGCGGCATCGGTTTTGGCGCGTGGGAGTCGCCGCTGGCGATGGATGAAACCGTTCGTCAAATCCGTTTACCGCGCATCTATACCGCGCTTTTGGTCGGGGCCGGTTTGTCTGCTTCGGGTGCGGCATTGCAGGCTTTATTTGAAAACCCGCTGGCTGATCCGAGTTTGATCGGGACGTCGGGCGGGGCGGCCTTGGGCGTAATTGTGTTATTGGCTCTGGGCGGTGGCGCGATGGGTGTACCGGCGGCGGCTTTTCTCGGTGCATTGGGTGTGTGCCTGCTGATTTTGGCAGTGCACAAGCTGCTCGGCGGCGGTACTTTGGGATTGCTGGTATTGGGTTTTGTGTTGAGCGCGTTTTCGGGCGCGGTGGTCAGCATGATTTTGTTTTTATCTGACGATTTGGTATTGCGCAGCGCGACCACATGGCTGTCGGGCAGCCTTGCTGAAGCCGGTTTCTCATCGCCTGTAACGGCAATCGCGGTCATGTTGCCCGGTTTTCTGATTTTGCTGTCGGCAGGCAGGCGGCTGGACGTTTTGATGACGGGCGAAGACACGGCTGCCAGTATGGGTGTATCAGTTGGGGCATTGCGTGTGCAAACCGTAATCGGTGCAGCATTGATGACGGGGGCAGCGGTATCGCTTTCGGGCATCATCGGTTTTCTAGGCATTATGATCCCCAATGTGCTGGCGCAAACCGTCGGCGGCAGCCGCCGCAAACTGATTGCGCTGTCGGCTTGGTTGGGCGCAGTGTTTTTAATGGTGGTGGACGGCGCGGCGCGCTGGCTGACATACCCTGTCGATTTGCCGGTTGGTATCGTGATTGCCTTATTGGGCGGACCGTTTTTTATGTATTTGTTTATCAAGCCTTTGAAAAACCGTTGATGCCTAAACAGGCCGTCTGAAACTTCATTGCCCCATATCTTTTGCCATGCACACCTTATTTCAAATTCGTAATCTTTCCGTCCGCGTCCAAGACAAAACCCTGCTTGAAATCGATCAACTGGATATACCTTCCGGCATGACCGTCATTATCGGTCCGAATGGTGCGGGCAAATCCACTTTGCTGCGGGCCTTAATCAGGCAAACAGGGCAGGGGGAAATCACGCTTTTTAATGAAGCCGTTGCGCCGCAAATCCGCGCGGGCAAGGTGGCATGGGTCGGGCAGCATGGCCGTTACAATATGCCGATGAGCGTACGCGAATACATTGCGTTGGCATCATTCGTACAAAAAGGCCGTCTGAACCATGAATGGGCGGACGAGTTGCTCGATTATTTTGATTTGACGGTATTGGCGGATAAGCGCATCGGCAAGCTATCAGGCGGCGAGCAACAACGCGCCAACATCATCCGCGCCCTGTTGCAAAACGCGCCGGTCTTGCTTTTGGACGAACCGTGCAACCATCTCGATATCCGCCACCAACACCGCCTGATGCAGTATTTGGTCGGGCATTCAAGCCGTGCCTCATCAATAATGGTATTACACGATTTAAACCTCGCTGCGCGTTATGCGGAACATATTATTTTGATGAATAAGGGAAAAGTCGTTGCATCAGGCAAGGTGGGCGAAGTGATGCGCCCTGATTTGCTTGAATCGGTTTACGGTTGGCAGATACGCCGTTGCGAAGATGAAGCAGGGTTTTATTTCAGAAGCTGAGCGCCTAAAGGCCGTCTGAAAAACGATAAATAAAATTTATTGTATTGCTCGAAAATGAAACGAGATGGGACGATATTCCCGACTTGAAGCACCAAATTTTGTGCATTGCCCAAGTAACATGCCGATTTTCATCAAATAGAAATACATTTAATTATTTATAGAATACAATGTGTTAAAATAATACTAATTTTTAATTACAAAAAATATTGACAAGAAAATGATAATGATTATTTAATATATAAATCTTACCAATAACTTTTGTTTATCATTATCATGGTACAGCAGCTTGTTTGGACTCCAAGACAATCCGCACCCAAGGCATTTCCCGAGCGTCAGGCATTAATGCCCGTTTGGGGCGGCGTTCCAATGCCGCGTCCCCAGTGGCAGAACATTTGGAAGAAAAAGCTTCCCCATGCCGCCGATATGGACGCGCTTGCTTATCTGCATATTCCATTTTGCGCCAACCATTGCGTTTTTTGCGGCTTCTACCGTAATGCGTGGAAGGACAGCCAAAGCAGCGTGTACACCGACAAAATTATCGAAGAAATGGCCGCTGAAGCCGAAGTCCGTACAGGCAAGGGCAAAATCCGAGCCGTTTATTTCGGGGGCGGTACGCCGACCGCGTTGCTTACGGAAGACCTCGTCCGCCTGATTCGTGCCTGCTACCAATATCTGCCGCTTGCCGAAGACTGCGAGTTCACCATCGAAGGGCGCATGAGCCATTTCGATTTAGAAAAAGCACAGGCTTGTCTCAAAGCAGGGGCCAACCGCATTTCCATCGGCGTGCAAACCTTCAATACCGCCATCCGCCGCCGTCTCGGCCGTAAACACAGCGGCGACGAGGCGTTTGAATATTTGGCAAAATTGTGCGAACTCGATGCCGTGATTGTGGCTGATTTGATGTTCGGCCTGCCCAATCAAACCGATGAAGTTTGGCAAAACGATATTGCCCGTGCCGCTGAGCTGCCTCTGTCCGGTTTGGATACGTATGCGTTCAACCTTTATCCCATGCTGCCCATCAACCGCATGATTGAAAAAGGCGCATTTCCGACACCGCCGGGTTTCGATATTCAGGCAGACCAATATGCCTACACGGTTGAAACACTGCTGGAAAAAGGCTGGGAACAGGTCAGTAACAGCCACTTCGCCTATCCCGGCCGCGGCGAACGCAACCGCTACAATACCCTGATCAAATCCGATATTTCCTGTTTGGCGTTCGGCTCCGGCGCAGGCGGTAACTTCGGCGGTTTCAGCTATCAGGTGCAGGGCGATTTGGAGAGCTATCTCGCCACGCCGAAAGGCGAGAAAAACATCGCATTTATGAGCGGTCATAGCCCAAATAAAGCACTTCTCAGCAAAGTCCAGCACGATATTGAAACAGGCCGTCTGAATCCATCATTGTTTGACGGCAACAAAGCAGCGCAAAAGCTGATTGCCCAATGGCAGGAAATGCAGCTTTTTAAAGAACCCGATTCAGACGGCCTGATCCGTTTGAATACCAGCGGCCGTTATTGGTCGCCCACTCTTATCCGCAAACTCATGCTCACTCTTCCGACTCAAGAAAAGGATCAAACCATGCAAAAACTTTCAGCCGAACAACAAACCATGTTGCGCCAATCATTGGAAAAAAATCCCGGCCAAGTGCTGGAAATGCTGGCCGCGCAAAACCAATGCAGTTTTGAAGACGTTATCCGCTGCCTGCCTGAAGAGAACGTGCGTCAAACCGAAGGCAGCCGCATTGTCGAAATCCTCCAAGCCATCGCCGCATGGAATGAATCCGTTACCTTCATCGCCCACACCCCCGATGCCATCGTCGAAGTCAGCGGCAAACTGCCTAACGGCAAAGTCGGCCGCGGTTTCTACAATTTTGACCATCCCGAAACCGATGGCGGCGTACACGGTCATATCTACTATGAAAACTGCGCATCCATCTACCTTTTGGAACGTCCGTTCATGGGTAAAGCCACTTGCTCGCTCAACTTTATCAACCGCAACGGCGGCGCCATGTTCAAAATCTTCGTCGGCCGCGATGAGGCAGGCGAGTTGAAACAACATCAAATCGAAGCCATGCGCAAACTGTTTGATGCTACTTAAACAGTTTCAGACGGCCTGATAATCCGTTCCTCGCCGCATAGAGGAGCGGATTTTCTAATAACAAACATCTACCATGCAAAGGAGCCCTAAACATGCAGCTTATCTTCGGAGCCAACGGCCCATCCGGCCGCGCCTATATCCGTACATTGACCAATTCAGCCGATATCGTCGCCGTATTGAGAAAGCCGTCTGAAGACAGCTTTTTTGCCGAACACAATATTCAAACCATCGTCGCCGATGCGCTTGATGCCGATGCACTCGATAAAGCGTTGGCACAATACCGTCCCGATACCGTGATCAGTTTTGTCGGCGGCAAAAACGAAGAGGGCATCCGCAGTGATGCGCTGGGCAATATCAACATCATTGCCGCTACGAAAGCCGCCAATCCGCAAGCCCGCTTTGTACTGATTACCAGCATGGGCTGCGGCGAACAATGGGACATAATGAGCGAGCCGTTCAAACAGGCACTCGGCGAAGCCGTCCGTGCAAAAACAGAAGCCGAAATCTATCTCAAACAAAGCGGTTTGAATTGGACCATTTTGCGCCCCTGCGGCCTTGCCGATGGCGAAGATAATGCCTATACCTTGACACAAAATGCCCAAGAAATTCCGCAAAAATACATGACGCGCAACGGCTTGGCTGCTGCCGTTGCTGCCATTGTCGGCCAAGCGGACAGCAAGGGCGAAACGTATAGCGTTGGTGTGGCATAAACTGATTGAATAGATTGCTCACTTTCCATTGTTAAAGTTGGAGTAGGTAATTGATTAGCAGCCGATCAAAACAATAAAGGATTTGCTGAGAAAAGACTGGGAGATATAAATAAAAGGCCGTCTGAAAAATTTCAGACGACCTTTTACTTTTGAATTCTGTAAGTGATTGAACTATTGAGCAAAACAGGAGTTAGCAGGCTAAAATACTAGCATTATGAATTTAACATAATATAAATTATGTAGTTTTTCCCTATACCTAACAATCGCCGTTGTTTATTCCTGTTTGTTTACTATTAGTTAATCTTAAATGATTCCGTATAGTACTCCAATTTTTAGTATAAAATCAATGGTTTTTAAGAGAAATGTGGCTGCTTAATTTACCATTTTTTCCCTGGATGGTGGAATAGGGCGGGGTAAAATGTCTCTTTATCCCTTATTTCAACCGTTCAGGCGGCCTTTTCCCCATTCATCCATTTGCTTTACCATCGGCATCATCCCCGTTACCATACAGGGTTCATCGTCAGTCGGATATTACCCTTATGACCGCCCGTCAATCCTACCACCTTACCTTCGCCCGTTTCTCTCCGTCACTTTCAGTCCGCTCCTTCAGCGCATCCGAAGCGGTCAATACCGCTTACCGGGTTGAAATTACTGCCACCTCGACCGATTCTTCGCTGCCGCTGTCTTCCTACCTAAATCAGCGCGCAGCATTTGAGATTTGTCCGTAGGAAGGCTTACTGTCGGAAGTAGCCGGGGTATTCTGGTCTGCTTCAGACGACCCGCCGGCGAAGCAAAGGCAGGGCATTATCACCTCATGCGAGAAGTTGTCGGTATCCAAGGATGAAACCGTTTACCGCTTTGTTTTAGAGCCGCGCTTCGCGGCTTTAAAACATTTCCAAACTTCCCGACTGTTTCAACACCAAACCATCCCCGACATCGTTGCCGCCGTCTTCAAACACCACGGCTTCTCCGGTGTCGACTACCGTTTCCAAAAGAGCCGGACCTACAGCGTACGCGAGTATGTCACCCAGTATCTCGAAAGCGACTTCAACTTTATCAACCGTCTGTGTGAAGAAGAGGGTATCTGGTATGCCTTCGAACAGCATGAACAACATGGCGACGTAGTCGTCTTCGGCGACAATCCCGAACACTATTATGGTCGCCGCGTGCGGCGGATTTTTGATACCAGTGCACGGCTTGGGTCATGTCTTTTGCCGTGCCGACGCCGTTTTCGTAGCAATAGCCCAGCCAGTATTGCCCGGTAATGTCGCCCGCTTAGGCAGCCTGCGTGAAGTAGGCGAAAGCGGTTTGCACATTTTGGGCGACGCCTTCGCCGTTCAGATACATCAAGCCCAGATAGCGCGGCGCTTTCATATGCCCCGCCTGCTGTGCCTGTTCAAAGTAGGGCTTGGCGTGTTGGTAATCCTGTTTTTGATACAGGGCAATGCCTTCGTCCAGCAGGGCTTTCGCTTGCTCGTTATGATGCGGAACGGCAGAGCAGGCGGCAAGAAGGGTGGAGATGGCAAGCGTGGATAGTTTGGGTTTCGTGGGTGGTTCTTTAAGAGTGGGGAGGGGGTAGTTTAGAGATATCATGCGGTTACAGCAAGTGGCGGGGTGCAGGCTGCTTTTGGGCTTTCTGACGGTCTTTTGGCTGCGGTAAAACTTGGTTTCAGACGACCTGAAAAGCGCCTACCCGTTTCATCGGCCATGATTCCGTTGTCCAAATGCGTTCAAATTCTTCGGCGAAACCATGTTGCGCGGCGTAGGTTTGCAGTTGCTGCAACCAGGTTTTGGGGGCGATGTCGGCGGCGGCGCGAGTGGTGTGTAGCAGGTAGGGGCGGGTATCGAAAGCGTGGACGATGTGCTGGCTGACGGCGTTTAAGGCTTGAGGATTGTTGTCGGTTTGTTGGGCGATTTTTTCGTATTGCGACAGGGCGGCGGCTTTTGCGGTTTCGTGTTCGGCGGCGGTTTGCGGGCTGTGTCGGGCGGTGGTGGTTTGGATGGTAATCAGGGGCGGCAGTTGCCCTTCGGCAAGCGCGGCGGCGAGGCGCAGGTGTCCGTCTAAAATCAGCCAGCAGTCGGACAGAGCGGTGAGTTCGTACACCAAGACGGGCGGCAGTTGGTTTTGCCGTGCGCGTTTACGCCAATATTTCAGACGGTCGTCTTCGGCGTGGTGGGTTTTCAGGGCGATGAAGCGTTCGGCTTGGGTGTAGAAATTGTTGTCCAATGCGTCGAAACGGCTGCCTGAAAACAGCCATTGAAAGTAGTTTTCATCGGTTTCGGGTTGTACTACAGCGGTGTCGTGCCGGCATTCGCCCCATCGCGGCGGCAGAGATTGGGCGGGGCGGTAGTCGAAGTGCCATTCGCCGATGCCGAGCAGTCCTGCGTTTTGGGCGGCGAGTTGTTCGATGAAATATTTGTTCCACAGCAGGCCTTGCTCTGCGGTGGGTTGGAGGGCGATGCGTTCGTTTACGCGGCTGCCGATGTGCCCGACGGGCTGGTATGCCTGCCAGCTTTCGGCGTAGCTGCGGACGAGGTAAACGTCGTATAAATCGTGGCTGAAGAACAACCAGAACACGGGTTCGTTCTGATAAGTCAGGCTGAGGCTAATGCCGTCGGGTGGTGTGGAGTTTCAGACGACCTTGCATTTGACGGTCGATATGCAGGGCGAGGCTGTTGGGGGAGGCGGGATGGGGGTCAGGTTGCCGCTGTATTGTTCCAGCGCGGCGTTGAGCGATTGGTAGTGCATGAGGTGTCCTTTGTAAGGCGTTCAGCGATAACTGAGGACAATCATTGTACTGCCGTCTTTATTGTAGTAATACGCACCCGCATTGCCCCATGCAAATCGACGGCATTTGCCTGCTGCCGATGTTTCAATGGCGCAAGGGGCATCGCCCAGCTGCTTATCCAGCCATCGATCAAATTGTTTTCTGCGTTGCAATTCACGTTCCTCCGACCATGCTGTCCAGCTGTTGTCCTCGCCTATCGGGCAGAAGAATATGGATAAGCGCTCCAGCCGTTGCTGCTCGAACTGGGCGGTAAGGGTGTATTGTTCGGACTGTTTGGTAAATGACAAACCGAAAAATGTTATTCCCGCTTACAGATGATTCGGGCTGGATTTTGGGAAGCATGCAATCCAGTCATCAAGCGTGGTTCGTGCGCTAATAATGTTGCCATCCGGCAGGCTGATGCTGCCGTTTTTAGGGTTTATCTTCATCAGTTTGAATTTCCAAATGTAATTTTTAGACGACCTGAAACCATGTCCGTTTTATCACGCCTTTAAGCCGCACGATTTTTCATTTAACCAACAACTGTCCCTGTCTCGCCAAATTCAAAGTAGCCAGCAACAGCAACATCAAGGTTTGCCATAGTTCATTCATCGCCGTTCTCCCCGGCAAACAAACCGGCAATCAACGGATCGGCGGTATGCGTATGGATTGCCTCGGGCGTATCGACACACACGATTTTGCCTTGATTCAAAATACAGATTTTGTCGGCAAGCAGTAGCGCTTCCTTCATATCATGGGTAACAAACACCACCGTCAGTTGAAGCTGCCGCTGCAGGGTTTTCACCAACTCCTGCAACTGGCGGCGAGAAATCGGGTCGAGCGCGGAAAACGGCACGTCCATCAGCAACATTTCCGGTTCGGCGGCAATCGCCCGCAGAATCCCCACCCGCTGCCGCTGCGCCCCACCAGCACAAAAAATTCGCCGCAGCCGATCGCCAGCGACACCTTATCCAGCGCGGCGCGGCCGACGTAATGTTTGCTGACGTTGTTGAATTCGATCACCTGATTCTCCGTTCATTGACAAGCCGAAAATAAGGAAAACCATAGCCCAAAAACCGCAACACGGCAACCAATCGGGTGAAAACAATTTATGGAAACAAAGGGTTAAACGGGAAAAAATGCGGTGGGATTTGCGGGCATTTTTGTCGCCCCGCTTTTCAGGCTGCCACGATACAGCGGAAAAACTTTTCCTAAACCAACCGCACTTCAAATCCAAACTTCCTTTGTAAAAATGTGATATCTAGCATTTTTTCGTTGGAAAAATGTATCTTCCCTCACTATAATTCCAACCAAAAACCGAAAAGGAGCAGCCTATGCAACGCCATATTCTTCAATCCCTTTCCCAATGGAAACGCAAACCCAATCGCAAGCCGCTGATTATTCAAGGCGCGCGCCAAGTGGGCAAAACTTGGGTGATGAAAACCTTTGGCGCGGCGGAATTTGAACAAGTCGCCTATATCAATTTTGACAACAATCCGCAGATGCAAGCCCTGTTTGGCGGCGATTTTGACATCAACCGCCTGCTGCTCGGCTTGTCCATCGAGGCGGGTGTGAGCATTAACGCCGACAATACCCTGTTGATTTTTGACGAAATTCAGGCAGTACCGCAAGCCCTGACCGCGCTGAAATATTTTTACGAAAAAGCACCGCACTTGCCGATTATCGCCGCCGGTTCGCTGCTCGGCGTGGCGTTGCATCAGGGCGTGTCGTTCCCTGTGGGCAAGGTTGAATTTTTGCCGATGTATCCGATGGATTTCGGCGAATTTCTGCTGGCGCTGGACGAGAAGCCGCTGTACGACCTGTTGCGCTCGCAAGATTGGGCGTTGATTGCGGCGATGAAAACCAAATACATCGACCGCCTGCGCCAATATTATTTTGTCGGCGGTATGCCCGAGGCGGTGCAGACTTTTGCCGATACGCAAGACGTACAGGCGGTGCGCTCGGTGCAGCAAAATCTGCTGCTGGCGTATGAATATGATTTTTCCAAACACATTGACGATCCGCGCCTTGTGATGCGCGTGCGTGCGCTGTGGAACGCCCTGCCGCAGCAGCTGGCTAAGGAAAACAAAAAATTCGTGCTTTCTGATATGCAAAAAGGCGCGCGCTTCAAAGATTACGAACTCGCCCTGCAATGGCTCAAAGACAGCGGGCTGGTTTACCCCGTTTACCGCATCAAAAAACCGCATCTGCCGCTGTCAGGCTATCAGGAAAACATCTTCAAACTCTATTGCCTAGATGTGGGCTTGCTTGGCGCAAAAAGCCAACTTGACCCTACCACGCTGCTTGAACCGACCCGCCTGTTTACCGAATTTAAAGGCGCATTGACCGAGCAATATGTGCTTCAACAACTGCAAGCCGGACAGCCCAACCCGATTTTTTACTGGGCAACGGAAAAAGGCACGGCGGAAGTGGATTTTGTGGTACAGAGAGGGCAGGACGTGATCCCGATTGAAGTGAAAGCCGAAGAAAACCTGCGGGCGAAAAGTTTGAAATCTTATGTGGAACAATATCAGCCGAACTTGGCGGTGCGGGCTTCCATGTCGGATTATCGGGCAGAGGATTGGGTGGTGAATGTGCCGTTGTATGGGGTATCAACGGTTTTTAATTAATATCAAATATATAGGAATGAAATATGAAAAATACAGGTGTTGAATATGAGAAATTTGTTCGTGATGTACAACAAATTTTAGTCAATATAGATAGCAGAGAAACAGTAGAAGTTACGCATAATAAAATACTAACCGATCGTTTTGGTAATCAGAGACAATTTGATATTTATTGGGAATTTAAATACGGCGGCGTACTCTATAAAAATGTTATTGAATGTAAAGATTATGCAACAGCTATATCCATAGATAAGATTGATGCATTTGTTACGAAAGTTGCTAGTATTCCAGGATTAATGGGTATTTTTGCCACGAAAACAGGCTACCAAAGTGGTGCGGAAACCCAAGCTAAAGTTCATGGAATCGGTTTGTTAACCATTAGAAAGCCAGAAATTGGAGATTGGACGTTAGATGACGGTACACCACTTGTTAGAGAAATAATTTTTAATTCTAAGATGATGTTACCTTGTAAAATACTGGAGTTTATACCTAAGTTTCTTGAAGAGCCTAAAGCCGATTTTGAACTATCAGGGTGGAATAATGAAATATTCATTATTTCTGATGGGGATAAATATTCTTTACTCGAACTGGAAGGTAAGTTATCAAAAGATTCATCTGAAATTATTGAAGATAACATTTCATTAGCAAATGGATTTTTAGAAGTAAATGGAAAATGTATTGCTATTGCAGGGTACTACATAAAATATCAAACATTTCCTAACCATGTTTCAACATTTAGTATTAATTCAATGGATGAAACATTGGCATATGTACAAGATCATATAAATCAACATCGAACCTTAATTAAAAATGATGGCAAGACAGTAGATTTAAGCAAAACATCAAAATGATATACATAATTTAGAGCATTATTATAACCAAACGCAACTTCAACGATCTCTACGCCCTTACCCAAGTCGTCAAGCTCGGCAATTTTAGCCGTGCGGTGTAGGCATTGAGCGTATAACTTTTAGTAATTTACAAATCAAAAGGTCGTCTGAAAGCAGATTTTCAGACGACCTTTCTCACTATTTCCCATTACCCAAAAGCACGGTTGGTGGCAAAAAACGTTTGCCAAACCGACCGCACTTTTGTCTTTCAGACGACCTTTCCTACTACAACTCACGCCTTAGAAAAAACCACGTCCACCGCCAGCCGCGATTTCGGCAGTTCCGCATTAAAATCATCGCTCGCGCGGTAGCCGAAGGACACCACAGCCACGGTGGTATAGCCTTTTTCGGTCAAGCCGAATTCTTCGTTCAAGACCGCCATATCCGCGCCCTCCATCGGCACCGCGTCGATGCCCAGCGCGGTGGCGGCGAACAGAGCGAAGCCCATGTTGATGTGCACTTGTTTGGCGAGCCATTCGGCTTCGTCTTGGAACTGGTTGCGGTGAATGCCCAAGAAGGTGCGGCGTGCGCCATCGCCGCCGGCTTTAAATTTGGCCCGTCTTGGTCTTCTTTTTCCAAAATTTCAGTCAGATAAGCGTCGTCGGCGTGGGTACGGGCGGCGAACACGACCACGTGTGACGCGTCGGTACAGGTATGTTGTTTGTAACCGAGTTTGTAGAGGCCGTTTTTCTTTATCCAACGGGCATCTTTATCTTTACTCGGCGTGGTTTGGCCGCTGACTTGTCCTTCCTCATCGACTTCTATGGCCTGACGCTGTTTGCTGCCGGCGGTCTGAATAATGGTGGCGTCAATGACGGCGGCGGATGCTTTCTCTACTTTTAGGTTTTTTTCGGCCAGTTGGCAGTTAATCAGTTCCAGCAATCCGGACAGGGGGTCGTCTTGCGCCAGCCAGTTGCGGTAGCGGCATAAGGTGCTGTAATCGGTAATGCTCAGTTCGTCAAAACGGCAAAACAGGTTGAAGTCGATGCGGGTGATAAGGCTATGTTCGAGTTCGGGATCGGAGAGGCTGTGCCATTGTCCGAGCAGGACGGCTTTGAACATGGACAACAGGGGATAGGCGGGACGGCCGCGGTGGTCTCGGAGGTAACGGGTTTTTTGACGATTCAGGTATTGTTCGATCGGTTGCCAATCAATCACTTGATCCAACTTCAATAGTGGGAAACGGTCGATGTGTTTGGCAATCATGGCTTGTGCGGTTTGCTGGAAGAAGGTGCTCATGAGAAATCCCCTAAATGTCTTGGTGGGAATTTAGGGGATTTTGGGGAATTTTCAAAGGTCTCGGGCTGTCTGAAAAACCTTTCAGACGGCCTTTTTATTTTTGAATTCTGTAAGTAATTGTAGAATTAAGAGAAACAGGAGTTGGCAGGCTGAAATACTAGCATTATGAATTTAACATAATATAAATTATGTAGTTTTTCCCTATACCTAACAATCGCTGTTGTTTATTCCTGTTTATTAACTAGTAGTTAATCATAAAATATTGCATTCATATAATACTCGAAATTTAAGTATTTTGCAAATACTTTTCAAACTTTAGCAACTTCTTTATACATTATAACACTAAGAGAGCATCAATTTTGACAGGTAACGAGGGTTTAAAGTAGATGTCCTCTGAAAGCAGTAAACAATATAATTTGATCTTCTCAGAATTTACGAGATATTTGCGTTCTAAAAAATATGCCATTTCAACAATCAAGTTGTATCAGCACAAACTTCAAATATACGGGCATATCTTACAATCATTGGGTTACAGGGATTTAATTGTACTTTGTGACCCTGATGTGTTTAAAAAGACGCTATTTTTATATCATCGCTCACTCAATAAAAGTTCAATTAAACGAAGAGAAGTATCATCGTTAAATCAGTATATTGCAAGTTGGCACTGTTTTAGAAATTGGTTCTGTTTTACAAGAAATTTAAAGGTATCTTCCCAAAAAGTAAAATATTTCAAGATGCCTGATAGCATGGTAAATTTAATTCCTATGTGTCAAATTTCTGTACAAACACCTAAAAATGAGCATGATGTTGTGCATCTTAGAAATTGGTGCATTTTAGATCTGATATATCATGCAGGTTTAAGAAATTGTGAATTATCCAGATTACAAATTCGAAATTTCATTCAGCATGAACAAGCACTTCATCTTGATAACAGGTTCAAGAGACCAAGAATTGTGTATCTTGATTATGTAAGTACCTATTACTTAGAGAAATATCTCAAATTATTACCTCATCACTATGAAATGCCAAATGGTTTAAATACGAAATTCCCATTATTTACCAAGAGAAATGGTACTGCAGTTACGAGGAATGAAATTTCTAAAGTTGTCACAACCTCAATACTGGGAGTTTTAAGGCAACCCATTACTCCAAGAACTTTGAGAAAAATTTGTGTATATAATTATTTGATTGCTTCCAACGATGTTAGGGCAGTACAAACTATGATGGGGTACAAGAATGTTTCTTCAATACAAAAATACTATAGTCATGATATTAGTTCCTTACGTAAAGACCTTAAAAAGGCACCACATAGGTTCCACTGGAATCCTAAAGATACTTTTTAAGATATTTGGCTTGCATGAAAATCATCCAAATTGCCGCTATCAAAGGCAAAGAGAGCAAGTAGGGCGAAATTGATATAGGAATACACATATAAATCATGCACCCCAACCAAATAATTCCTGTTCTCCAGTATTTTGCCCGGTGATAAATTCCGGCACTCTCCCGTGAGGCATTTTCCTGTCTGATAGCTCTCATCACTAACCCATCTATCAAAACCGGGATTGCAAAGATTGCCGCAATACCTACAAACAATGCCAAGTTCCCCAAACGTAATGATATAACCTTCAATGTAGCATCAAATTGTTGTAGGTATTTCATACGGGGAGCTAAGTAATTTTTGAATTTATAGCCGAAATCCGCCTCTGACTTAGCCTTCAGAGATTCATTGACTAATGTCAGGTCAAAAAATACGGTTTTCAGCCCCTTGTAACTTAGTCTGGCAATTTGCAGATTGATAGTATCTCCAACCTCTTTTCCTGGAAACGCATCATGGCCAACAGACTCAGACCATTTGATTTCATCTTCCAAGAGATTACCGGTACCAAAATAGTTTTGAGTCAACATCGAACTACCAAAGATAAGCAACACAATCAAAAATAAGGTATAAGCAGCTTTAAACGGGAGGAATAAGAACTTTAAAGGCAATGAGTTCATGTACCATGCGCTTGTATTAGACGGCATAACTACTTCCTTCCGTAAATGCGTTTTCTTCAGCCGAAGGCTGGCTTAGTCTGTAAACTTCGCGCATCTCAGCCGCCATTTCACCAATATGTGCTGGAATTTTCTCAAGCTTGTCCTTTTTGGGTAAGGGAAGCCGAATTTTATATAACTGGCCACCTTCAATAAGCGCGAAAGCTTGACCCTTTGGTAATTGGGTTAAATCAGCGGGCGTTAACATAGGAACTGTCTCAGCACCAATCCTGTCTTCGTTTCCACTGCTGAAATCTTCGTGACTATCCGGATAAGCAACATCTCCAGCCCTTGATACCAAGGTGCTGGTCATGATTTTGACTTCCGGTAACTGATTAGTCAGCATCTCTGCTGTTTCGACGGTTTTCACCCTAAGCATAATCATCGTATTCAAGTTGCCACCAATTTGACCTGCTTTAGCCGGGGAGCCAATTTTGGCTTCAACGTCTTTCCATGTTTGTGTATAAACCGTCACTTGATAGCCGGCACCACCGGCCTTATTCAATAACGGAATAAATTCGTCACCGATTAATTCATTGAATTCGTCTGCATGAATTGAGACTTTTCTTTTCTGAGTTTTTCCACTCTGTCCAACCCCATGGCCAAATTTATAGATCTGACCTGCAAGAGAGGTTAAGTCAGCAAACATCGCATTACCTACGGCTGCTGCAACTTCGGCATCAGATAGGGAATCCAATCCAATATAGACGACAGCATTCGATTCCATAACTTTGCGCCAGTCCATAATGATTCTTGGATCTGACAAATCCTCTGTATCCGGGCTTATAAGCTTGGCAACTTCGCCAGTCGTCAGTTTCTCCAGTAATGGATACAGAGAGCTGACTAGCTTCTCAAAATAGGATCTGTCATTGGACAAAATACCACCCAATGCGTCAATAAGAGGTTCGTTGTGCTTTTTGGCCTTCAAGAATGAACCGAGCTTCATTGTGTCCAAGTTGCGCCCTGTCTTGACTGCGCTTTTTGCTTCCGACTCCGGCATATCAAAATTGTCGAAGTCTTTCTCCCAACCAGGGTGATGCTTATCCAATATCTTTTTAAAGTAATCCCCCGCAAGTTCATCTACATTTGCAGCAGACTTATAGATATTTTCATAGCTTGGTTTAATGGATAAACCTTCCATGGTTTTCGTTAAAACGTTGACGAAACGCCAAACAAAATCCCGGAAGGCAGCAGACTGACCTTCAGAGGGCAGTTGGTTCGCAATCCTTGTCGCCACCTCCGTAATACGACCATAATCCCCGATTGGGTTGTACCGGCAACTGTACTCGGGGAAACCCAAATGGAACATATAAAATGGCCTGTTTGATTTTTGCGATTCGACATACATTCGAGTCATCAGGTCAGCATCGCCTTTGGGGTCAAAGGCGATCGTTACATCACCCCGCCGAATATCCTGAACGATCATGGTTTCACATAGTCGGGTTTTACCAACGCGGGTTGTGCCCAATACAACCTTGTGGCCAACGCGTTCCCCTAAATCTTCCCAAATATCATCTTCATCAATTTCAATGCCATGTAATTCAGGAGAACCGCCCACCGGAGGTAAGGGAGCAACCGGATTCCACCATGCTGATTTCCGAGTTATGCGGGAAATCCAGTCTGTACCCATTGTCTCAATCTCATGTTTTCTCGCTGCCTTATAGAGTTTAGAGGGATTACGAAGTCCGTCATTCTCAGGCTGGCGAACCATAAAAAGACGTTGGGTATGTGTTTGTGTCCATCTAAACCCTTTCCCAAGAAAAAGTGCTTTATCAGAAGAAGGAATTTCATCAGCGGTAAGGGCATAATAGGGCAACTTCCGGATATTTTTCCGGAAACGCATAATGCGTAATGCTGATAACGCGCGTTTGACTGAAACCACCGAAAAAATGGCTAAACTGCCATAAGCAATTACCGGAGGTACAGGCAAATGTGCTACTGAAACCGCTGTGGTGGAGTATGCGGCTACACTGATCCATTCATAGGGTGATCGATAAACGTTTTCAGGGAAGTGGGCACTCATTTTTGTTCCATTACTAATAAGTCGGATTCATCCAATTTAATATCGGTATTATTCTGAGGTCTTGAACCTGGCTGTATGATATGTTTGATATTATGTTCAGGGATAAGGTAGCAATAGAAGAGTCTGCGATTGCTACCATTTGTCGTTAGAACCCTATGCAATGAGCTTTTTTTCGTCCTTGCATGCAACCTCAAAGCTTCAAAGCCTTTTTGTGTAAGAGGGCCTAGGCTTTCCGTATCAGATTTATTGAACACGCCGCCGGCGTAATCTCTAAATACGGCTGGCGTAACCAACAGCATTCCCTGTTCAATAAAGTGGACTGTTGCACCACTTCTATTGACAGCTATGCTGCCGTCTCCTAATCCATCTGCCAGCCATCGTAAAAACTGCATACCACGGTCTCTGGCTTCCATATGTTTGGCTTTGACTGAATCCTCGACTATTTCGGTTGACTCTGTTTCTGATTGCTTTTTCAAATTACGTTCAGAAACTAAGGCTTCGAGTTCGGCCATATTCTTCGCTCCGCTTGCAAGGCTATCTAAACCTTGAGAGTCATCCATGACTTGAACTGGACGTGGACTAGATGTAGGTTCTTTTAGTCTTAGCTGCTCCAGTTCACGCATACCATTTTGTGCTGATTCAGATTCAGGCAATGAAACTGCTTCAGTATCAATTTGATGGGTTACTGTCTCAGTTGTTTTAATCTGTCCATGTTCTGATTCAGGATCAGCTGTTTTCTCAACAGGTTTACGATCGTCTGAGAAAAGGTCGGCCAGTTTTTTGCGGCCTGCTTTGGTACCCGATTTAATTGTTTTTGGAGTTTTATCTGTCTCAGTTTCTTTAACCTCAGTGTGAGGTTTGGCTACTGTCTCAGTTTCAACTTCCACGCTTATATTTTCCTGAATCGGGCTATCGGCATTTACTGCTGTCTCAGCTTCCGTATTGGTTTGTTCTGTTTGTTCTGAATCAGGTTCTATCAGGTTAAAGTTTTCGATTAAGTTATCAATTGAGCTGTAATCCGGTTTATTTGGGTTTTCAGCATTTTCTGTATCACTAGATCTATTTTCCTCTGGAGCAGGTGTGTTCTTGCTACTATCAAAAGCAGAGTTTGCTGTCTCAGTTTGATTTATTTCAGGCAGGGAATGCTGTTCTGTCATTTCCGGTTGAATAGACAAAAAATCCATTTTGTCTTTGGTGTTGGCTGGCTTAACTTCAATATCTTGTGTCTTAATCGATGTTTTATCCTCTGAATCTACAACATCTGCTATTTCTTTTTTGGCGGCAACTTCAGAAAGATTGCCTAAGAACTCAGCCGGATAATCTCCATCCGGATACAAGGTTTTAGCATTGAAACAAAGTACACTGAATATATTGCGAACCTTTTCACCGTCCATGCGGGTAAACTCAACCTCTATATGGGTAATTGCCCTGTGAGGATCGTTTTCCGGCGGAATGACGGCACGGTACTCAAATAATGTGTCAAATATCCTTTGGTTATCAGTTGGAAATGACCCTGCAGCAGGATGTTGATTTTTTCTCAAATACTGCCGGATGTAGTCAGGTACATTTTTTGACATCAAATAGATACGATCACCCTTGCGGAACAGGTCACCACCGGCAGTCGTTGCGATGCTGAAATGGACCCCTCTGTCGGATAACATTTCCTTCAATGTTTCCATAATCGTTTCAATAAATGGTTTACGCTTGGCAGTTGAAAAGCGTTGACGGCTGCCACTTCGTAAATCCCGTGAAACCGAAGTCATATCAGCATTTTTTATTAACTGTTCAAGAGGACTACCATCTTTTTTCCCACTCAGATAATTTCTCAAGGTAATCATTAAATTTGGATCGGTTGTAGCAAGCCATTGTCTGACATGCGAAGGAACCAAAGCTTGAAAGAATGTCCAAGCGATTTCGGCATGTGTGCTGTAAGCAGACTTTGCATCAGGAAATTCGACACGATAATAAAGCTTACCGCTTTCAGCCATCGAACCTGCATCAGGCAACCATAGCAATTTTTCAAGGCTGGTACCTGAATCAAACAGCTCAACTTGAAATCCAGTCACAGTTTTACCAACATCATGGAGTAGGGCTGCGCACATGATTCCATAACGCCAGGCCGCGGTTTTTTTTGCTATTTCCTCCGTTTTGGCATTAGGCGGCCATGATTGAGATGTCGATGCGACTAGGGCCAGTGCAGCTACATCGAGTGTATGGCGGACTAAACCACCATCACCTGCATGGTGATGAGACTCACTGGCGGGAAGCCTTTGAACAAAGGCTATATATTTTTCCAAAAAGGGAAGGGCATCCTTACTCCAGTTTTCATCCGACAACCCTAAATTCATCTTAATACCGGAAATTTGAGGGCTTAAGTCGAGCACCTGAATCAGTTCATGCGCTTTTAAAATGCGAAATCGGTCATTGACTATATTCTGATCGCGATGGGAACCCTCATCATTATGTGATGCGGGTTCAGCACTTTTTTTGGTATTTATCAGGTATAGCATTGAGCCACCGATAAGCATTAGCGAGGATGCTAATGTGATAAGGCTTGTTTTCATGATGCTTTAAGCAAAGATTTTAGCCACATGCTGACTTCTTCTTTTTTTGCATGTGGTATATCAGCAATCAATTGATTGGGTAACGTAGTATGTCTAATACAAAATTCACCAAAACTTTCTTTTAGCGAATTCCAGTATTCTGAACCGTATTGAGCCATGAGAAATAAGATTTCAAAGTCATCGGCCAAAGCGTCTGCAAAAACCGTGTCATTTATATCTTCCGGCAATGGATCTAAAAGTTTATCCAGCTTCTCGATAAGGAAGGTTGCCGTATTTTCATCGTCATCGAGAGTCATCATTTCCAGATAACCGGTAGCACGCTGCATCCAGAACAACAATACGCAAGACCAGTTTTTATTGATATTTGTAAAGCGATTTACGACACCAAGAAGCTTGGAAAGATCTGTTTCATTCATTTTGATTAAAAAGTCAGAGTTGTTAAACCATTCATATAATCAAAAAAAGTTACTATGTCAAAAATCAAAGTAAAAAAGGTTATTTTAATTAGAATTGTCACAAAACAGAGTTTTTAGCGTATAATTACGACCCTTTTAATAAACAAAGACCTGCATTTTGACATGCAGGTCTTTGTTTTACCTTTAACTTTTATCCTTTTCCCTTAAACCTTTTTCTTTAACCATTAAGGCTGTTGCTTTACCGTTACAGCTTTTAAAAAAGGCCGTCTGCGATTTTTTTAGCAGACGGCCTTTTGGCTTTTGGATAAGAGCCTTTACCCTTGTGGCATTCCTTTTAATATCAATAGGTTGTAGTAGGGTGGTTTCTATTATTTTGAGCGTAAACTTTAATTATATCACAATTATTTTATAAAAAAATATTTCTAAATAATTTAGTTAATTTCTTTTGATTTAACAAAACTTGTCGATTCTAGGTAAAAATCAGTGCCTACATACAACGACAGTAAAGACATGAGATTAAGGGCCATACTTTTACAGTTCGTCGTACCAGGTGTTTTGGTACTCGCATCTACAGGAGCAGATGCTTTTTGTTATCGGGAAGCCGGCAACAAATATGGTATCGATCCCGATATGTTGGAATCGATCGCATTAACAGAAAGCTCTTTCAGACCGAATATTGAAAGTCATACAGCCGATATTGGCTTGATGGGTATCAACCGTTCATGGCTACCCGTACTTCACAAAAAATTCGGTTTAACAGAAGCAGATGTATGGAATCCATGCACAAATGTACACATTGGTGCATGGATATTGGCAAATAGTTATCGTCAACATGGCAAATCTTGGGAAGCGGTTGGTGCTTATAACGCTGCATGTACCAAACTTAAAGGTCGGGCATGCTATCGCGCAAGAATGACGTACGCAAATAAGGTATATCAAAATTGGAAACGATTAAAAACACGCTCTTCGTAGCTTCCACAATGATTCTGACAGCCTGTGCCGCCCCAAAACAGGACGTGGTCGAGCTGCCTCAAGACGCAACTTATACAGTGGAACAAAATCAACTGGGCGAATTTGTTTTTTGCCGTAATGAAGAGTGTTCAGGATTTGAACGCAAAGTTTTGGCGGAACAGCCGGTTTATGCTCATACAGAAAGCAGTTTTCAACAAGATGAGATCAGGGTGTTTTTCAATTTAGGTAGTTCACACCTCGGTGCGGAGGGCGTGAGAACGCTCAAACGTGTTCTGCCTAAATTGAAAAAAACTCAGACGGTTTATTTACGCGGATGGGCTGACAGTATCGGAGGCCGAAATACTGCAATTAATAGACGTTTGGCTAAACAACGGGCAGCAGTGATCGGTAAATGGCTAAGGAAACATAATGTCTCCGCAAAAATTCGAACTGCCAGTTCCCCTGCCTGCTGCAATAGTGATGACACACGAACTGTTGTAATCACTTGGTAAAGAATGATCGGACGCAAAAGCTTGGCGATACAAGCTCTATATATGAGGTTCTTTATGAATATCAAACAAACTAAAGTAGCAAAATACGCAGCCGTGATTGCATTGGCTTTGACCACTAATTTGGCAATGGCCGCTACAACCGGCGCTGAATTTAAAGGCTTGGCTGACATGGTATCAGGCTGGTCTGAAGGCTATCTGGGTATGGCTTTGGGCTTGACTGCATTCTTGATCGGTTTGGCCGTAGGTCTGATGAAACAAACCATCATGCCATGTATCGTCGGCTTGGGTGTTGGCCTGGCCGCAACATTGGGCCCGGGCATCATTAAAGGTATGTTCACCTTGATTGTTTAATCAAACCGAAAAAGGGAAGTGATGAGAGATTTTCGAGTTCCAGTATCGATAGACGATCCCAAGAAAGCATTTATTTGGGATTTGGACGTATTCATCTTATTTATGTCCGGATTCGGTATAGGTATTGTCTCTCGTCACTTTTTCATTTCCATGTCGCTTAGTCTTTTTATCGCATGGCGATGGGGAAAGTTGAAGTCGGGCAAGCATCAATGGTTCTTTTTGCATGTTCTTTATTGGTACCTACCCATTAATGAAAAAAACAAACGGATACCTGAAACAAATAAACGGGAGTTTCTAAATTGAAGACTGAGTATATGTTGAGTGAATTAGCGGTAAGAACCGGCATCAAGGTCTTTTTTTGGGTAGTTTTGGGTATGTCTATAACTGCCAATCTATTTTTGTCTGCGACGGTACTCTTCAAAGGTACTGTTGTTCAAACAACGCTGACTCCTCCGGAAATCCGGCGTTCAATGACTGTATCAAACATCGCTTTTTCAAAAGAATATCTTGAAGAAATGGCTCCCTATGCAGCCTATCTTCTCTTAAATGTAACCCCTAAAACAGTTGATTATCAAAACAGCCAATTATTAAAAATCGTTGCTCCTGATTATAAAGATGCCTTGGAAAAGGAACTGTCTTTAAATGCCTTATGGGTTAAGAAAAATAATGTCAGCACCACTTTTAGTGCGACAGAAGCAACGGCAGACACTTCAGACAATACAGTTTCCATTCGTGGCGTTTTTGAGGTTAAACGCAACAATACAGTAGTGGAGCAAAAAGACCGCGAGCTACTCATTTCTTTCAAAAATAATTATGGAACGCTGCAATTACTATCGATTAAAGAAGTTCAAAAGCGCGTAACTAAAGCAGAACCCGCAAATCAGGAAGAATCCGAAGTAAAAACCGAGGATGTAGAAATCAGTAAAACGGCATCAGAATTTAAAGGCGGTAATTGATATGTGTTCACCATTAAAAAAAATTGTCTTTACTGCCTTATTGGTAGCTGGACCCATCACTAGTTTTGCCGAGCAACGTGTGGCTGCAACAGAAAATACACCTCACGTTGTTTCAGTAAGTAAACGCAACTTGAGCAGAATCGCTATTGAAGGCGGTCGAATTGCCTCATGGAAATTTATGGATGGCGATCTTGAGCTTCAGAAAGATACGACAACAGGTCAACTGTTTGTTCGAAGTTTGACCTCAAATCCTACAAATCTTTTTGTTGTAAGCGAGGAGGGTAAGACCTACTTGCTGGTTCTTAAGCCTACATCGAAACAGGGTGACAACATTGTAATCGATGTGGCAGGTGCGAATCGTCATGAAGCAGCAGTATTGGCTGCGAAAAGCGGTCCTATGCCTGTGACGATGAATAGTACCGAATATGTGCGAGCTATCAAAAAAATGATGGCCTCCATGATGAGTGGCACTAGCGGCGATATGGGCATCAATCACAGTCGTGAATACCAAACCATCCCATTGTGGGAAAACACGCTGTTTGTTCAAACCGGAAGTTACACCGCCGCCGATATGCAGGGTTTTTCTTTCACATTAACTAATTTGGGTTCCAAACAACTTGAAATTAGAGAGCAGGAATTTTACCGACAAGGCGTTTTGGCGGTAGCGGTACGGAAACAGATTCTACAACCCGGAGAAATTACCGACGTATTTATTATCAGCCGTCTGGGAGGTTGAGATGAGGGTGAAAGTAAACAAATTTAACCTTTCAGCTGCACGAAAACGGCAGTTGGCCATTGCAGGTATGGTTGCAGGCGGTATGGCAGCAATTGTAGGCAGTGCGATTTATGTCATTGAAGGCAATAAAAAGAAATCAGCCGAAGTCACACAGGTTCAAAACAAACAGCAGATCCTCAAAACTGATTTTACAAGTCCACAAGCAGGCATTACAGACAACTCTTTATGGATGAACACGGAAAGTTCGAAGATTGAAGATGCGAATCGAAAAATCAGCGAATTAGAAACCATGGTTCAGCAGTTACAAGCAAAAGAGAACGGTAGCAATCCTGACTCAAGTAAGGGACTGGGACCCGATGGTTTAGGCAAGCCGCCAGCAATAAGCGGCATTGGCGATAACGGCCAACTCCCCCCAGCACCTCCGGCAGGTACATTGCCAAATGGGGCATCTCCTGCAGCAGACAGACCCATTGAACGAAGAATTGTTTCAGGAAGTATGAATGAGGCAGAGCTGCAACCTGGAACGACTGGAGCAGTAAATACCGGAAATCCGAATGAAAATGTACGGGTTTCCCCACAATTAAAAGAAGCGGAGTGGGTTAAATCAAAAACTCCGCGTATGAATATTGAAGTAGTTGAAGACGGCGGAAAAGTTTCCGTCTCTCAAGGCAAGTTTCGGGCGCGTGACTCGTATATACCAAGCGGTACTTTTTTCCGATCTGTACTGTTAGGTGGGGTTGATGCACCGACCGGGGGTGAAGCACAAAATGCCAGCCCCCACCCAGTTTTAATGCGCGTAACTGATTTTGCGCAACTGCCCAACCGGTTTAAATACAACTTTAGAGAGTGCTTCGTTACCGGTCAGGCTTACGGCGATATATCTTCAGAACGCGCATACATCAGATTGCAGAATCTCAGCTGTGTAGGTACCGATGGCCGAGCCATTGATATGCCAGTAAAAGGTTACGTTGCCGGTGAAGACGGAAAAACAGGTGTTAGAGGCAATCTTGTAACGAAACAAGGCCAACTCTTGGCGAATGCACTGATGTCGGGCGTTATTAGCGGTATGGGTAAAGGCGTATCCGAAGCATTCAAAGTGACAAGTGATACTGCATTTGGAAGCACGACCTCCGTTCGAGGTAGTGATCAATACCGTGCAGGAATTGCTTCGGGTATCGGTGGTGCAGCTGACAGACTGGCTGACTACTATATCAAACTTGCCGACAAGGTATTCCCTGTGGTCGAAGTCAATGCAGGCCGTCAAGTGGATGTCGTACTGACTCAAGGTATTGAAATTGATACCGGCGAAACTAAATAGGATGGATTCAATGAAAAAGAAAATCTTGGCCACTATTGCAGCAATCACAGCTTTTCAGACGGCCTTTGCCGATGTCAAAACTGTTGAAAGCACTCTGCACAAGTTGTACCCCAATACCACCTTTTCTTCAGTAAAGGCCACCCCCATGGCTTCAATTTATGAAGTGACAATGGGTGACAACATAGCCTATGTACAAGAAAACGGTCGCTATTTCATTTTTGGCGCGTTGTACGATATGCAAGAGCAGAAAGACTTGACCGAGATGTCTCGTTCAGCGGTAACACAAAAAAGTTATTCCCAACTGCCATTCAAAAACGCCATCAAAATCGTTAAAGGCAATGGCGGTAAAGGCAAACGTGAATTTGCACTTTTTTCTGACCCAGATTGCCCGTTCTGTCGTCGTTTGGAAGAAACATTGGCCGGCATGACAGACTATACCGCATACGTTTTCATGTTCCCGATTAAATCCCTCCACCCTGATGCAATTTCAAAAGCAGAACGTATCTGGTGCAGTAAAGATCGTGAAAAAGCATGGAATAACTACATGCTGATGGATAAAGAACCGGCAGCCGGTAACTGTAAAAACCCTGTATCAGAAAATATTGCACTCGCAGAGCAGCTTAAAGTTCGCGGTACTCCAAGCATGATTCATAAAGATGGTCGGCGTACATCCGGTGCTATGCCGCGTGCTGAATTGGAAAAATGGTTGAATGGAGCGGAATGATGCGTTTGAAAGCCTTATCAATTACTGCGGCAATTTTGATTCTTAGCGGATGTTCAACCTTAACCATGTCCGGTATCGGCGGTAGTGAAAAATTCCGATGCTCAAATGCTTGGAACAGTGATGATCCTTATTGCGCATCCATAAGCAGTAACTATAAAGCATCTGTTGCAGGTGTTTTACAAGACGGCATGAAAAGACAGGTTGGACAACCTTACACAGATCAAAGTGCCCGAACATTGATGTTAACGCAAGCTTATTCCTCCGGTACGCCTATTCGCTCTCAAAGTGAAATTGCTCGTATTTGGGTTGCTCCATATCTTGATACGGATGGCGATTTAAATGATCAAAGTTTCACATATGTCGTTCTGAATCAGGGTGATTGGTTAATAGCCCACAATCAGCAACAGATCATAGACGAGTACCGTCCTATCCGCTTATTGGGGAATGGATCTAAAACTTCAGACAGTGCGGTTGATACTTCTTCAACCAATTCAAATAACACAAATGACCGTATCCCCGATGTTGGTGTGAATCTTAATCTGCAGGAAACATCGGGTATTCCCGGTACCACTCGCTAGAGGTATGTAATGGGTGTCCTGTCAAAATTTAAAAATTGGTTAGCTGGTTCGGATGATGTCGATCAACCGATGGAAGCCTTACACAACAACCCTGTTGATCCTGACTTTGACCATTTGAGCGACTATCTCAATTATGGTGCATACGATACCAAAACAGAGTTATTTACTCTGATGTCCGTTAAAGGCGACAAACCGTTGGGTATGGGCTTTGTTTTTGAACTCAACCCATTTTTAGGTGGCAGTGATGACCTGATCAGTAAGTGGGGCAACCTGTATGCGCTGCTTCCTGAAAAAACGCCCATACAAGTTCAGATTTTCGGCTCCCCTGATCTGAGAAACTACTTCAATGAATATGAGCAAGTCCAAGCATCACGTCCTATCGACGACCCGATGCGGAGCACATTTGAAACTTTGGCCAAGAAACGTACTGAATTTTGGAATAAGGGTACACAGAAGGTCTTAGTAGAAAATACGGCCATTCGCTTACGAAATCTGCGCTGTATCCTCAGTGTAAATTTGAATATTTCGCCTGACAATGCGGTTGAAGTCAGTAAGGCCGTTTCGCTCCTTGCCCGGATGCGTGATGCACTCATCTCCATGAAGATTTATCACCATACTTGGGATGCAAATGATTTATTGGGTTGGACAACACTCCTACTCAATCCTAATAGGATGTTTACTGGCCAACAAGATGAAATCGATCCTGTTTGGGACGAAACTAAATTCTTGAGTGAACAAATGATTGAGACCCGCACATCTATCAAGGTTCTTGATAGTGGTTCGGGGCTGAGATTTGGCAACCGTGCTGCGGGGGATTGCGTGATCGCTCAATGCTATTCGGCCAATCGTTACCCGGAAGAGTTTCATCTGTCCAATATGGGTGCATTGATCGGTGATGCCATTGAAGCAAACATGAATTACACATCACCATTTCTGATTTCCATGGCGATGTTCAAGCGTGATTATGATACTTCCAGCAATACCGTAAAACTAAAGGCCGCTCGTGCCAAACAAACAGCGGAATCCAAGATGGCCGCAGTCATGCCGGAGGCTGCAAAAATCAAACGTGATTACGACATTTGCCTTGAAGCATTCGGTAAAGGCGGTGGTGGTCTGGTGAGTTTGTTGCACCAAGTTGTTATTTGGGAAAGACCTGAAAACATCAACTTGGCAGAAAGCCAGGCGGTATCTATTTGGCAGTCTCAAGGGTTTGGTCTTTATCGCGACCAATATCTTCAACTGGGATCATATTTGACTGCCCTCCCAATGGCTATCGACAAAGAGGTTGAAAAATATTTGGACAGTAAGAAAAGATGGTCAACCAAAACCATGACCAATGCTGTCTGTATGTCTCCCATTATCGGTGAGTGGCACGGTTTAGGAAGACCTGTCATCGGTTTGTTTGGTAAGCGTGGCCAGGCCATGGGAATCGACTTATTTGCCAACCCCGCCGGTAACTATAACTTCGCCATTATTGGTGCTTCCGGTTCCGGTAAATCATTTTTTGCCAATGAAATTGTGCGCAATTACATGGGGCTGGGAACTCAGGTATGGATTATCGACGTTGGCCGTTCGTATGAAAAATTCTGCCAAATGATTGGCGGTCAATATATCGAATTTACCTATGAAGCAGGGCTGTGTTTCCCACCATTCCAAATGGTAACAGACATCAATGAAGATATTGAAATGTTGAAACTGATCTTTTCATTGATGGCCTCTCCGTCAGGCTCCCTAACTGAACAGCAGGAAGCCAAGCTTCAACGAATTATCGAAGAAGTATGGTACGAATTTGGACAAGAAGGCACGGTTGATCATGTAAGAGAACGCTGTCTCAGGTGTTTGATTACCGGAAGCAATGAAGGAGGAGAACCCGGCGAACGAGATCTGTCTATGGTGGCCGTTGCCGACCAACTGTACACATACTGTTCAGAAGGTATCTATGGCAGTTACTTCAATGGGAAATTGAATGTCGAATTTAAAAATGACTTGGTTGTACTGGAACTCGAAGAGTTAAAAACCAAGCCGGATCTGCAACAGATCATCATGCAGCTGATTATGTACCGCATTATGCAGGGTATGTATCTGTCACGAAGTCAGTACAAAATCATGATGATTGACGAGGCTTGGGCATTGTTGGGTGATACAGGTACAGCTGCTCGTTTTATTGAGGAAGGCTACCGCCGAGTCCGTAAGTACAAAGGCGCATGCGGTACGCTGACGCAAGGTGCAAATGACTACTACAAGACCAAGGCAGCTGAAGCAGCGTTAGAGAACGCCGACTTTGTTTTCCAATTGCGTACCGGGGCTAAATCGCTCAAAACCATTCAAGAGAAAGAACCTTTTGAAATCAATGATGGAATTATGCAGATTCTCCGAACTTTGAGCAAAACTGACTACTACAGTGAAATATTTGTCTCTACCCCGATAGGTTATGGAGTAGGACGGTTGTACTCAGATCCATTCAACGTACTTGCCTCAAGCTCAAAAGCAGAAGACGTTGAAGCCGTGAACCATTACAGAAATCAGGGATTGAATACAGCCGAGGCCATTGAAGCAGTTTTAAGGGACCGGGCTGCAACCCACTAATTATGCAGAGGATAGGATTTTAAGATGACTGAAGCAAAAGAAAAGAAAGAAAACCCAGCAAATACCGCTCCGGAAAAGAATCCGGAGGATAACGGTGTAGAGGTTTCATTGGGCAGCCTTGTAATCGGCGCAATTTCTATCGCTGCATTGGGTTTGGGTGTATGGAATTTCATGAAAACCAATGAGAAACCAGTCCATATTGTTGATTTGGCCGGTATCTCCATGACTTACCAGGAACAGGCAAAAAACCAAGGGCTGCAGAATGGAATTTCCGACCAGCAACGAGCCGCCATCCTCCAAAACTATCAAGCAAAAATGAATACCTTGCAACAGGTTATCGAGGAAAAGGTAACTCAGTGCGGCTGTAACATCTTTGTCAAATCTGCATTGGTAGGACGGAACACAGAGGTGGTTGATATTACGGCTGACATCATGAAAGAGTTGGATAAACGTATTCCTGCCACAGCTGTAGTTGCGGCACCTGCACATCCACAAGTTGAACAGACTTCCCCTGTACCGATGATGGAAGAGGGTAAAGGTACGCCAGTCACCGAAGAAGAAGCGGCGCGTTGATATTTGGAATTATGATGGAAATGGCACAAAAAGAAAGCAACAAAGCAGTTCTGAAACGTCTTTATCAGGAGTTTTGTCAAAAATATGCAACCCCATTTTTAGCCGTTGTCGTCTGCTTGTTGGTATTCAATCAACATTTTGCTTTAGCTTTAAATCTTTCCTATTCATTGCCTTATCATCTTTACCTCATCAAAAAAGATGTGAACAAGCTAAGTGATCTGAAGCAGGGCGATTATGTGGCCTTTGCATGGCAAGGCGGTTTTTACCCTATCGGTACGCAGGTCATCAAAGAGGTTGCCGGACTTCCCGGAAATCATGTAACGAAAACGAATCGTACTTTTTTCATTGATGGTAAAGAGGTAGGTACTGCAAAAGAATACTCCCTAGATGGCATGAAGCTGGCAATCAATCCATTTGAAGGGGAAATTCCCCAACGGTACATGTGGGTTAAAACAGGACACAAAGATAGCTTGGACAGTCGCTACGAGTTATCCGGTTTAATCCATTCAGGGCAAATTATTGGTAAGGCGGTCCCCATTTTTTAGGAGTGAGTATGTCCCATAAAAAAAAGATAGCTTCGGTAACACTGGTTGCAATACTCGCAACAGGCATTTCATCATGGGTAATCGCATCGACACACTCCGGTGAACAAGCCGGTGCCAAAATTGGCCCAACATACCCAATAGCGGAAAAACATGCAATTCGCGAAATTGAAGCACGTTTAAAGGCTAAACAAGACAGTGGTCAATTGGCTGCAATGCAGAAAGAAGTTCAAGAAAGAACAAATCGATCTGCCTTAAATTTACCGCCGGTAGAAGGTTTAACGAAGGCAACCAAAGGCTCTGTTCGTTACTTTGACCCAAGTTATACCCTGACTGAAACAATTTATGACCAAGACGGCCAAATTATTGCTCCTGTCGGTACCGTGGTTAAACCTTTGGAAGTAGCCCCGATCCCATTCAAAATGTTTTTCTTTGATGGCCGAGAACCCGATCAAATCGATCTAGCCAAGAAACTTGCAGCGGAATATGGTGAATCATTTATGCCTATTCTGACTGCAGGCGATTGGTATGAATTATCAGCAGAAATGGACCAGGCAGTTTATTACGACCAACAAGGACGTATGTCCAAAAGTTTTCAGCTGTCTGAAGTCCCAAGTTTGGTTTCCCAAGAAGGAAACCGGCTCCGCGTAGAGGCCATGAAACCGTGAAAAATTTTTTATCCCCACTGAAATTACTGCTTCCATTATTGCTACTTCCCACATTCTCTTTGTCTCACGCGGCTGAGGCTGTATCTACTACTTCAAATTCAAATAAATTAACCTGCCAAGGGAAGATGCTTAATCCGATAAACGATATATGTTGGAGTTGCATGTTCCCAATCAAAATTGGCGGAAGTATCAACCTAAACTACTCAAATCAGGAAGACAATAAATCCACCCCAAATGATTGGTTTTGTGCGTGTAGTAAGCCTACCCGTGCAGGCGTAACGGTTTCCTTTTGGGAGCCGACACACTTGGTAGAAGTCGTGCGTACACCGTTCTGTATGGTGAGCCTGGGCGGTATCTCTCTTAAAAAGCAAAAAGTGGATGCGTCTGAAACAGCGGATAAGGCTGATACATCAAATAAGATTCAAAAACTTTTTGGTGGCGCGCATAAACGTGGCCGGAATGAGCAACATGAGCAGCACAATGCCTTTTACCAAGTTCATTGGTACAAGAATCCGGTTGTGTTTTGGTTGGAAGCCTTATTGGATAACGATTGTATAGAAGAGGGCACTTTGGATATTGGTTGGATGACAGAACTGGATCCTACTTGGAAATATCCGTCATTGGCCGTCTATCAAGCTCCTGATTCCGCGCTTTTTGCCAATGTGGTTGCTCAAGCAGCCTGTGCAGCTGACTGTGTAAAAGCTGCAACTGGCTTTCCATTTAGTAAATTGTATTGGTGTGCCGGTTGCCACGGAACGATTTACCCATTATCAGGATGGATGTCCGGCCATTTCTCTGAAGTACAGGCCGCCAAACTAATGGTGGCAAGAATGCAGGCAAAAATGCACAGGGATTTGGTAGCCTGGAGAGCATCAGGAAAGGATGCTTTATGCGGGTACAAACTCAATCCGGTAATGGATAAGCAGAACTACAAAATGGCCATGACCTATCCCGTAGCTGCACGAAAATATAAAGGACGTTGTTGCGACCCTATTGGACGTTCAACATTAGTCAGAGACAGTGGCAAAGCCTTTCCTTACAAAGGCAATCAGTTTGCCTTCCAACTTTTCCGTAAGCGCGACTGCTGCGGTGCATATAAATTTAAGAGTGATTGACAGGAGATAGAGTGATGGACAAGTCTTTACGCAATGTAATCGTAGCCGGAGGTGTCGTCCTCAGTCTTTTAGGTGGTTTGGCCGGAGTGGGTAGTGCTTACGCCGATGCTGATGTGGAGGCGGCGCGAAACCGTTTGCGTACAACCATGGGTAAAGTTACCCAAGGCCAAAACCCGAATGTCGGTGACAATCGGCAGCAACCAGAAGTCCCGGAGTTGGAAGGTATCAAGCACCGTGTGCCCGATGTTCGTGACTACGGTAATGCAAAAATCAAGGCTGATCCGATGTCTATTGCACAAAAATACCGTCCAGCCTCACAAGAAGCTCGACAAGCTGCGGAAAAGGCCGATTTGTTGGTATTCGTATCATTTTCAATGCCTGAAGCCAGCTTGAAACGTATTGCCCATGAAACAGCAAAGGCGGGGGGTGTAATGGTTATCCGTGGTTTTAAAGACGACTCACTGAAAGCCACGGTTAAGGCGGCTGAAGAACTTGCGGCTTTACAAGGCGATATGCTGATTCATCCTGAACTCTTCGACCATTACGGTATTACCGAAGTCCCTGTTACGGTAATAGCCCGAAATGGCGAAGATGGTTTAGACGGTTGTGCTGTAAATTCAGAATTGGGTATGTGTACAGAACATGCTGCCGTTAAAGGTGATGTGTCATTACATGCTGCATTAGAACACTTGATCCGTGAATCTAAAGACAAAAAACTTTCCGATATTGCAAATGCGAAATTAGCCGTTCTGGAAGGCAGAAAATGAAGTATTCAGTAATTATCTTGTCCTTGCTCTGTTTGTATCAAACGGCCCATGCCGAAGACTTTGGCCAATACGCGAGTGAGTTGGGTGGCAGTTTGGGTTCGGGCACGGTCAATAATATGATGCAACCTGCCCAATATACTCCGCGCTATACGGACAATGTGCCTATGGCCGAGCAATATTATGGCGGGGGGGTGTCGCTTCCCACCCAGTTCGGCGATGCAAAATTCAATGACTGTAAGAACCTGCCGGCCAATCCTGATCTGTATTTGCGGCAAGAATGTGAAGGTGTAAACCTGATTGCAGGCAACCGTACCAAACGACCTGATGTAACGGTATCTCCAAATGAGAAACTGGTTACAGGAACACAGAAAATCGCCGGCGATCCGGCAGAAACGCTGGAAAAGTACAAATGGAAATATCCGGTCAATGCAGATGGCAGTATCGGTACTGTTCCATCAACCGCGTGTCCGACAGAGAAAATAACTGTACCGGCCATTAAAAGCGTGAAGCATTGCAGTGAATATACTGGTGCAGAACTCTTCTTATGTGAGGCCGCTTTGAAGGTTAAAGTCGATCCAAACTGGAATTACTCATGTTTGGAGACGAAATATCAAAATAACCAGTATCAATGCAGTAAAAAATTGAAAGTGGTGTGTGAACAGGCTCCTGATTGTACAACAGCGGGTGTTGAAGCAGGTACCTTACAGGGGGATATGCAAGTAAGTTTTATCAAAACTCCGGGCGAGCATACGCATAAACTTACCTTTGGTTCGATTGGTGACGACTATTTTCGAGATAACCAATATGACCGCGAACTCATCGTAAAAATCAAAAATCTGAAGAAACTTTCTGAATTTACGCTTAGACGCGTTGAATACGATGACTGGCTGATTGTGAAAGTGAATGACACTATCGTCTATAGTAGTTACAACAATCAGATGTTTTATGCAGATTTCAAACAGGGCATTTGGCGGACAATCAGCCCTGTATATGATGAAAAAGGCAATAAAATTGGTATCGCTGAACGAAAAACTTCATGGAAGAAAGACTTGAACATTGACATCCGTCCATACCTGAAAGAGGGTAATAACATTATTTGGACGCGTACTATTGCAGGTGGCGGTGGTGAAAGTGCATCGATTTTCAGCGTACATCAATACTGTGATCCGATTTGTACAGAATCTTGGGAGGATGGCTGCAAAGAGTATGAGGAGAAGGTCAAATGATGAAACGTTTGATTTCTCTTATGGTAATTATCAGCCATTTCATGTTGGTAACGGCACCAGCGGCAGCTGCTATTCGTGAAGAAGCAGTTTGTCGTAAGCTATCCTATGTTTGTGTGGATGGCCCATCAACAAAAAATATCAATGGCGTAGAGATTACAAAAGACTGTTGGGAATATAAGGCTGAATATCAGTGCTTAGAAAAAGACCCGGCTGATTATTGTGCACCATTGAAAAAACCAGAAGCAAAATGTGAGGTTCAGGGTCAGAACTGTCTTGAGAAATCTGAAGCCGGCGAATGTTTGCGATACACGCACCAATATTCCTGTGATGTGAATCTGAAGACACTTCACAATGGCCGTCTGCCCGAAAAAGTTGAAGAGTTGGAGCATACCCATGCAATAACGACAGAATGGGATGAATCATCTTGTCACGCCAAGGATAAAAAATGCAAGGTTGTATCCAAAGAATGCGTAGAGCCCGGAAGCACCAAAATAATTAATGGTGTTCCTGTCACACGCGAATGTTGGAAAGAACAGCGCACTATGCAATGTATGACCGGTGATGATGCCGATGAATGCAGTGCTTATGACCGTAATAAAAATTGCAAGTTAATTGAAGATAAATGTACGCATAAATTGCCTGACGGTACATGTCAGGCGCGAGATAAACAGTACGAATGTATAGATTCTCCTGAAACAACAAGAGAGGTCTCAAGCTGTAAAGACCAAGATTTTGCAAGAACCATAAGTGCTATGGAAATGGCTCGGGAAAGCCAAAGGTTCTATGATTCAGAGAAACAGCAGTTTTTCAAAGGTGAGCCTGATAAATGCTCTATTAAATTAGGTGGTGCTTTAGACGGTGTTTTCGGTGGTGATTGTTGTAAAACAGACGCTGACCCAGCAAAAATGATTGACTTTGTTGTTCAAGCAGGTACTGAATATGCTGCGAAACAGCTGTTGTCCAGCGTAGCCAGCCACTATACCTATACTTTGTTGCAAACCAATGCGCCTCAGTTTTTGACGACTGCATTGAGTGCTGCCGGTCTTGGTGGTTCCGGTGCTTCGGCAGCAGCAGGTGGGGCGGCGGCAGGCGGACCAACCGGGCTGAGTGCTTTTGGTTTTACAGCCGGTATACAGGGCGGTCAGTTGGTAGTTACTTTCGACCCGGTGAGTTTTGCGATTGCCATTGCAATCATGGCATTACAGCAATGGTTGAAATGCGATCAAAAAGAAATCTTGGTCGCAATGAAGCGCAAAGCCGATTTGTGCCACTACATCGGTTCATATTGTAGTTCCAAAGCCCTGGGCGGATGTGTGACTAAAATGGAGACTCAGTGCTGTTATATCTCCAAATTAACCAAAATCGTAAACGTGCAAGGTAAAGCTCAATTAGGAAGAGGCTGGGGTACTCCAGAAAATCCAAGCTGTGAAGGTTTCACCGCTCAAGAGTTGGAGAAAATCGATTTTTCCCAAATGGACCTTGCGGGTTTTTATGATGACGTTTACGCAAATATGGCCAATGTTTCCAAGCAATCAAACCATGCTATCGAAGGTGCGGTTGAAAATATCAAAAAAGGTTCAAACGAGGTAAAAAACTACTATGATCAATAAATCAAAACTCACTACGTTGATTGCAGTCTGCATGAGCATGGTAGTAGGGCCATTGCATGCTGCAGAAACATTTAATGGCGGTATTTCATTAGACAAAACCGAGAAGTTGGTGAAATCGTCTATCCCACTGCCTGATGGAAAGCCGGACGTGCTTCTAGCTTTGGCTATGCGCCATGGTTCAGCTAGAGGGCATTTTAGTGGGAAGGCTGCTGCTGCGGTGCACAAACAGTTCAAGAAAGAAGTGCCTATCTACATTGAGGCAGTCAGGCAAGAGGCATTAAAAAACAAGCCGGGCTGTAATAAAGTACGTCTGACTTTCAAAACGTCACCGCAATATGAAAGCCTTGCACCAACACAATCAGTCGATATGGAAGTTTGTCCTAATAAGCGATAAAAATCATGAAAAATCTAATCCTAACTATCCTTTCAATTATCATGTCTGCCTCTTTTTTACAGGCTGCAGCCGAGGGTATGGGGTGGTATGACCAAGATATTTGGAAAAATGAAAACCGTGCTTTCTTATGGTATCCGGATGCCAAAAAGCCCAAACAGCCTAGACAAAGCCAGACTCAAAACACTCCGGTTCGTAATGAACTTGCAGAATTTGAAATGCTGCAAAAAAATTTGGATGAGTCGCGTAAAATTGCCGTCATGAATCCCACACCTCAAAATTTGAAGCGATATATTGAACTTCAAGAGGTCGTTATGAACAAATCTGCGGCGTTTACTGACCAATGGCAAAGGGTAATTTGGCAGAACCCAAATTTGGATTACAGCCAACGTGGTCGTCCGAACAATCAACTGGCCCAGCAACAATATGATCATAACCGTCAGCAACAAAAGGCTGAGGCAATTAGAAAACTTGCAGGAGAGAACGGTATTCTGTTTGTTTTCAAATCAGATTGTCCTTACTGTCATACCATGGCTCCAATCTTGAAAAACTTTGCCGACCAATACGGAATTAAAGTTATGCCGGTCAGTCTTGATGGTGGTGGCCTTAATCATTTCCCGCGTGCTTTACCGAACAATGGTATTGCACAAAGGTTGAATGTTACTACTGTACCCGCCATGTACGTCATGGACACAAAAACCAAGCAATTTACACCTATTGGATTTGGGGTAATGGCGCAAACCACGCTTGAGGATCGTTTTTTAGCGTATTCGCGCCCTGTCGGAACATTATATTAATCAAATTAAAGGCCCTATATAGGGCCTTTAATATTTATATTTCAATGTATTAACTGGTTGACAATACAGATATTTTAGGTAAAATAAAGCTTCCTTAATCTCAAGTCTTTACTGTAACTCATCTCGGTTATAGTAAGGATTCCCCTACTATAACCGCTTCATCGGAGCGGTTATGAAATTTCACATCTTTCAATTACCAAAGCCGGCCAAAGTGCTGGCTGTTTGTGTTTCCTCTACAAAATATCTATGTTTAGCGGCATCACTGTCTCTCCCAATTAATAGTAGTGCCGGCATTGAGAAGAATATGGCTGACATGTTCAACTCAATGGGTGCAGAAGCCAATTATTCTGAGGCAGGCGCATTCCATGGTCAAAGTGGCAGCCTTTATACCGGTGGTAGCATTAATGTTCGCAATCCGGTCTCTGATGTCAGTCTCGGCAATATCCAACTACCGTCAATAAGTGCCGGTTGTGGCGGTATAGATTTTTTTGCCGGCTCATTCTCTTTTGCAAGTAAAGAACAGTTTATCCAATTTACCCGTAATCTTGGCAACAATGCGGCCGGTGTTGCATTCGACTTAGCACTTAAAGCCCTTGATCCCATGATTCAAGACGCAATCGGCGGTATTCGTGATTTGGTCAATCAGGTTAATCAAAGCAGTTTAAATAGTTGCAAACTGAGTCAGGATATTGTCGGCGGCGTAATGGGGAAATTGGGTTCGTTGGCCAGCTCAAACTGCCGTGCAGCATCTGTTGATTCCGGCTCGGCAGACGATGGTGGCGAAGCAGCATGGTACTGCCAAGCAGCTGACAATTTAGTCAAAGAATCCAATAAAGTTCGGAATACTGGCAAACCACAAGACACTATCAGCTTTACCGGTGGTAATTTGACTTATGAAGCCATGAAAAATTATACCGGTCAGCGTACTAAATTAGGGTTTGACATGGACTTCTACTACAGCATGTTGGGCACGGTTGTTTTTACTCCTCTGTCGAGAGAGGATGAAGACAAAGATAAGTACAGGGTAGGTATTCAAAGTTTTGAACCTCGAATCTTAAGTATCCAAGATTTATTGAACGGTAAAAATAATGCAGGCGGTGAAATTCGTGAAAAGATCGTACTGGACATGTGGACATGTAGAAACGGTTCAAAGAAATTAATGGAGAACTGTTCTGAGAAGAATAATGTTGAAGTACCTTCGTTACGGTACATGATTCATAAACGCCTTGAAACACTTCCGACTTCAATAAGGAATAACCAAGGTTGGGATTTATCTACGCGCAAGCAGATCGCAGCCATTGTCAATAATAGTAAGTTACCTATATTAAAAATGGCTGTATCCGATGCCTTCCTTGGAACTGGCTATCTGAAAAAAACAGCAGTTTTAGATGCCATTGCTGTAGATATTGTAGCCAATATTTTGGACCAATCGGAACGCCAGGTACGCTCAACCTTGGGTATGTATAACAAGACAGACGAAGCCAGTGGAGACGCGGTTCGAAAATTATTTGCCAACCTTGGTGAATTACGAAGCAGAATTTATCAAGAACGTATTGATTCAATGAAGAAAATCGAGATCGAAGAAAACATGATGAGGGCTATGGAGCAGTTTGAAACACAATGGCGGTCAGCCTTTGTAGATACCAATAACTCCATGAATTTCGATTCGATGAACCGTTTCTAAGGAGAGATGATGGCTGTCGAATACTTTACTTTCCCTGGTAACGGAGAAGCTGTACGGGCGGTTTTCAATGGCGTTGCCACAATATCGGGATCTACGATGATGGGTGGCGCAATGCAGGCTGCTGCCTTATTTGGATTCCTGGTCACTCTTGCTGTTGCAGCCTTCAAATTGGATTTGAGGGAAAGCTTCAGTTATTTGTTTGTCGTGTTATTTTGTTGGATGGGTATGATGGTTCCTAAAACCACTGTACTCATTACTGAATCAGGTGGGTATGGATATACAGGCCGTCAATATACTGTTGGCAATGTACCAGTCGGCCTTGCTTATATGGGCTACTTTGTCAGTTCTTTTGGCCAAAGTATTACCCGCAAAGCCGAGCAAGTTAACCACCTGCCGGACGACCTCAATTACTCACGCACCGGCATGCTATTCGGAACACGCTTGTTAGAAAATATTCGTGAAGCACGAATCCCGGATACACAATTGACTCAAGACTGGGCACTGTTTATGAATCAGTGTTCATTCTTTGATATGAACCTGTATCACTTCTACACGGTTCAAGATTTAGCACAAAGTACAGATATTCTTGCCACATTAAGTAATACCAACCAAGCCTTGTTTACTAATGTTTCCCAAACTACAGCTGAAAACAACGGAAGGCTGAAGTACAACGGCAAATCAACAACTATGACCTGTAATGAAGCAGCAAAACTACTGAAAGAACGCACGGAGTTTTATAGCAAAAATTACTTGCCTAGTTACATTGCTGATCGTGTTTTTGCAGGTTTGGGTACAAATTCGGCAGGAATAAACCGGGTAAATGCCCTGGCCACGTTAGGCAATAGCTCATTCCAGTATCTGCTGGACAATTCTCGCTTCGATACTCTGAAAAATATCGAACAGGCGGCGATGATTGAGGTTATTCGTCAAGCAGGCATTATCAATGGCCAACGCAACCGAAATTCGGCTGCTGTACAGCAGGCATTTGCTCAAGTTCAAGCTCGTAATCAGTATATTGCAGCCCAAAAAACCGGCTCATCAATGGCAAGTTGGAATCTTCCCTTGATTCGTTCTGCTGCTGAGGCCATTCTGATTGGTTTATTCCCCTTTGTAATGATTCTCGCCATGTTAGGCGGCATCATGGCATTCCGGTTATTGAGCTTCTACATGATGAGTATGCTGTGGATTCAGCTTTGGGCACCTGTGGCCAGTATCATCAATTTGATTATGACTATGAATGCGAAGCGTCTGTTTAGTGTGGAAGCCGCCAACGGCGTTATTACACCGGGAACGGGTGATACGTTATTGATGGCAGCAGCCGATGCACAAGCAGCTGCTGGGGCTGCAATGTGGCTAATCCCAGTCATCGCGGGTGCTCTTGCTATGGGCGGTCGTAGTCTATTAAACGGTATGATGGGCATGACAACATCAGCCAAGACAACTGGCGAAGCTGCTGGTTCTCAAGCAGGGGCGGGGAATTACTCAGCCGGCAATATGAGCTACAACAATAGCAATGCCAACAAACTTAGCTTAAACCCTGTATATACCGATCCTCAAATGATGACTGCTCAATCAGCCACTGGTACCTCATGGACAAATATGGTAACCGGAGATAGTAGAGCGCAGATGAGGAATAGTAGCCTTGGCGTTTCCTCTCAATCACAGATTAGTCAATCGGAATCATATTCAAAGGCGGCAGACCGAGCAGAAACAGCTGCTCAACAATGGCAGGCTTCTATACGAGAGTCTGTATCTCAGGGAAATTCAAACCGCCTTGCCTTTGCAACCAATTATGGTATGGATAGAAGTGCCTCTGAGGGTTACGGAATGGGTTTGGATGCAGCTGAAAGTAGCAAGTTATCCTACGTTATAGACCAAGGTAAGAAGATTGCCCAAAAATTTGGCGTTACTAATGCATCAGCAGTTATATCTGCCATCGGAGCTGGGTTAGGCGTGAGTGGCAATACAGGCAGTAGCACTAGTGCAGGCGAACAAAACTCAACAGCAATGCGCATTGCTCAAACATTAAAGAAAAATGGAATGCAAGGCTTGGAAAGCCTCACTCAAACGGCAGATGCAGTTGGCCAAACAGCCCGAAATATTAAAAGTGCTTTGGGAGTAAAAGGTGATTTAGGCTGGAATGGTAAATCACAGAATATGGACCAAATGGCAGCAGAAATTGGTAAAAGTATTGAAGCAGGTATTCGCCAAGGTGTTAGCTTCGATAGTAATTTTACTGACAAAGTTTCCCAATCTGAAGCATATAAAGTTGCACTCAATTCTGGTAATAGTTTGGCACAAACAGCCGAAGCTAACTTTAGTAAAGCAAGAGAGGCTTCACAAATGGCTGCAGAAAGCTTCCAAGAAGCTCAATCTTATCGAGAAATGGCAGCTCGTACATATGGTAATGGCATTACTATTTCCCAAGATAACACAAATGCATTGGTACAGGGCAACCCTGAATTGACTATGAGTGAATTGAATGCAGGGCAGGGAGGAACCTACAATGCTGCAATTCGTGCAGGTGAAAATAGCCATGGTCGTTTAAAAGTTGCTGCTGAAAGTTCAGGCTGGAAACCTAATAATCTTTCACCTGAAGATCGACCTCAAAACAATACACAACCCGCTTATAAATACTACTCTGATAAAGTTTCATCCGGAGTTGGGGCGGCATTTGGAAATGTTCAAGCCCAAGCTCATCAGGCCGGTGTGATTCCAGATGGAATTAATGCTGCCATCGGTAGTAGAGGTGAGAAACTGGAACAGAACTATGAAAGTAAGTCTGGCAAAATTGAAGGCGATATTAATCAAGGTAGGAATAGCCACCGCCAAGAAGTTGGTAGGTTGGCAACACATGCTCAAAAAGCTCAAGATAAAACAAATGGGGTAGCCATGAGAATTAATACTCACGCTTTACCCTGGAACTCCGCCGGTGAAAGATACGATAATCTAATGGAAGATGTTCGTAAAGGAAAAGGACCGATAGGTGCCGGGGTAGATCAAGCAACAGCCCATTTGGGTAATCCGGCTTTAGCATCTGAATTTGACCTACCAATTCCTCAACGTCCAGGGAATACGAAGTCTAGCGGATCCGCTGTATTCCGCCCAAAGGAATAACCCCGTTGCGTAATGCCACCTCATATGGAGGCAACGGGGTAATGTGGCGTGGAATATCAAGTGGAAGACAAGTGAGAGGAAACTATGTATTAAAAGCTTCAACTGCTCACAATCTAGCCGCATTAGAGCGATATGTTCATAATCCGAAAGTGCGTGCCTTTCTTGATTTTATTGCAGCATCAGAAGGTGTAAAACATGGTTATCAAACAGCGATTGGTAACTATAGAATTACGGACTTCTCCCGTCACCCAGGTAATTCTGTTAGACGTAGTTTTACTCGAACAGATGGTAGTAGAAGCACGTCTGATGCCTCCGGCCGCTATCAATTCATGGGATATACATGGAAAGGACTGGCAAAACAATATGGCTTCACGGATTTTAGTCCTGCCACACAAGACAAAGCTGCTGTAGCCTTGATTTTAGCTAAAAAAGGTGCAATGGAAGCTATTTTAAATGGCAATTATGAGCAGGCAGTCATGAAATTAGGTGGTATCTGGGCTAGCTTCCCAACAGCACCAAATGAATACCGGCAACACAAGCGAAGCTGGAGCTTTGTTCATAATTTTTTTAGACAGAGAGGATTTTAAAAATGAGTATTGCACAAATCGTTGTACAGATCGAAGAGATGGACGAAGGTGATTATCAAGTGCGCATGAGTTATAGTGGTGGCAATGACCTTGAAACTATCGAAACAAAAGCAGCTTTTGAGAAAATAGTAACAGCAATAGGAGAAGTGTTAAATAGCTAGGTATATAAAAAGCAGGAGTATAAGGCTCCTGCTTTTTTAATCTGAATTGAAATTATTGAACATTGACCAAGAGTACGCTGGATTATTGAGCATATCATTATCCCAATCTTCACTGTTTTTTGCAGATTGAGAATCAAAGTTTTCATTTGAATCATGTACTTCGATAGCTGAATCTACATCTCCCTTTTGATGATCACATGTATATCCCAAATTATCAAATGTTTCTATATTTTGTAAAACGAATTCTTCATTTGGTGTTCGTGATTCAAAGATGTAGTTTGCTACAATTGTTAAAACAACTGATTGGAAAAGACCAAGCATCCAAAAACCATCAACCAAAAGATTTAATGTTACTGCCCCTGTACTAAAATACATTACCGCAGGTGTGGAGATGGAGAATATCGCTACAAATAAGGTAGCAAGCCTAAAAAGTTTTTTTGATTTTGTTTTCAATTTGCACTCCTTAATGATTGGTAGCATTTCAGCTACCAATCCTCTTTCTTATATGACGCACATCCCATTATTTATAGGTTACTTGGATACTATCACTTGTAATCCAACGTTCATTGCCTCTGTTTGGCTGAATTTTAATTAAGCCATTCTCTCCTTTTTCTAAGACCAAAGCAGACCCATAGGAAGTAGTGATTTTTTTACCCGGTTGTACATCCGTAACTTTGCTGCGGTAGGTTTGTTCCCCTGTATATCCCTCAGCAAAGGCAAAGTTTGTATAGTTTTCTTTGTACCACCATCCCATCCACTGTACTTGTCTGCCGTTGATACAAAAAATATCGGAAGTCAGTGTTTCAACCGCCCCCTTGTGATGTTCGCAATATGCTTTGAAAGTTCCTACTGCATCCTCAACTGTTTTTTCATGTTCAGATTCGGATCTTGCATAGAATTTTCGTTCGATTGTTCCTGTACTTTCAAAAACCTTGCCTTGAACAATCCGACTAAGCCCCGCCAATTTACTGTCTTTCATCCAATCTTGTACAAACTTGGGATAGGGTTTATCCAAAGAAGCTTCTAATGCTCCGTCAATTTTGGCCGGCTTTGATGCAAGATTTAAGAAATTTCCCTCAGCCTGGGCATTTGAAATGGCGATAACTGGTAATAATCCAATTATAATTTTTTTCATTTTAATATTCTCCTTTTATTCTTGGGGCTTCGCACCAAATGAAAACAGCGGCTTATGGTTCAAACCAACTGTCCCAAAATATGTTTTACATTTCACCTCCGGATTTTTGTCGCAGCCATATTTGCCATCTGGCAAAACATTGGCTTGAACAAATGTCGGAACGGCATATCCTCTAAAGAGTTTAACCAACTGCGGTGCAATTAATACGGTAATGCCCTCATCGGTAAAGCGTTTAGCCTCTGTCACTGTCTCAGGAATGGAATCATTAAGGAGACCTTTCAATACGATAATACTCTTATCTCGCTTTGCAATCCTGATAACTTCTTTATAGTTATGTTCTTTTTTGAGATTTAAACTCATTAAAATCAGATTGTCTTTATAATTACTAGTTGCTGGATCAATAATTCCATTTTGGGTCCGTAAAGCCTGGAACTCTTCAGGTGTGAACCGAACAATACTTCCTGTATCAGTATCAACACGCAGATACCCTCCGTCTTTCACATAATTCAACAAATCACCAGGCACTTCTTTACTTTGTGTTTCACGAATATCTTTGTCGTGGTTTGGCCAAGATGTACCCATGACGACATTCCGGCCATAAATAGTACGATCAACCAAATAGGAACTTACCAATTCCTGAGCCACGCTGCCAGCCATATTACCGCAAGCAGCTTGTGTCAATAAGGCGGTAGCCAGCAATGTAGGTATCAAAAATTTCTTCATATATAGTTCTCCTTTAGGTAATTTGTATCAGCCTCCAAAGCTCATTTCAACTTGAACAGCTTATTGGCCATACGTTGTAGAATCCCATGTTTTTCCAGCATGTCCCTTTTCTCGGGAGTACCTTGGGATTTCTGATGTTCTAATAAGGCTGTGTACTGAGCAGCCAAAGCCGAATATTCAGCTTCCAATAAAACATGTTTATTCTTCAGCACCTCAAACTCTTCTTGTATTTGCTCTACTTGTTGTTCATCGGCCTTTATTTGATTATGTAGTGTCAAGGCCGTCTGAAAATCCGTACTCAAAGGATTACGGAGTAGGGTGCAGAGAATTTGTTTCCGAAAGGTGTTCCGAAGTTTCTCTACATGGCGATCTATGCGGTTTTTGATTTCTTCATTATCGTAATTGAGTAGCTCGTCTTCATCAATATACAAAAATGAACCCTTATCTGCCCGTATCTGCACCACCGGTATCCCTATTTTCGATAAGGCTAAACATTTAGGTGCATTAGAAGCCAATCGTGATGTATGCCAAATCTCAACCGCCAATTGCCTCTGCCACCTTATCTCATGCCTGAGTAGGGAAGAGTTACCTGGTTGATCAAATTCAAGCAAAACATCAATATAGAATGTTTTGCCATCAATCTCTATCCGATATTCGGATATTGCACGGTTCAGTCTAATAGTAACAGGCGGTTGTTGCTCGGTGTGTTCAGTGTAATTTAGAACAGTCGTCAGGCCGCCGGGTAAGTTGGATAGTTCGTTCAGCACTTGTTTGCAAAGCAAGTGGGTTAGCGATTCAGGAGCAGAAGCACCACCGGAGTCGGCCTCACTGTAATAGCGAAAAAAATTGGTCGCCTTCCTCCTGGTCAAAACCATTTTCTTTCTTGTGACGGGACGATGACGGCTGTAGTAGATCATTCCTTCTCGGTGTTTTAGCTTTGCTTCAAGTGCAGTTAACCATTCATCACCATCTGGACTCGTATAAGCAATAATTTTCAAACGATCAAAATCCTTTGGGAAGAAAAGCATCATTGGAATAAGACAACAATCAAATTCTGTATATCCTGTTTACCACTATAGGGCAATTTTTTCTTCTCCTTTTTGGATTCGACTGGTTTATATACAGACATAACCAACATTATAGACAACGGTAATTATTATTACAAAGTTGAAATATTCGGTAGAATACTGTATTTTAACCATAGGTTATTTACAGTACCTATTATACTACTGTAAAATATAAATACAATAATTTAAATTCCAGTGGATTAATTACAGGATTTAAAATACATGAGCAGCCTCAAAATAGCACGGATTTATCTTAGAGTAAGTACACTACAACAAAATTTAGAGCGTCAACGCAAAATTATAGATGAGGCTAAGGAAAATGGATTTTACATAGCTGGAATCTATGAGGAAAAGGCGAGTGGGGTAAATGCAAGTCGTCCTGAATTGAATCGACTTATCGATGATCTTCAAGAGGGTGATTGGGTTATTGCAGAAAGAATTGATCGAATCACTCGCCTCCCACCTCGTGAGGCAGAATTACTGATTCAAAGAATCACAGAAAAAGGAGCCAAGCTGCATGTACCCGACGTTTTTTCTTTCGGTAACTTAGATGAACTTATGGGGGAAGGTGATTCTCTTCCAAAATATTTAACCGAACCTCTGATGGAAGCCTTGCAAAAAATGTTCTTGCGTATGGCTTTAAGTATTGCTCATGAAGATTGGAAGACAAGAAGAGAGCGTGCAAACCAAGGTATTGCACGAGCAAAAAAAGAAGGGCGGATGAAAGGCCGGCCAGCAAATGAGGAATTGCACAAAAGTATTATCCAACTCACATTAAACGGTGTGAGTATTACAGGGATAGCATCCGCACTTAAATGTAGTACATCAACGGTAAGCAAGGTTAGACGAGCTTATAACCGCAAACATAAGTCAGGTGACAAGGATCAATTCGATATATTTAAACCAGCTTTAAAGAAGTAAGTAAAGGACAAAATAATGGAAAGTTTCACCCATCTAAATGTCTCTGATATTCAAAACTGGAATATTGGGGATAACTCCCAAAATAGTAATGCTGAAAAAGTTACATTAGATATTGTGGCCTCAAGCAATGAGGTAAGAACAGTTATGAGGAAGGTTACGCTCGATGATTTCATCATCCCTGAATATCGAGGAAAAAATCCAGAAGATTATGAATTTCGTCATGATGGAAAAATAGTTAGAAAAGACCGTTGGGAAACTGGTATTCATAAAATTCATACGATGTTAGTTGAGGCTGGAGCGATGAAGGATCAGCCTGAATTTGAAATTGACGATGTAGTGGAATCTGTACGTTCCTTACTCGAACCAATGTTGGGAACAAAATAATTCATATCATATGTGACAAAAAACGGCTACTCCAAGCTTTAAAGTTTGTCATCTTGTCTAAACTCTCCTCATAAATAAAGGTAAAAATATGTGGTTCAAACAAGTAAGTTTTTATCCCATCAGCAAAGAGAAATTACCGGATTTCGAATATCTTGCGAACAAGCTGGCACAATCAGAGTTTGCTCCTTGCCAAGGCTTGGATTGGTTTTCAGAGGGTTTTTCCTCTCCTGTTCCATTTTCTTCTGAATTAGTCTTCCCAGCCGATTTTACATGGAGAGTAGCCCTCAAAAAAGAAGAAAAAGTTCTGCCTGCCGGCGTTATTCGAGATATTTTGGACGAGAAGGTTTTGGAAATTCAAAATAGTGAAGGTCGAAATGTTGGGCGCAAGGAAAAACAAGAACTGAAAGAACAGATTACCGATGACTTGCTTCCTCGCGCTTTTACAAAAAGCACTCGGACTGAAGCCGTATTTGATACAAGGCGTGGTTTTTTATTGATTAATAATGCCACCACGACAAAAGCGGAAAATATCCTGACCAAACTTCGCGAAGCGTTGGGTGGTTTGGAAGCCGCCATGCCCAACACCAAACAATCGCCGTCCTCCCTAATGACCAGCTGGCTGTTGCAAGGCCATTGCGAAGGTGGCTTTGAATTGGACAGTGATTGCGAACTCAAAGGCGTCGGCGATGTTGTTCCGGTCGTCAAAGTTTCCAAACAAGACCTGACTGCCGACGAAGTGGTACAACACGTCAAAAACGGCAAAACCGTTACCCAGCTGGGCTTGGTATGGCGCGAACAAATCGCGTTCATCCTAACCCAAGACTTTACGCTCAAACGCATCCAGTATCTGGACGTTTTGCAAGAAGAAGCCGAAAGCAACGGCGACGATGCCGCCAGCCTCGCCTTTGCCTCGCAAATCCTGATGACCGAAGCCATCAGCACCATGTTGGAAGAACTGGTTACTTATCTTGGTGGATGGGAGCAGGAGTAAATTATGTCTGATATGACAGAAGGTTGGAAGTCTTTTAATGAGACTAAACGCCAAAATTTAGAACTGATATATAGGGATTGAAATGAAAGCAACTAACATCTATCTAGCCGCTAAAACCGACATAGCGCACGAAGCCTCCGACTACATCAACGGCTTGGCTATGAGCAACGGCTTCTCTACCGCAATGAATGATGACGAACTGAGCCAATATCTAAGCTGGTTTGAAGCCCAAATTCAAGGGTGTGACGAATATATTGCTTCTAACTTGGTTATTGAGGCTGAAGAAATAGAGATAGATGAAGAATATTTGTGTCTCAAATAACCAATTTTAACCAAAGGCCACTAATGTGGCCGTTTTTTTGTCCTCATACTCTTCTATTTTAGGGTCTCTGCCCCCAAGCCCCCGGTCTCGCCGCCGACTGCTCGGGAACAGGGCATGGCCTTCGGCCTACACCTGCTCCCTCACTTAAGCGTGTTATCGCTGCCAGTCAGTAAATGGGGTATTCATAAACGCCCTAATAGGACGTTTACAAAGCTTCCCCATTGACAGCCTTTCAGCTCTATAGAAAGCAGGCATAGCCATAAAAGCTTACATTGTGTGCTAGACTATATCAAACTACGAAAGGAAATCCGGACACTATGAATAAAACTTATAGAATTGGAAAAAATGCCGGGTATGATGGCTGCGGTCTTTGTCTTGCGGCCATTTCTGAAAATGAAGCTATCAAAGTTAAGTATTTACGCGACATTTGTCCTGATTACGATGGCGATGATAAAGCTGAGGATTGGCTGAGATGGGGAACGGACAGCCGCGTCAAAGCAGCTGCTCTTGAAATGGAGCAGTACGCATATACGTCGGTTGGTATGGCCTCATGTTGGGAGTTTATTGAACTATGAAGAAATTTGAAGCCCCTGAAATTGGCTATACACCTGCCAATCTTAAAGCACTGAGAAAACAATTTGGGCTTACACAAGCTCAGGTAGCAGAAATTACCGGTACAAAAACCGGATACAGCGTCCGCAGGTGGGAAGCAGCAATTGATGCCAAAAATCGCGCGGATATGCCGCTCGTAAAATGGCAAAAACTTTTGGATTCATTAAAATAAAAAGCTTGTGTTGATACAGGCCATAGCAAAAGAAGTTACCGGAACGAAGTAGATGATGAAATAGTAGAACAACTGAAAACATGGTTGCCAGATTTGTTTGCCAGAAAACTCCGGGGTGTCATAGACGACTATTACGCCGTCCGTTGCGACTGGCACAACAGTAAATCGGTTGGATTTACGGTCAGCCGTATGGACGCAGAAATGCAAGCAACTGAAATTGTCAAATTCAGTGTCTGCCGGCATAGCAAACGAGCAAAGCCTTCTTGGGAATTTGTCGGCGGCAAAGGAACGCCACCGCCTGTTCCATTCGTGGCAGCAACGATCTATTCCAACAACCTGATCGTTGATGATTTAGCCGCCATAGCAGCAATTGCCGATTTTGAGCGATGTTTAGCTTGGACGTGGATGGAAAACCACATATAAGGTTATGTTATGCTTTTACTCAGACGCGATCACATCGATAGGATGTTTTCCATCATAGAAAATCGCAGGTTTGATACCTCATGGGAAATTACAGAATACGACGGGGGGATGAATTTTTTGGGAACCCTTGGTGAAGTTCCGGTGCATGAACTCACTAACCGTTCAGCAACATTGTGCTTTGAATGGATGGGAGAAATCTCTGAACCACGAGATACCTATGATATTGTTGGAATGAAACCAAACATTCTTTATGATTTCAACGGTTCAGGACAGCACTTTGACAACCCCGATCCGCGTTACCTACTCCCGGTAGGTTCTACCGGCTTGATTCTCAAACATGTCGTTATTGATGATGAGGATGAACTACTGCGAATTTGGTGCCTCAGACGTAATATTTACCATAGCAAATACAGACTGCTGAAAAACATTCCTATACTCAGAGATGTTTTGTTACACAGGGCATGTCAGGAAATTTACCGGATTAATGAAGACTGTCGCAAAAACACATTTGTAATTTCGATCTGCCACCGCCCGCGTGAAATATAAACTTATAGTAAGGCAGATTATTATTTTTAAATACTCGATTCTTGAAAAAAATCCTGTCATACCAATATACATGCCGTATCTATAATCTCTACTCAAGGAGCCTAAATATGCCGTTAAAACCTGGACCAAAACCGATTGCAAAATCAACAGGCAAACCCGATCAGCGACGCCGTGATAATAAAAGCACGCCTGGAAATAATCCGTCTTTAAAACCAAGCAAGTCATCCGGCAACCGTTGAGCCTGAACCTCCCACGCCCTCAGCTTATACAGGCGGCCGGGCTTTTCTACATTATTGTGTCATTTATTTGTAACTTTGACATCATATTTTGTTTAATATTTGAAGAGTTAAAAAAGGTCGTCTGAAGTTCAGACGACCTTTTTTCTATGGAATATTATCCACAGATTTTGTGGATGTTTTGGGGAAATCATATCCTTAGACTACGAGCAAATCCGCGAACCGTGTGGTATAGCACAGGCTCAACCTATCTCTGTTCATTTTCCAGTCATCCGCAAGCAGTTCGGAGGCAAGTTTTAGACGTCCTCTACCGTACCGGCGATTGATTTTGTCCCATGCCTCCATAACTGGATTGACGGCTTCCGGCTGCCATAGGTCCGTTTGTACATGTCCGGCTGGTTTCAGCCCATGCAATTCGATCCCGCATTTTTTATAGAGGTAGCCACCTCGGTAAACGTTCTCCAACAGATTTTGCGCCTCCCGGTTCAGGATGACGGTATCGGCTGACGGCACGGCCAAATTACGGCTCAGGCTCTTATGGTATTGAGGGGCTTCTTCCCTGAAAAAATCCGTGTGTAAGAATACGGTAACGGCAGAAGCCGCCAGTCCGTCACGACGCAAGGCTTCTGCCCCCGAGCTGATGTGATGTGTAATCGCCGCCTGCAACGCCTCCGGTGTTTCGATACACGTTCCAAAACTGCGGCTGCGGACAAGATTCTGCCTTGTTTGCGGTTCAGGGTGCAAACCATCACAGGCAATACCCTGCATTTCGCGCTGCGTCCGTTCGACCGTCACGCCGTATCGCCGGCGTAGGGTAGCGGTATCCGCCCGAACGAAGTCCAATGCGGTATAAATTCCTTGCGCCGCCAGTTTGGCCGCTGTTCTACCCCCGATTCCCCAAATCTCATCGACACCCTGGCTGCGCAAGGCACGAAGGCGGACAGACTCATTCCAATCTAACCAAACCACCACTCCTCCAAAGTGATCGGGGTAACGTTTGGCAAGATGGTTGCAAAACTTGGCCAGCGTCTTGGTCGGTGCGATGCCGACGCAGGTTGGTATGCCTACCCACTGCAATACGCGATGTCTGATTTGGCCGCCGAGTTCGGCGAGGTTCTCGATACCGGCCATACTGGCGAAACA